>NZ_FYEK01000078.1 GCF_900187885.1 Thermoflexus hugenholtzii JAD2 | reverse complement strand
GGCCGGCCCGACCCCGACGGCGGCGCCCCCCACGCCGACCCCCGCCGTCCCCGGGGCCCCGGCCGCCCTCAAGATCGGCATCGTGACCTTCCTCTCCGGCCCGGCGGCCTCGCCCTTCGGAGTGCCCGCTCGCAACGCCGCGGAGGTTCTCATCGAGAACCTCAACGCCGGCAACGCTCCCGCCCCTTACGACCAGAAGGGGATCGGCGGGGTCCCGATCCAGGCCATCTACGTGGACGAAGCCGGCGGCGCGGAGAAGCAGGTGGCGGAGTTCCGCCGTCTGGTGCTGGAGGAGAAGGTGGACCTGGTCATCGGCTACATCTCCAGCTCCGACTGCTTGGCGGTGGCCCCGGTGGCCGAGGAGCTCAAGACCCTCACCGTGCTCTTTGACTGCGGCACCAACCAGATCTTCGAAGAGCGGGATTACCGTTACGTCTTCCGGACCCACGCCCATCAGGTGATCGAGAACGTCGGCGCCGCCCGCTACATCCTGCGGATGAAGCCCAATCTGCGCCGCATCGCGGGGATCAACCAGAACTACGCCTGGGGCCAGGACTCCTGGGCTGCCTTCCGGGATTCTGTGCTCAAACTCAAGCCGGATGTGCAGGTGGTCGGGGAGCACTTCCCCAGGCTGTTTGCCGGCGAGTATTCGGCGGAGCTCTCCGCCATGCTCGCCGCCCGCCCCGAGGTGGTCCACACCAGCTTCTGGGGCGGTGATCTGGAGGCCTTTGTGATCCAAGCCGCCCCTCGCGGGCTCTTCCAGCAGACGACGGCCATCCTGACCACCGGGGATACCATCCTCCCCCGCCTGGGCCGGGATGTTCCGAAGGGCATCGTGATCGCCGGCCGGGGGCCTCACGGGGCCCTGGCCCCGAAGACGCCTCTCAACGACTGGTTCGTGAAGATCTATAAGGACCGCTATGTGGTCCGCCCGGTCTACCCCTCCTACCACATCGCCCAGGCCATCCTGGGCGTGAAGGCCGCCTATGAGAAGGCCATCGCCGCCAACGGCGGGAAGTGGCCGACAGTGGATCAGGTGATCGCGGCCTTCGAGTATCTGGAGTTCGAGACCCCCAGCGGGACGATCCGCATGGCCCTGGGGAAGGGCCATCAGGCGGTGGAGCCGATCGTCCTGGGGATCACAGGGGACTTCGATCCGGCGACCGGGGAGGTGAAGCTCACAGATGTGATGGAGTTCCCCGCGGAGTGCGTGAACCCGCCCGACGGGATGAAGACCCCCGACTGGATCGCCCAGGGGTTCCCCGGGGCGAAGTGCCCGTAATTTCCATTAAGGGAGGGGGGCGAGGGCGCAGGCCCTGCCCCCCTCCCGACGCGGAGGGGCGTGGATGGAGACGGCGCTGATCATCCTGACGGATGGGCTGGTGTATGCCTCGTGGCTCTTTCTGATCTCCGCGGGGCTCACCCTGATCTACGGGGTGCTGCGCATCCTGAACCTGGCCCACGGCAGCCTCTACGCACTGGGGGCCTACGCGGCTGCCTCGGTGGTGCTCGTTTACTTTGACCGGGGGCTTTGGCCCTTGGGGAGCTATCTGGCCCTGCTGGGGGCCGCCCTGGTGGTGGGAGCCGTCGCCGGCCCCCTCATCGAGCGAGGGCTGTTGCGATGGATTTACGGACGCGATCCCGTCTACCAGCTCCTGGCCACCTACGCCCTCTTCTTGATCCTGGAAGATCTCATGAAGCTCGTGTGGGGGGTGAACCCCTACTACGCCTACAAGCCCTACGGGTTGCTGGGGATCGTCCAGCTGGGGGGCATCCCGTATCCGGGCTACAGCTTCTTGTTGCTCGGGGTCGCGCTGCTGGCCGGTGGATCGCTTTATCTCTTCATCCACAGCACCCGCATCGGCCGGCTGGTGGTGGCCATGATCCATGATCCCGAGATCAGCGCCGCGATGGGCGTGAACGTCCCCCGGGTTTCCTTGCTCACCTTCACCTTGGGGGCCGTCCTGGCCGCCTTAGGGGGCGCCTTCACCGCCCCGATGATCTCCGTGGTCCCCGGCCTCTCCGTGGAGGTGATCGTCCTCGCCTTCGCGGTGGTGGTGATCGGGGGGCTGGGGAGCCTGGAGGGCTCGGCGGCCGGCGCCCTCCTGGTGGGCCTGGTCCGCTCCCTGATGGTGCACCGGATCCCGGCGCTGGAGCTCTTCGCCATCTATCTCGTCATGGCGATGGTGCTGCTCCTTCGGCCGCACGGCCTGTTCGGGATGGAGGAGGTGCGACGGGTATGAAGCTCCGCCCCTTCGGAGGGCTGATCCTGATCGCGGGGATGGCCGGGCTGGGGCTCCTCCTGCCCGGCTGGAGCCGGTTCCTGCTCACCCTGGCCCTGGCCCGCGGGCTGCTGGTGCTGGGGGTGGTGCTGCTGATGCAGGCCGGGCTGGTCTCCTTCGGACAGGGGCTCTTCTTCGCCGCCGGGGCCTACGCGGTGGGGTTCGCTGTGCGGGACCTGGGGCTTCGGGACGCCCTCGTGGGAGTGGCCCTGGGGGCCGGAGCAGGCCTGGGGATCGCGGCCCTCACCGGGCCGCTGCTGGCCCGCTACCGGGGGATCTTCTTCGCCATGCTCACCCTGGCCTTCTCGATGATCCTCTACGGCGTCCTGGTGAAGGCCTATTGGATCACCGGAGGCACCGACGGGCTGCGCATCCCCCCTCCGACCTTTCTGGGCTGGAGCCCCCCCGAGGAGCATCTGGGCTCCGCCCTTTATCTGTTCACCCTCGCCTGCACAGCGGTGATGGTCTTCCTGATCTTCCGGTATCTCCAATCCCCCCTGGGCTACACCGTGCGGGCCATCCGGGACAACGAGGTGCGGGTGGAATACCTGGGGCTTTCGGTGAGCCGTGCCCTCTATATCACGGTGCTCCTCGTGGGGGCCATGGGCGGGCTGGGCGGGGCCCTGAGCGCGATGAGCGTGGGCCACATCGACCCGAACCTGGCCTACTGGACCACCTCAGGGGAGTTCGTCTTCGTCGCCCTGCTCGGGGGGACGGGGAACGTCTTCGCCCCGCTGGTGGGATCCATCGTCTTCGAGTTCCTCCGGACCTATGCCTATAAATACATCCCTTACACCTGGCAGATGGGGCTGGGATTGATCATGCTGGCCATCGTGGGGTTCGCCCCCGGAGGGCTCTGGTCCCTCTACGAGCTCATCACGCGGAGGATGTCCGGATGGATGTGGTCCTGGAAACGCGGGGCCTGACCCGAACCTTCGGTCGGGTGGTGGCTGCCGAGGACGTGAACGTGCAGATCCGCCCCGGGGAACGGGTGGGCCTGGTGGGGCCCAACGGGGCTGGGAAGACCACGTTCCTCAATTTGATCACCGGCTACGTCCGCCCGGACCGGGGTCGGATTCTGTATCGGGGGGTGGACATCACCGGGCTCCCGCCGCGGACCATCACCCGGATGGGCATTGTGCGTTCCTTCCAGATCCCCCAGCTCTACCCCGGGCTGACCGTCCTGGAGAACCTCCTGCTGGCCATCGCCGCCCGCTCCGGGCGGGGGCTGGACTTCTGGGGGCCGCTGGGGCGGGACCACGCGGTGGCCGAGGCGATGGAGCTGCTGGCTGCCTTCCGGCTCGCCGACTATGCCCGGCGCCCGGTGAGGGAGCTGCCGGAAGGGGGGCGGAAGCTCCTGGACGTGGCCATGGCGCTGGCCCTGCGGCCGACGGTGCTGCTGATGGACGAGCCCACCAGCGGGGTGAGCACCCAGGACAAATTCGGGGTCATGGAGATCCTGATGGAGGTCCTGGGGCGCGCCGGGGTGACCACTCTCTTCGTGGAGCACGACATGGAGGTGGTGTATCGCTACGCCCAGCGGGTGCTGGTTTTCCACAACGGCCGCGTGGTGGCGGACGGCGACCCGCAGGCCCTTTTCGCCGACGCCCAGATCCGCCGCGCGGTGCTGGGATGGGAGTAAGCCCTATGCTGGAGCTCGAGGACGTGCGCGTCTCCCTGGGGGGCTTCCCGATCCTGCGAGGCGTAAGCCTGCAGGCCTTCCCGGGCCAGATCACCGGCCTGGTGGGCCGTAACGGGGCTGGCAAAACCACCACCCTGCGGACCATCATGGGGCTGGTCCCGCTCCAGGGCGGGAGCCTCCGCCTGGAGGGACAGGATCTCCGTCCCCTGCCGGCCCATCGGCGGGCTGCCCTGGGGATCGGCTACATGCCGGAGGACCGCCGGCTGATCGGGCCGCTGACGGTAGAGGAGAACCTGTTGCTGCCGGCGTGGGCCATCGGCCTTCCTGGGGCCCCGGAGCGTCTCCGCTGGGTCTATGAACGGATGCCGGAGGTGGCGGAGCTGGCCGAGCGGCGGGCCGCCCAGCTCAGCGGGGGCCAGCAGAAGCTGGTGGCCCTGGCCCGGGCGCTGATGCACGGGACCCGTCTGCTGCTCCTGGACGAACCCTTCGAGGGGCTGTCGCCCGCCATGGCGCTTCGTCTGGGGGAGATCTTGCAAAGCCTGCGGACGGAGGGCATAGCGGTGCTGGTGGCGGAGTCCGATCTCCACCGGATCAGCGCCCTGGCGGAGCGCATCTACACCATCGAGCGGGGAGAGATCCAGGATCCCGGCGAGGGAGGGCAGTGAGATGGGCCTCTCGGAGCGAGCGGTCCGCATCGGCGCCCTGTATGCCCTCTCCGGGGCGGCGGCCGCCTATGGGGCCTCCGCGCGGCAGGGCCTGGAGCTGGCGGCGGAGGAGATCAACGCCACCGGCGGTCTCCTGGGGCGGCCGGTGGAGCTGCTCATCGAGGACGAGAAAAGCCCCGCCCACGCCGTGGAGGTCGTCCGCCGTATGGCGCGGGAGCTCGGCGTCCGCCTGTTCATCGGCATCGACTCCAGCGCCGTCGCCGAGGCGGTGGTCCCTTTGCTCCCGGAGCTCCGGTGCGTGTTGATGGTCACGCACGCCGCTAGCCCCCGCATCACTGGCGAGCTCTTCAACCCCTATGTGTTCCGCTGCAGCATCAATGTGGCCCAGAACGCCCGGGCGGGCGCCCTCCTGGTGGCCCCCTTGCCGTATATCACATGGACCACTCTGGGCCCGGACTACTCCTTCGGTTACTTCTCCTGGGCCTATTTCTCTCGCTTCCTCCGGGAGCTCAAGCCGGAGGCCGAGCTCCTCCCCGAAGGGATCTTCCATCCGCCGGGGGCGGAAGACCTCACTCCCTGGATCCGGCAGGCGATGCGCTCGGGGGCGGAGGCCCTCTGGATCTCCTCGTGGGGCGGCGACCTGGTCCGCCTGATCCGCCAGGGGCAGGCCATGGGGCTGTTCCGGCGCTGCGCGGTCTTTATGGAGCTGGGGGCCGCCCTGGAGGTGCTGGAAGCCTTAGGCGAGGAGATGCCTCAGGGACTGTGGGTGGGCACGCGTTACTGGTTTCGGTGGCCGGACACCCCGGAGAACCGGCGCTTCGTCGAGGCGTACTTCCGGCGCTACGGCCGCTATCCCAGCTACAACGCCCAGAACGCCTACCTGGGCCTCCGCCTGCTGGCCGGGGCGATCCGGCGGGCCGGGACACTGGAGCCGGAAGGCCTGATCCCTTACCTGGAGGGCATTGGCTACGAGGCTCCCATGGGTCGGATCACGCTGCGTCGGGAGGACCATCAGGTGGTGGCGGATGTGGTCTGGGGGGAGACCAAGTCCCATCCGGACTATCCCTTCCGAATCCTGGATCCCATCTGGACGTTCCCGGGCGAGGCCATCACCCCGCCGCCGGAGGTGGGGATCTTTTGAGGCGCTGGGTTCAAGGCCCTGCAGATCCGTGGTAACCTGGTAGACAGACAAGGGCTCCACGAGGTCCGATCCTATCCCGAGCGAGGAGGCGCGCCATGGTGCGGGAGCGTGTGACCTTCGGCCCAGCCCGGCTCTTCATCGGGGGCCAGTGGGTGGATGGAGGGGCGCCGATCCCGGTGCGGGACAAATACACCGGCGAGGTGATCGGGGAGGTGCCCGAGGCGCGGCGGGAAGACGTGGATGCGGCGGTGGCCGCGGCCCAGGAGGGCGCGAAGGCGATGGCCGCCCTTCCGGCCTGGCGTCGAGCAGAGATCCTGCTGCGGGCGGCGGGGATGATCCGCGAGCGGAAGGAGGAGTTCGCCCGGCTGATCGCCGCGGAGGCGGGGAAGGCGCTGAAGTGGGCCCGCGCGGAGGTGGAGCGGGCCATCTGGACCTTCACCATCGCCGCGGAGGAGGCCCGGCGGATCGAGGGGGAGGTGATCCCCTTGGACGCGGTGCCCGCAGGGGAAGGATATTTCGGGTTCTACGTGCGGCGGCCGGTGGGGGTGGTGGCGGCCATCTCCCCCTTCAACTTCCCCCTCAACCTGGTGGCCCACAAAGTGGCCCCCGCCCTGGCGGCGGGGAACGCCGTGGTGCTCAAGCCGGCCAGCGCCACCCCCCTCACCGCCGTCCTGCTCGCCCGGGTCCTGGAGGCCGCCGGGGTGCCGGCCGGAGGCTTCAACCTGATCTTCGGGCCCGGGGGCACCGTCGGGGAGTGGCTGGCGGCCCATCCGGGGGTGGGGAAGGTGAGTTTCACCGGAAGCCGCGCCGTCGGGGAGCGCCTGACCCGGGTGGTGGGGATCAAGAAGCTGACCCTGGAGCTGGGCAACACCACCCCCGTCATTGTCGCCGAGGACGTCCAGGATCTGGATTGGGTGGCGCGGCGGCTGGCGGTGGGGGCCTTCTACAACTCCGGCCAGGTGTGCATCTCGGTCCAGCGGATCTATGGCGTTCGGAGGATCTTCGAGCCGCTGGTAGAGACCTTCAGCCGCGCGGCCTCAGAGATGGTGGTGGGCGATCCCCTGGACGAACGGGTGGATGTGGGGCCGCTCATCGACGAGCGAGAGGCCATGCGGGTGGAGGGATGGATCCAGGAGGCCCTGGGCGGCGGCGCCCAGGCCGTCACCGGGGGCCGGCGGGAGGGGCCGGTGGTGTGGCCCACCGTCCTGATCCGGGTGCGGCCCGAGATGCGGGTGGTGCGGGAGGAGGTCTTCGGGCCGGTGGCCTCGGTGCTGGAGGCGGACGACTTCGAGGAGGCCATCGCCGCCGCTAACGCCACCGAATACGGGCTCCAGGTGGCCGTCTTCACCCGGGACATCAACCGGGTGCTGCGGGCGGTCCAGGGGCTGGATTTCGGCGGCATCATTATCAACGACACCCCCAGCTTCCGAGCGGATCATATGCCCTACGGGGGGGTGAAGGGAAGCGGATTGGGGCGGGAAGGGTTGCGCTACGCCATCGAGGAGATGACTAACGTCCACATGGTGGTCATCCGCCCCGCCCCATGACCAGGAGGTGAGAGATGAAAACGCTGGCGGCGGTCCTTTACGAGATGGGGCGGCCGGCGCCCTATCGCGAATCCCGACCGCTTTCCGTGGAGGAGGTGGAGCTGGAGGGGCCGGGGCCCGGGGAGGTGCTGGTGGAGGTGGCGGCCGCCGGCCTGTGCCATTCGGACCTTTCCGTGATCGATGGCTCCCGGCCGCGGCCTATGCCGATGGTCCTGGGCCACGAGGCCGCCGGGATCGTGCGGGAGGTCGGCCCGGGCGTCCATGAGGTGCGGCCGGGGGACCACGTGGTCTTCTCCTTCGTCCCCATGTGCGGCCGGTGCTTCTACTGCGCCATCGGCCGCCCCGTCCTGTGCGAGAACGGCAACCGGGCGAACGCGGCCGGAACGCTGCTCAGCGGAGCGCGGCGCTTCCGGAACGCCGCGGGAGAGCCCCTCCACCATCATCTGGGCGTCTCCGCCTTCTCCCGTTTCACCGTGGCCGCCCAGGAGTCTCTGATCCGCATCGATCCAGAGATCCCCCTGGAGAAGGCAGCCCTGTTCGGATGCGCGGTGATGACCGGGGTGGGAGCGGTGGTGAACACGGCGCGGGTGGAGCCCGGGATGAGCGTGGCGGTCTTCGGGCTGGGCGGCGTGGGCCTCAGCGTCGTGATGGGCGCTCACCTGGCCGGTGCCTATCCCATCATCGCGGTAGACATCCTCCCCGGGAAGCTGGAGCTGGCACAGAAGGCAGGAGCGACCCACCTCGTGAACGCGCGGGAGGTGGATCCGGTGACGGCCATCCGTGAGCTCACTGGGGGAGGGGTCCACTACGCCTTTGAGAGCGTTGGGAGCGAGCGGGTGCTGATCCAGGCCTACCAGGCCACCCGCCGGGGGGGCACTACGATCACCATTGGTCTCCCGCATCCCGAGCGCATGTTCAGCGTCCCAGCGGTGAGCATCGTGGGCGAGGAGCGAACCATCAAGGGCTCCTATATGGGCTCGGCGGTTCCCCGTCGGGATCTCCCGCGGTTCCTGGCCCTCCATCAGGCGGGCCGGCTCCCGGTGGACCTGCTCCTGAGCCGCGTCATCGGCCTGGAGGAGATCAATGAGGGGTTCGATGCCTTGGCCCGCGGCGAAGTGGTGCGCCAAGTGGTGCGGCTGGGGGCCGCGTAGCGCTTTCCGAGGTGAGACGCCCACCCGGGGAGGGCTCACGCAGGCCCTCCCCGGTTTTTAATGAAAATGAATCTTTTGTAGGAGGGGCTTTAGCCCCGATCTTCTTGTCTTCTTCTTCGAGCCGCTGGGTTTTCGATGACGCCGAGGGTTGCGGCTGAAGCCGCTCCTACAAAAATGGGCTTTTGTAGGAGGGGCTTTCGCCCCGAATCTCTGCTTCGACGACGCAGGGGTCGCAGTGGAGACGGCTCTGACCACTTCGAGCCGCTGGGTTTTCGATGACGCCGAGGGTTGCGGCTGAAGCCGCTCCTACAAAAATGGGCTTTTGGTCGAAGGCTCTCTGTTGTATGATGAGAAAAAACTGCAGCAGGAGCGGGCGGGATGGATCTGGGCGTGCCGGTGGCGATGACCTTGGCTGTGGTGGTGGTCGGGTGGTTCTTCCTGGGGATGCAGTGGAACGTGCACAAAGGCCAGCGCCTCCTGCGCTGGATGCGCGAGGGGCTCCCCCTCCTCAGCGAGCGGACCACCCTGCAGTGGGTGGGAACCTCCCTGGTCCGCTTGGGGATGCGGGAGGCGAAGCCGCCATTCCGAGAGGTCGAGATCCTGCTGGTCTTCGAGCCCCGGGATGTGCCCTTCCTCTGGCTGTTCTCCCGCTGGCGAGGGCGCCGGGACCTGATGATCCTGCGGGCGCGCCTACGCCAGCCGCCAGCCTTCGAAGGGGAATGGGGCAACCCCACGATGTGGACCGGCCAGGAGATCCTCCAGCGCATCATCTGGCGGGAGTGGGAGGTCATGGACTTGGCCGGCGGGCGCCTGGCCTATCATGGGCCGCACGCGCCCCGTGTGATCACCGAGTGCCTGAACGACTTGGCCCGCTTCTGCCCCTACGTCGCCCGGCTCTCGGTGCGGCGCAACGAGCCCCATCACCTGCAGATCCACGTCGGCTTCCCCATGGACCGGCAGTTCCCTGCGCGGGAGGTCTTCCAGCAAATCCGCCGCATCGCCGAGCGGGTCGTCCGAAGCCCGGGAGAATGAGCGGGGCATGTCGTTTCCCTTGGCGGCCCTCAGCGTGTTTCTGTTGGCCCTGGGGCTCTCCACCGGAGCCTCCCCACTGGCGGAGCGCCTGGGCCACCGCCTGGGGATGATCGACCGCCCGGGTGGACGCCGACGCCATCGTGGGGAGATCCCCCGGTCCGGAGGCCTGGCGCTTTGGCTGGCCTTTACCCTAACTGTCCTCTTCGCCCAGCTGTTGCCGATCCCCCGTTTCGATCCGAAAGAGGTCATCCGCCTGACCGGGCTGCTGCTAGGAGGGACCCTGAGCCTGATCCTGGGGCTGATCGACGACCGCCGGGAGCTCCCCCCGGGGCCCCAGTTCCTCGGCCAGGCCCTCATCGCCCTGCTGGCCCTTCCCTTCCTCATCTTCATCGAATATGTGAACAATCCCCTGACCGGCCGGCCGCTTTATTTCCCGCCTCCGGTGGTGGTGCTGCTCACAGTCTTCTGGCTGATGGGGATGATGAACACGGTGAACTGGCTGGACGGGGTGGACGGGCTGGCCGGGGGGGTGGTGGCCATCGTGGCGGCGGTGCTCTTCCTGCACGCCGGATACCGGCTGGACCCGCCCCAGCACAGCGTGGCGCTCCTGCCCGCCGCCCTGGCGGGTGCCTGCCTGGGGTTCCTCCTCTTCAACCGGCCGCCCGCCCGCCTGTTCCTGGGGTCCTCCGGCGCCCTCTTCCTGGGCTACGTCCTGGGGGTCCTGGCCATCATCGGGGGGGCGAAGGTGGCCACTGTGGTGATGGCGATGGCCCTGCCCATCGCGGATGTGGCCTGGCTGATCGCTTACCGGTGGCGCCGAGGGCGACGGCCCACCCAGGGCGGACGGGATCACCTGCACTTCCGCCTGTTGGACGCCGGATGGTCCCCCGGGCGCATCCTCTTTACTTACTACGGCTTCGCCGCCGTGGCCGGTGGGATCGCCCTGCTGATCCCCTCCGCCCTCTACAAGGCCCTGGCCCTTCTGGTGTTGGCGGGTGTCCTGCTGTGGGTCCTTCGTCAGGCTCCCCCGGAGACGCCGGTGTAACTCCTCTGTGTATTCGCGCGGTCTTTTTTAAGGTAAGGCGCTCCTTGCCATGGCAGAAGACCACAGATAAACTGGAGCCATCATCGCCGGCGCATCGCGGCCGATCCTCCGGAAGAGGAGGCGGCGATGGCGACCACGGGGAGCCTGCGGGAGATCCCGCTGGCCGCGCTGATCGAAACCGGGTGTCGCTCCCGGGCCGCGGCCCGGCTCCGGCTCCGCCACGGGGATCTGGAGGGCGAGCTCTACTTCTCCGACGGCGAGCTCGTCCACGCGGTGTGCGGGGAGCTGAAAGGGGAGCCGGCGTTGTGGAGATTGCTGCGCTGGACCGACGGGCAGTTCACCCTCGAAGATGAAGTCCGCAGCCCCGAGCGAACCCTCTACCGCCCCTGGCAGGATCTGCTCCTGGAAGGGATGCAGCGAGCCGCCGCTCCGGAGCCCACAGGCCCGCGTTCGCTCCCCTCGGGGGAGCTGGTCTCCCGTTTGAAGACCATCGAGGGTGTCTTGGGGGTGGTGGTGGCCGGCCCGGATGGCGTGGTGCTGGCCGCGGACGTCCCGGAAGGGAAAGGGGAGGCAGAAGGCGCCCTCACGGTCTACCTGGCTGCCGCGGCCGAAACCCTGGCCAGGTTCCTCCCGATGGGGGCCTTCGAGCACGCGGTGGTCTCCGAACCCCAGCGCCGGTTGCTGATCTTCCGCCATCCCCCTCTCATCGTCGGCCTGGCGCTCTCCCCCCAGGCCTCCCCGGCGCTGGTGCTCGCCGAGCTCCCCGGCCGGCTCTCGTGAGCCCCGAGGGTCGACTTCTCGTGTGGGGAAAGGGGGCAGAGGATGGGAGTGGAGGAGGCGTTGCAGGAGGTGAACGCCATCCCAGGCGTGGAGGGCGGGATCCTGTTCACGGAGGAGGGGACGATCCTGGCCCACACGCTCCCGGAGCGTTACGCCCTGGAGGCCCTGGCCTCTGCGGTGCGCATCGCCGCCCGGACCATGGAGGCCCTGGAGACCTCCCGACGGCGCATCCAGGAGGTTGATTTGGTGTTCACCGGAGGCCGTCTGATCCTCCGACGACTGCCCGGCGGCTTCCTGGCCCTCTGCTGCGCTCGTTCCGTGAACCTTCCGCTGTTGAACCTGGCCCTGGGCCCGGTGGTCCGCTCGCTGACCGCGGCGTTGAGGGAGCGCTCAGAGCGGCCGGCCGCTCCCCGCCGGCCTCGCCCTGCCGTCCCGCGGGTCTCCCCGGTGATCCAGGATCTGGTCCAGGAGGGCCGGCGTCTGGTGGAGGCCGCCCGAGCGCAGGGGATCACCCTGCGGCTGCTGGGGAGCATCGGCATCGCTTATCATTGTCCCTCTGCCCTCCGGTATCTGCCGGTCCCGGCTTTCATTGGGCTGGAGCTGGCGGGGGCCTCCCGCGAGCGGCGGGCCGTGGAGGCCTTCCTGCAGGATCAGGGGTATGAGCCCTTCACCCGGTTCAACGCCTTCTACGGCGCCCGACGCCTGCACTTTCGCAAGCCGGAGACCGGATGGCCGGTGGACATCTTCCTGGACGCTTACGAGATGTATCATCGCCTGGAGTTCGCCTCCGTTCTGACCCGGGAGGAGGTTACGCTGCCCCCGGCGTATCTCCTGCTCTCCCGTCTGCAGGCCGTGGAGGCTGGGGAGGCGGACCTCCTGGAGATCGCCGTCCTCCTGCTGGACCATGAGGTCGTGGAGGGGGAACAGGCGGAGGCGGTGGACCTGCGGGCCATCGTCGCCCTTTGCGCTGACGACTGGGGTTGGTATCGCACGGTCACAATGAACATTGAGCGGGCGGCCCGGGTCATCGCCGGCTGGGAGGCCGCGGAGCGGGAGCGGGTCCAGCGGCGGCTGGAGCGGCTCCGCCAGGCCATCGAGGCGGCCCCCAAGAGCCTGGGCTGGCAGATGCGGGCCCGCCTGGGGGAGGCGGTGCGCTGGTATCAGACGCCCCTCCGAGTGGAGGAGGGGCCACGGCCGGATCTGGCCATAGGATGAGCGGCGGGATCTGCGCGGAAGGGAGGGCCGGGCGATGACGGTGGCGTGGGATCGGATGCGTAACCTGGGGCGGGCCATCGGGGAGATCCTTTACGGGATGGCGCTGCACGATATGGTGCGGGCGCACCTCCGCCAGCGGGGATCCATGGAGCACCTCTTCATGCTCATCACCTTCGGGGATCTCGTTGGCGTTCCCATCATCCCGCCCTATTACTGCATGCGCCTGCTCCCTTTCATCGTGCCCCAGATCCACGCGTGGCGCCGGCGTCTGCTCCGCGAGCGGGATCTCACGGATATGCTGTTCTGAGGGCGCGGGATGGCGGAACCCGGCGGTCGGATCCTGGTGGTGATCCGGGAGGCGGAACCCCTCGGGCTGGCAGACCTCCTGGAGGCCCTGTCGCCGGAGTGGGAGGTGCTGGCCTGCTCCCCTGAGGAGGCGGACTCCCTCGCCCTCCCCGAAGGCTCCCTCGCCGCTGTCCTGGTTGCCGCGGAGGAGATGTCGGAGGCATGGGCGGCTCAGTGGAAGCAGCGCCCAAGGCCCCCGTTGGTGATCCGGGTGAGCCCTCAAGCGGCCCGGGCGGAACCGATCCCGGAAGGGCCGTGGGACTGGATCCTCCCCGCTTCGTTCCCATGGCCCCGGCTCCGGGAGCTGCTCTCGGACCGACCGATGGATTCAAAGCCGGCGGTTCCGGTGCGCAAGGTGCTGCTGGCCGGCGAGGCCACCGTCGGCAAGACCTCGTTGGTCCACTGCTACCTGCACGGGGCCTTCGAGCCCCGCCGCCGGATGACCGTGGGGGTGGACATCCACGTGTGCCCGGTGGAGGTGGAGGGGATGGCGGTCCGGCTGGTGGTCTGGGATGTGGGGGGGCAGCGGCGCTTCGCGGCGTTTCGGGATCTCTTCTATCGGGGCGCAGCGGCCGGCGCGCTGGTGTTCGATCTGAGCAACCGCCTTTCGTTCTATCAGCTGATCCGCTGGTGGCAGGAGCTCCGTGCCCATGCGGGGTCCATCCCGCTGCTCCTGGTGGGGAACAAAGCGGATCTGCCGCGGGAGGTCTCCCGCGGGGAGGCCGAGGCCCTGGCCCGGGCCTGGGGCACCCCCTACGTGGAGACCTCGTGTGTAACCGGGATCGGGGTGGCGGAGCTCTTCCGAACCCTGGCCGGCGTCGCCCTGCGCGCCACCCGCCCTGAACCCGAATAGATGGATGACACGAATGCATCCCCGAATCAGACGATCCATCCCTGCTGGCGGGCGAAGGCGGTCACCACCGGGATCTCGAAGTAATAGCCCTGGTAGGCCTGGATCGCGTAATAGATGAAGAGCGCGAAGGCGGCCAAGCCGAGCAGGGGCGCGATGCAGCCAATGATGGGGATCAGCCCTAGGGCGAAGAAGATCACCATCAGGGCCACCTGGGCCACCAAGGCCTGAACGGCGTGATACCGCTGGAAGGGACGATTCTTCATGTCCGTGAGCAGGATGATCAGAGGGACGATGATCCCGATGATGTAAGCCAGCAGGGCCATCAAACGATCCTGATCCCCCGCCTCCTCCGCCGACGCCTTTCGAGGATTGACCAACATGGAAACCTCCACACAGGATTTTCCTCCTGCCTCTATTTTACAGATGGGAGACGTCCATGCAAGTGCTTTACGTTTTTATAACTTCCATCTTTGCGTTCTGTGCGTGATCGATGATTTTCCTGGATCCGCAGGGGAGGGCTCTGGATACAGAGGGGATCCGATGGGATCCCGCGTTGCCTGAAGGGAACGGGTTGGGTGGGCTTCGGAAGGAGCGATGGCCTTTCATCACATTCCCGGCTGTTCGGGAAGGCGGGGACGTGCCTTGACGGGGGATGGGGCCGGATTTATGGTTATGGCGGACAGGATCCACGTGTCGGGGTGAGAGCGGGATGCTGGACATCGAGCGCATCCGACGGAACCCGGAGGAGATCCGGGAGGCGCTGCGTCATCGGGGGGAGTCGCCGGAGCGGGTGGATCGCTTCCTGGAGCTGGACGAAGCCTATCGGGCGATGCTGCAGGAGGTGGAGCGGCTGCGGGCGGTGCGCAACCAGGTCTCCCGGGAGATCGCCAAGATGCCTCCCGGACCCGAGCGAGAAGCCCGCATCGCCGAGATGCGGGCGTTGGGGGAGCGCCTGACGGAAGCCGAGGCCCGGCTGCGGGATCTGGGGGCCCGGCGAGAGGAGCTGTTGCTCTGGTTCCCCAACATCCCCCATCCCAGCGTCCCGGTGGGCCCCGACGAATCCGCCAACCGGGTGGTGCGGGTGGAGGGGGAGCTCCCGGAGTTCGACTTCACTCCGCTGCCGCACTGGGAGCTGGGGCCTCGCCTGGGCCTCATCGACTTCGAGCGCGGGGTCAAGCTGGCGGGCAGCCGGTTCTACGTGCTGTGGGGGCTGGGCGCCCGCCTGGAGCGCGCCCTGATCAGCTGGCTCCTGGACCTCCACACCCAGGTCCATGGCTACACGGAGGTCTATGTCCCCTTCGTGGTCAAGCGCGAGGCCCTGGTGGGCGCCGGGCAGCTTCCCAAATTCGAGGACAATCTCTACCACGATGTGGAGGATGACCTCTGGCTGGTCCCCACGGCAGAGGTCCCGCTCACCAACCTGCATCGGGATGAGATCCTGGAGGCCGACCAGCTGCCCCTTTACTACGTGGCCTACACGCCCTGCTTCCGCCGAGAGCGGATGTCGGCCGGGCGGGATGTGCGGGGGATCAAGCGCGGGCATCAGTTCGACAAGGTGGAGCTTTACAAGTTCACCACGCCGGAGACCTCCTATCTGGAGCTGGAGAAGATGGTGGAGGACGTGGTGGACACGTGCCGGCGCCTGGGGCTGCCCACCCGGGTGGTGGAGATTTGCACCGGCGATCTGGGGTTCGCCGCAGCGAAGACCTACGACGTGGAGGTCTACGCCGCCGGGTGCGGGGAGTGGCTGGAGGTGAGCTCGGTGAGCAACACCGAGGACTTCCAGGCCCGGCGGGCCAACCTCCGCTACCGTCCCCGTCCCGGGGCTCGGCCCCGCTACGTGCACACCCTCAACGGCTCCGGGCTGGGCCTGCCCCGCACGGTGATCGCCATCATGGAGAACTACCAGCAGCGGGACGGCAGCATCGTCGTCCCGGAGGTCCTCCGGCCGTATATGGGCGTGGAAGTGCTGCGCGGCCCGAAGGGAAGCGAGGGAAGGGCCGAGGATGGTTGATTGAATCCGGGAGCGCATACACGTGGAATCCCTGGAAGCGCGCTGGCGGCGGCTTCGCGGCCGTCCCTCCGAAGTGAAAAGGCCTCCCAGCCTCCCCGACAGCGGGATCCGGCTGTGGGAGGAGTCCCTGCCGTTGTTCGCATGGCATGGGGACCTTCCCCTGGAGGCCTGGAGGACTGCCCCCCGGGGGGCGGTGGCCACCCTGGCCAGCCATCCGGACTGGCTGGACATCCCGGCGGAGGGCGTGCTCTTTCTGGACACGGAGACCACCGGTCTGGTGGGCGGGGCGGGGACGATGATCTTCCTCCTCGGCTTCGCCCGGATCGAAGGCGAGGCCCTGGTCTTCCGCCAGCTCTTCCTCGCGGATCCGGCGGCGGAGCCCGCCTTCTGGCAGGCGTTTCTCGGGTTGACCACTGGGGTTCAGGGCCTGGTGACCTTCAACGGTCGGGGCTTCGATCTTCCGCTGATCGAGATGCGCCTGAATCGCTATGGGCTCCGATGGAGGGGCCTGGATGCGCCGCACTGGGATTTGCTGCCGACCGCCCGTCGGCTCTGGCGGCGCCGGTTGCCTTCCCGCGCCTTGATGGCCCTGGAGGAGGCTGTCCTGGGGCTGGAACGCTCCCCGGATGACGTGCCGGGCGCCGAGATCCCTTCCCGTTATTGGGCCTACCTGCAACATCGTGATCCGGATCTGCTGGAGGGGGTGTTCCGCCACAACCGTCAGGACGTCCTCTCGATGGTGACCCTGGCCGCCCGCCTGGCCCATCTGTTCGAGAACCCGGAGCGGGATCCGGCGGTGCAGGGGTGGGACTGGGTGCAGCTGGGCCAGTGGTATCAGGAGAGCGGCCGCTGGGAGGCGGCGGAACGGGCCTTCCGGCGGGCTCTGGAGGAGGAGGTCGGGGATCCAGAGCTGCGGCGGACTGCGTGGCACGCCCTGGGGAACCTGTTGCGCCGGATGGGCCGCCTGGAGGAGGCGGCCCGGGTCTGGCAGGCATGGGCCCTGGAGTTCCCCGGGGAGGTGTGGCCGGCGGTCCGGCTGGCCCGTTACTACGAGCGGACCCATCGGGATCCGCGGGAGGCCCAGCGCTGGGCGCGCATCGCCCTGGCCCGCATCGATGCCCAGGGTGACCCTGACCGCTGGGCCTCCCTCCGGCAAAGCCTCGCTCGCCGCCTCGCTCAATGGCGGGACCCTCTATGGGGCGTGGATCCCGGAAGGCGTCCGGGGTTGGTGGAATAAGTTGGATTGCGCGCTCACCGCAGCAAGAATCCATCACGCAGCGGATCATCAGGTGCCAGCACGAACTCATGCCGGCCGGTGATCCAGGCTCGCCCGGAGACTTCGGGGATCACCGCGGGGAAGCCACCGAAGTTCACCTCGTCCACAATGGTGACGGTGAAGGTAGTGCCCAGGATGCTCTCGATCGTGAAAGGCTGACCCGGCCGCAAGCGTCCACGCGCATACTCCAGCGCTGCCCGCCCGCTCACCCCCGTGCCGGTAGGCGAACGATCCACCTCGCCCTCCGCAAAGATGCATACGTTGCGGGCTTGATGAGCGGGGTCGCGCGGCGGTCCGCTGATGATCGTGCCGTATAGAAAGCTCAGATCCGGCTCGAAGGGATGGCGGATCTCCCGCGTCGCCATCACCGCCCGCTTGATGGCCATGCCGGCTTCGATCAAGGCGCGATAATCGCCGGCCTCCAGCCCCAATCCGATCTCAGCGGCGTCCACGTAGGCGTAGAAGGCGCCCCCGAAGGCGAGGTCGTAGCGCACGCGGCCCAGGCCGGGCACGTCGACCACCTGGTCGAGGGCGTAAGCGAACGAAGGCACGTTGCGGAAGGTTACGCGGGCCACACGCTGACCGTCAGGCGCTAAGGTGGCTCGCGCGATGACCTGGCCGGCCGGCGCATCGATGCGCAGCTCACCTTTCGCCGCCAGGCGCTCACAATCCAGGCTGGGGAAAGTAGACGGCCTCAAGCGCGTTTCCAGCAAGCAGGTGACCAGGGCGATGATGCCGTGGCCACACATGGTGCTCCAGCCCTCGTTGTGCATAAAGAGCACGCCCAGGTCGCTATCGGGCGAGGCGGGTTCGGTGATGATCGCGCCATACATATCGGCATGGCCACGCGGCTCCAAGATCAGCGCGCGGCGCAGCCCGTCCAGGTGCTGTTGGGCATAGCGGCGCTTATCGAGGATGGTGGAGCCGGGGATCGGGTCAAGGCCGGTGGCCAGCACGCGCAGCGGCTCGCCCTCGGCGTGCAGATCGATGGTGGTGAAGCGTTGCCAATCCGGAGGAGGTGACCAGGTTGTGCTTTCAAAAGCGCGCATCTCCACGCCACCTTTCCGGGCTCAGCGATTCGCCGGGGAGCGAAAGCGGATGGAGATAGATACGTTAGACCGGCCGCCTCGCCCATGATGTCCGCCGCCTCAAGCTACCCGGCTAACGCCACTCTGTTTTTCAAATCGGAATGATAGGGTTGTCAGGCCTCCCTTTATCCTTTAGCCTAACACCTTGGCGAAGATCCGTCCAGGCAAGGTGCAGGGCGCTTGAACCGTGCGCTGAGCTCGGAGCCCGCTCCTTGGGGGCGCAACAGCTGGCCGCGGGACATTTGATCTGGATTGGGTCTCGCGAGGGCTCGACCGGGCCGGCCCCTCATTACGGGGGTTGATAACTGGTCTCCCAAATCTGCCGGTAGCGCTGAACCTCCCAGGCCCAGCGCGCCTCGTCCCAGCCCAGCATGGCCTGCAGGCGGGCGCGGTGCCGGCGCAGGAACGGGAGCCCTCCCTCCGGCAGGCATAGCCCCAGCCGGGTCCGGCGCAGGAGCAGATCGTCCAGATGCACCACCCCCTCGAACCGGGCCGCCCAGCGCACCTCCGCCCAGAGGATCTCTGTCCCCGGGATCCGTTCGCGGTCCTCCGAAGAGATCTCCGCCCACCGGCTCAGGATGCCCGGCCCATACCGGCTGACCAGACGGACCGCCACCGCCGGGTCCAGGTCGGCCGGGGGCTCCGGCACAGGTTCCGGCTCCTCCGGGGCAGGGGGATGGGCCGGCGCGGGCAGACGCCGACGGAGGGCCCGCAGGGCGTCCCGGGCCATCGCCCGGAAGGTGGTGAGCTTTCCCCCCGTCACCGTGAGGATCCCCTCGTCCCACACGACGTGGTCCCGCGGCTCCCGCGATGGCGGCTGACGCCCGGTCCCCACCACCGCCCGCACCCCGGCGAAGGTCGCGACGACGTCCCGTTCACCGAGATCCAGATCCGGAAAAGCCCGGCGCAGGGCCGTCAGCAGATACACGAACTCCTCGGGATGGATGCGGGGCTCCGCGTCGAGATCCTCGGCGTGATCCACATCGGTGGTGCCCACCAGGACCATACCTTCCCAGGGGAGGACGTAGAGGGGCCGGTGATCCTGCGGGTGAAGGAGGATTACCCCCTGGGCGAGGGGAAGCCGCCATCCGGGCAGCACCAGGTGGCTGCCCCGCAGGAGCCGCAGCCGCGGCGGCCTTCCGAGCTGTCCCCGCAGCTGATCCGCCCAGGCGCCGGTGGCGTTCACCACCGCCCGGGCCCGGACTTCCGCCTCCCGGCCGGTCAGGACATCGCGGACCCGAACACCCTCGACGGCGCCCGTCCGGGTCTGTCGGAAGCCTTCCACCCGGGCGTAGTTCAGGGCGAGGGCTCCCTGGCCCACGGCAGCCTGGATCTCCCGCAGCACCAGCCGCGCGTCATCGGTGATGGCGTCCAGATAGCGATAGCCCCCACGGAGGCCTTTCGGGTTCAGGTGAGGGACGTAGATCCGCAGGGCGTCCGGCCCGAGATACCGGTGGGCCTGGCGCCCGGCGAAGGCGTCGTAGATCCACAGCCCCAAGGCGGCGGCCGGACGCCCGATGGGATCCCCCGCGTAAAGGGGCCACAGGAAGCCCAAGGGCCGGATCAGGCCCGGCAGCGCCCGCAGCAGGCGCTCCCGCTCCCTCACGGAAAGCCAAGTGGTGCGGACCTGTCCCTGGCGCAGGTAGCGCAGCCCGCCGTGGACCATCTTGCCGGAGCGGCTAGAGGTGCCCCACGCGAAGTCCCGTCCCTCCAGGAGCACCGCCCGGAACCCCAGGCGGGCCGCTTCATGGAGCAGCCCCGCCCCGGTGATCCCACCCCCGACGATCACCAGATCCCAGGGCTCCGCCAATCGTTCCCAGACTTCCTTGCGATCCGGGATCATGGGGTTTCCCTGCGGGAAGGGAAGGTTCAGGCCGAATCGGACCCCTCACCGGCCGGGACCCTCGATCAGCTTCCCGGGGTTCATGATCTCTTCGGGATCCACGGCCCGCAACATCGCCCGCAGGATCGCCAGCCCCAGGGGGCCTTTCTCCGCCTCCAGGTAGGGGAGATGATCCACCCCCACCCCGTGCTGATGGCTGATGGTCCCTCCCAGGCGCAGGATCGCCGCGCTGGCCGCTTGCTTCAGACGTTGCCAGCGCCTCAGGCTTTCCTCCGGGTCCGGGGCCAGACGAAAGAGGAAAGTGGTGTAGACGTTGGCCCCGTGGGGGTAAACGTGGGAGACGTGACTGAAAGCGTAGACCCGCTCCCCCTGGTCCGCCAGCCCGTTGCGAAGGGCCTCCTCGATGGCCGTGACCATCGCCGGCACCCGGGCCCAGATCACCGCGGTCTCCAGGGTGTCCACCGCGTAGCCCATCGCCCACAGCGTGTTGCGCAGGTAGGGCGCGCGGAAGCGCTGGCGCAGCCACTCCCGGGCCAGGCGGCTCCCCAGCGATCGGCCGTGATGCCGGCGGGCGATGTGGAAGGCCTCGGCGAGGGCGGCGTGGACCACGCGGCGGGCCCCTGCAGCGGCGAGGAGGAGCATACAGGGCGTGTCCCCGAGCCCGCGCAGCCGGAGCCACCCCCGGAGCAAGCGGACCCATCCTTCGCGGCCGGACAGCAGCAGGGTCATCCGGGTCTCCTCAGCGGTGCTCAGCCGGAGCATCGTTAAGGGGATCCCGGCCTGGACCATGGCCCGGGCCGCCGCGAGGCCGTGGTCGAAGTCCGGGAAGAAGAACGTCCCGAGGGCCTCGGCTTCCGGCAGGGGGCGCACCCGCAGGACGGCCTCGGTCAGGATCCCCAGGCGGCCCTCCGATCCGAGGACCAGGTGCCGCAGATCCGGGCCGGCCGCGGAGGGCGGAAGCGATGGCAAGATCAGGGGGCCTTGCGGGGTCTCTACCCGTCCGCCCACGAAGAGCTCCTCGATGCGGCCGTAGCCCAGGGCGAACTGGCCCACCGAGCGGGTCGCGATCCAGCCCCCCAGCGTGGAATACTCGAAAGACTGGGGGAAGTGCCCCAGGGTGAAGCCGTGGGCCCGCAGGGCCGCCTCCAGGTCCGGCCCCCGGATCCCGGTCTGGAACGTGGCCAGGCCGCTGAGGCGGTCCAGGGCCAGGAGGCGGTTCATCCGGCCCAGGTCGATCACCAGAGCCGGGCGGGGATCCGGGAGCACCCGGAGGTGCCCCACTACGCTGGTGCCGCCGCCATAAGGGATGACCCGGGCGCCCACCGCCCGGGCGTAGGCGAGGAGGGCCCGGACGTCCTCGTTGGTCTCCGGGAACGCGACGCCATCGGGGGCTTGGATCCGGCCGCTGCGGGCGGCGATCCAGTCCGGAAGCCCCTGGCCGACGGCGTGGCGCAGGCGGAGCTCGGGATCGGTGTGAACCTGCGGGTGGTTGGGAAGGCGAGAGGGCGGGATGCGGGCCAAGACCTCCTCCAGCGAGCAGTCCCGGGGCGGCGTCCCCGGCCCGAGCCGGTCCTCCAAGAGAGCTTGGGCGCTGGGAGGGAGTAGAACCTCAACGGCGGCTTCTCCCCATCCGTTCCAGCGGCGCACAGCAATCCTCCCCTGCTTATGGGGTTCGATTCAGGAAGAGCCAATCATAATTCCACCGGGGGTAGGGTAGGAGTAGCCAGACGGGACGGCGGGCGAGGGAGCGTGGGCCATAGCGGACTTCCAGCCAGGCCAGGCCGGGGGGCGGGGCCTGGAGCGCCAGATGCCAGACGTCGCGAATCCACCCGGGTCCGGCCAGGGGGCCGGGGGGAACCGGCAGCTGGCGGGCGAGGGGGAGGGCCTGGCCGTTGGGGAGGGCCAGGGTCACCTGGAAGGCGGCGGGGTCCACGGGACCCGGGAGGGGCTGCCAGTTGAGGATGGCCCACACGGCGATGGCTTCCTGCTGTGGACGGACGAGGAGGCGAGGGGGTTCCAGCTGGAGCTCGGGGGCATACCGGGTGCCCCAACGGGGGGGACGGGGGAGGGGGAGGAGGTCGACGGTGCCGATGGGGAGGCTGTCCCCTGAGGGTTTTTCAAGGGGGAGGCGGGGGGTGCCGTTGGAGCCGGTGGGATACCAGCCGATGGCGAGGGTGTAGCGGCCGGCGGGGAGGTTTATCGGGAGGCGCAGGCCGTGCCAGTGGGTGATGGGCCTTCCGGGCGTCCAGGTGGGGGTGGGGGGATTGGGCTCGGCGTCCCAGCCGGCGAGCCAGCGGCCCTGGGGATCCAGGAGGTGAAGGAAGAGGGTCCAGCGCTCCGGGATGGGGCGGTCGGTGTGGAGACGCAGGCCGACGCGGAGGGAGGCGCCGGGGGGGAGTTGAGGGTCGGGGAGGGCGAGGGCGGTGAGGGTGAGGCCGTTTTGCCAGCGGGCGGTGGTGGGCTGCCAGGGGGCGGTTTCGGGTTTGCGGACCAGGTGGAAGAGGCTGGCGCCGTATTCCGGGATGGGGTGGGGGTAGGTGGCGGCGAAATCGATCGTGTGGGTGGCTCGCATCTCCTCCAGCCATGGAAGCCACTCCCCCGCGTAGATCGAAACGCCGACGAACCAGAAAGCTGGATGCTTCTCCATGACCACTGCACGTTGCCTCGGGTCTGTCCACTCATAAAACGGGTGATCAGCGTCGATGTGCCAGGGGGCCTGGACCAGGACTGGATCGGAGCGGTTCAGGGTGGCCAGAGCCAGACTCAGGGCGTCGAGACCCAAGAGCCCCAGCGGTTGCGCAGCCATGACAGGGAAGCGGGAAAGGCCGATCAAGCCCAGGGCGAGGATCATCGGGATCCACTCCCAGCGGCGGAGGAGGTGGATGCCAGCAGCGAGAGCGACGGCCCCGGGAACCGTCAGCATGGCGAAGTAGCGGGCGGCGAAGAAGGGCCAGCGGAGGGCCAAGAGAGCGCCCAGCAGAAGGGGAAGGCCCACCCAGACAGCCAGCTCGCCTCCCCGGGATGAGAGCCCCCTAAGGCGGGGGCGGCGGACCAAGATGGTGAGGGAGAGGCCCAGGGCGAGGGCCAGGGAGGCCGCGCGGGCGAAAACCCCGTCGACGAAGGGCCCCATCAGGGCGGTGGCCCCGTAATGCCATACCACCTCCACGGGCCCCGGTCGGACCGGGATGGCGGAGAGGTTCCGCACGGTGTGCTCCAGGGATCCCGCGTAGGCTTGGCGGAGCCAGAGGGCGAAGAGGGCAGCAACTGGGAGGGCGGCCAGCAGGCCGCCGCGCCACCCGCGGGGGCGGCGCCACAGCAGCGTCAGCCAGAGGGCGGCGATCAGCAGGGCTCCGTAGTAGTGGGTGAACAGCAACAGCCCCTGGGCCAGGGTCCAGATCGCCCAGCGCCGGGGGGTCGGACGGTCCAGCAACCCGAGGACGATCCAGACGCTCCAGGCACCCAGCGTCGCGGTCAGGCCATACATCCGGATCAGGACCAGAAGGAAGAGGAACCAGGGGTTGAGGGCGAGGAGGGTGAGGGCGGCGAGGCCGAGGCGGGGGCCCCCGAGGCGGCGCCCGATCTGAAAGGCCAAGGGGAGGGCGGGCAGGCCGAGGAAGAAGGAGAGAACGCGAAAAGCCCACGGATGATCAAACCCTCCCAAGGCCAGCCATCCCTGCGCCAGCAGATAGTAGAGAGGCGGGTGGCTGTCCCGCATCAGGTTGCGGATCACCCCGGCGGGTGGATAAGAGGTGATCTGCCAGAGGACGTGGTTCTCGTCGTAGAGGGCCAGCTCCGCCGGCATCAGGGCGAGGGCAGCTGCTGCGGTGAGCCATATCAGGAGAACGGCCGCCGAGCGTGGTCTCCCCCATGAGCGGGCTCGCTCGCAGCAAACCCGCTCTTCCTGGATCAGAAGGCCAGTTCGAGTCCACGTGGGGTGGGACGATGTGCCTTCCATCTCTGTGGTCCCCATCGGGTATCCTTCATCCGGCCACCGGATGTGGGCTCGCGGCACCTATAGCGGCACCTATACAGGTAAAGAAGCGAAGAAATCCCCGAGCCGCTCCAGATCCCCCAGCCCATGCTGAAGGACTTCATACACGATGCGGCGGTCGAGCTCCAGATACTCCGGAATCCAACAGTTTACGGAGGCGGCGTTGCAGGATTTCGACCCGCACCGAGGTAAACCGCCTCAATCTCTGGATATCGCCGGAACACCTCAGCCGGCCGGCTCAGATCCGGGAAGGGCGCCGCCTTTTCCATAGGTCCCCCTCGTTTTTCTGCGCACAGAATTATAGCCCTATTAGAGCAGATCGCGCCGAAGGGTTAAGGGCTTACGGCTCTAAACCGATGGGCACCACAGGGGTTGGGATGGACTTCCGGCGCAGCCAAAGGCAGGCGGGTGCATCGACGGCCTCGCGCGTGGGGATTACCGCCTGAATGCCCCGCGAACGATTGAGACCCTCGGCGCTCTATGGTGTGCAGGCCCTTGCGCTTCGTGAGGCGCACATGCGGGGGGGCGGAGCCCGGCCCGGATGCTCTATTCTCATTCCCGCGGCCGTGCGACCTCGTAGTTCACGTTACGGGCCTCGAAGAAGTTCACCTGCTCCGGGAGGTCGATCTCGGCCGCCAGCCAGCGGAAGGGGTTGGGCGTGTGGAAGTGCGGGCCCAGCCCCAGCTCCTCCAGGCGCCGGTCGGCCACATAGCGCACGTAGGCGTTCAGGGAACCCGCGTGGAGGCCGAGGACGGGCCGCGGCAACAGCGCCTGATTGTAGGCCTCCTCCAGGGCCACCGCCTCCAGGATCATCCGACGCAGCTCCTCTCCCAGGGCGGGTGTCCGCACCTCGGGGTTCTCCTGGAGGAAGGCCTGGATCAAGTGCACGCCGAACGAAAGGTGAAGGCTCTCATCCTTGAGCACCCAATCGATGATCGTCCCCAGACCCCGTAAGCAGTTGCGTCGCCGGAAGGAGAGGGCGAAGGCGAAGCCGGAATAGAAGAAGATCCCCTCCAGGATCACGAAGAACCCCACCAGGTTGCGCAGAAGCCGCTGTCGCCCTTCGATCGTAGCCAGGTCCAGGTCCGGCTTCAGGATCTCCGCGGTGAGCCGGCGCTGGAAAGCGGCTTTGGCCGCCACGGCCGGATGTTCCTCCAGCATGCCGAACACCCGCTCCCGATCCACGGGCAGCGTCTTGATCACGTATTCGAAGGCCATGGCGTGGTTGGCCTCCTCCCAGGCCTGGCGGGCGAGATAGAGACGAACTTCGGGAGCGGTGAGATGGGGATAGAGGGCCAGCAGCAGGTTGCTGGTGACCAGGGATTCCATGGGGTTGAAGAAGCCCAGGAGGATCTCCACGGCCTGGCGCTCCTCCTCGGTGAGGCGCTCGTGCCAGTCCTGGACATCGTCGTGGAGGGGGGCTTCTTCGGGAAACCAGGTGTTGCGCTTGGCCTGCTGCACGTGGGCGTAAGCCCACGGGTAGCGCAGAGGAAAAAGACGCAGCGGCTCCACCGGATCGCCGCCGATCAACCCGCGCGCGGATCGCATGGCCGTCCTCCTCAAAGGAGATGGGCTGGCGATGCAATGAGGGCGTAGCGGCGCTGTGCCCCTACTACTGACAGGCCTCGCAAGAGCCGTCCATGGCGCAGGCGGCCTCCGCCTGCAGCTCCGCCTCCGCCGCCTCTACCCAGCGAGGCCGTTGGGCCGCCTTGTTCACCCGCACCGTCGCCGGCTCGGCCCGCATACGAGGCATCACGTAGCAGTAATAGGTGGCCTTGAGGCCCTTCCGCCAGGCATGCAGGTAGACCTCCGCCAGATCGGTCGGGGTCTCGGAGGTGAAGTAGAGGCTGCGGCTGATGCCCATATCCACCCATTTCTGGGCCCGGGCCGCGATCTCCAGCAGGGCCTCGGGACGGATCTGGAAGGCGGTGGGGAAGCGGCGGCGCACTGGCTCCGGGATCTCCGGGATGGCCCACGCATCGCCCTGGGTCTCCACCAGCCGCTCTCGAACCCGTTCCCAGAGCCCCAGGGTCTTCAACGCCTCCACCAGGGCCGGGTTGAACTCGACAAAGCGACCGGAGAGAGTGGTCCGGACAAACAGGTTGCTGAAATAGGGGTCCAGGCTGGGGCTGGTGCCGGCGATCAAGGCGATGGTCGCGGTGGGGGCGATGGCCATCACCGCGCCGTTGCGGATCCCCGCGCGCAGGGCGTCCCGGAGGGCCGTCCAATCCAGCCACCCCCCTCGATCCACCTCGATGGCCCGCCTGCGTTCCCGCTCCAGATCCTCCAGGGTGTCGAAGGGCAAACGACCCTTCGACCACTCGCTGCCCGGGAAGCGGGGGAAGGGTCCGCGCTCCCGGGCCAGGGCGCAGCTGGCCCGGATGGCGTGGAAGGAGAGCTGCTCGACGAGGCGGTCGGCCCACTCCGCGGCCTCCGGGTCGTTGAAGGAGAGGCCCTGGCGGCTCAGGAGCTCCGCGAACCCCATGCAGCCCAGTCCCACCGGCCGGTTCAGGAGGTTGCTTCGGCGGGCGCGCTCTGAGGGATACAGGTTCAGGTCGATCACGTTGTCCAGGGCCCGCATGGCGATCTCGACGGTGCGGGCCAGCTCTGCCTCGTCCAGGGACCCATCGGCGTTCAGGTGGCGGGCGAGGTTCACGCTGCCCAGGTTGCAAACGGCGATCTCCTCCGGACAGGTGGGCAGCGCCACTTCTGTGCACAGGTTTAGGGAATGGATGATCCCTGCGTGGCGCAGCATGCTGCGCAGATTGCTGCTGTCCTTGAAGGTGATCCAGGGATGGCCGGTCTCCAGCAGGGCGTCCAGGATCCGCAAATACAGCTCCCGGGCCCGCACCTTGCGCCATGCGCGACGGGGGATCTCCCCCCGCTCCGCCCGGGCGATGTGCTCCTCATAGCGCCTCCGGAAGGCCTCGCCGTAGAGGTCCACCAAGTCCCCCGCATACAAGGGGTCGAACAGATACCAGTCCGCGTCGGCCTCCACTCGCTCCATGAAGGCGTCTGGGATCCAAAGGGCGGTGTCCAGCGATGGGGTGCGCTGATAGGGATCGCCCGTGTTCCGGCGCAGGTCCAGGAAAGCCTCGATTTCCAGATGCCAGGGTTCCAGATACGCGGCCATGGTCCCGCGCCGCCGCCCTCCCTGGTTGATCGCGTGGATCAGGGCGTCGTAGAGGTGCAGGAAGGGGATGAGCCCGCCGCTGCGGCCGTTGATCCCTCGCACCGGGGCGCCGGCGGCCCGGATGCGGGACACAGAAGCCCCGATGCCCCCTGCGTATTTGGCCAGCATCCCGAAGGTGGCCGCGGCGTCCAGGATGTGCTCCAAGCTGTCCAGCACCTCGTAGAGATAGCATGAGGCCAGCTGGTGATGGGGGGTGCCGCTGTTGAACAGGGTGGGGGTGCTGGGGAGGAAACGCAGGGTGCTCATCCGCTCGTAAAACCGCAGGGCCCACTCCTCGCGATCCGTCTCCCGAAGGGCTAAACCCATGGCCACCCGCATCCACATGAACTGAGGCAGCTCCAGAACCTGACGGGTCTCCGGGTCTCGGACCAGATAACGATCGAAGAGGGTGGCCAGCCCTACGTAGGGAAGCAAGGCATCCCGCCGGGGATCCAGCGCCCGCGCCAGTCGGTCGAGATCGTAGGTGAGGAGATCCGGGTGCAAGGCCCCGCGTCGCACTCCCTCTCGAATGTAGGCCGGGAAGGCGGCAGTGTAGTCCGTGTAGTCCGGGTCCTCGGTGCCCAGGGCCTCCAGGAGGATGCGCCGGCGCATGAGGGCGGCGGCGGCCCGCTCGTAGAGGGGTTCCTCCCAGATCCGTGCGGTGATCGACAGGAGCAGCGCCTCCAGGGCCTGCGGCGGATCCAGCGCCTCCACCCCGCTTTCCCAGGCCTCCTGTAGGATCGGAGCCCAGAGGTCCTCCGGCAGCCCGGTCTCCTGGAAGACGCGACGAAGCGTCGTCCGCTCCTGGGGCACGATCCGCATCGCCATCGTGTCCTCCTGTGAGGAAAGGATGGCGCGGGAGCACCGCCGGCATAGGAGCAAAGCCTCCCCGAAAACAGGAGGCTGCGTCATCGCCCTCCCGCGAGGCGATGCCCGCCGAAGGGGAGGATGGGCCGGTCTTCGGGCTTCCGGATCCTCCTACTCGCCGCGCCTTCCCAGAGGGGGTCCTCCAGTGGCGTGTCGCGCGGCCTGGAGGGGCCGCGCCGGAGCGGCTTTCGTCCCCGGTTACCGCTGCGGGGCAGCGCCGGCCTCCCACCGGACTTCCCGCCACCCATCCCGCAACCTTGCCGGCTTGCCGCCCATTATATCCGGCGGTGGTCGGGTGTCAAGTCCGAGCCACGTCTGGGTGTGTCCCAGGATCGTTGGAGGCCCAGGCAGATGTAGGCCAACTGCTCACAGTCGGCCTATATGGATGGGCGAGGGCATGGCCCTCGTCCGCTCAACCCGACGAAATTGGGACGCACTCCTACGTCTTCCTGCGGCGGGCACGTGGGCGGGTCGCCTGTCGCTCCCGCCGGATCTCGCGGATCGCTTGCAGGAGGTCCTCGCGGCGGATGCGCAGGGTCTGGTAGCGCTCTGGCTTCAGCTCGGAGATGGAGATCCCCTGGGAGGCGGCGAAGGCCTCCAGGGCCAGGTAGGCGGCGCGGGCGCAGACGGCTGCGATCTCCGCCCCGCTGAACCCGCGGGTCTTCGCCGCCAGCTCCGCCAGGGAGACCGCCGGGTCCAGGGGCCGGCGACGCAGGTGGACCCGGAAGATCTCCTCCCGCGCCTTCCGATCGGGGAGGGGGATCACGATCTTGCGGTCGAAGCGCCCGGGCCGCAGCAGGGCGGGATCGAGGTCCTGGGGCCGGTTCGTGGCCCCCAGCACGATCATCCCGGAGAGGGGGGTCAGGCCGTCCATCTCGGTGCAGAGCTGGGCGAAAGCCCGGCGGGTTTCCTCGTGGGCCCCCTCCCGGCGCGGGCAGAAGCCGTCGATCTCATCGATGAACACCAGCACCGGCCGCCCCTGCGCCGCCTCCCTCCGCGCCTCCGCGAAGACCTCCGCGATGCGGCGAGCGCTCTCCCCATACCACATCGAGAAGACATCGGGCGGGGTGAGGACCAGGAAGACGGCCTCGCTCCGCCGGGCGAGGACGCGGGCCAGGGTGGTCTTGCCCGTCCCGGGGGGGCCGATCAGCAACACCCCCTTGGGGGGCTGCAGGTCCAGGTGTCGGAAGACCCCCGGGTTGCGCAGGAGCTCGATGATCCAGTTCTGCAGCTCCGCCCGCACCGCCTCCAGTCCGCCCAGATCCTCCCAGTCCACCTCTCCCACGTCCACGGCGGCGGAGGAAGAGGAGGCGCGCACCCGGGGCCGCCGCCCCACGGTGCGCGCCAGCAGGGCGCTGAGCTCCTCCGCCAGGGCGGGGGGCGTCTCCACTCGCAGCTTTCCCTCCCACACGTTCTCCCAATCCAGGCTGATCCACCCCTCATCGATGTAGACCTCAATGCGGGCCTTCAAGGGGATCAGGCGCCCGGAGGGATGCAGAGCGAAGACGGGAGCGGACCCCTCCGGCCCTTGGATGCGGGTCATGGTAGCCCGCTGGCGGAGCTGGTCGAGCAGCCGGATCATGCCGGAGAGCGAGGGCTGGGGGACGTAGATGACCATCGGCTCCTGCAGGTGGGCCTGCAGGAACGCCTCCACCCGAGCCAGGTCGGCCGGGGCGCAGCGGATGCGGACGGTTAAGTTCTCGCTGAACCCCGGCTCCAGTTGGATGCGGCAGAGGGCTCCGTCGATCTCCGCCTTCATTACCGCCCGAATGGGGTAGACGAACCCGTCCGGGTCCTGGTGGAGCTGGGGCGCGCCATCCGGCTGGCCCTGGAAATCCCAGCGTTCGCCCAGCAGGACCACCTTCCCCTGCTGCAGGAGGCGCTCGTAGAAGGCGCGGGCGACGCGGTGGAGCCCCTTCACCTGACGGACCAGGGCGACCTCCCGCGCGGCGATGGGCCCCGGCGTGGCGCTCGAGGAAGGGCCCGGGGAGGGAGGAAGCGGGGCGAGGGGATCTTGCTCGGTCTCGCTCATGGCGGCGCTCCTTCCATCAACGTTAACGTTATTCCATCACCCGGAAAGGATTGAGAGAAATGTCGACGCCAAAGACGTCCACCCCCTCCCAGCGTTTGAGGGCCTGGGCCAGGGCGGCGGAGAGGGACGAGACCGGGAACTCGTAAGGGATCCAGGTCCCAATTCGGAGGAGAGGACTCATGGTTCAGCATGCCACAAGCGGGGCATTCGTCAAGAGGAGGAGCGTATGGAGGGAGAAGCCTGCCCGGTGTGGGAGCAGGGAAGATCTCGGGCGGCGAGGGTGGCAAGAAGGAACAATGGCCTTCCCCCGCCGCCCGCTTCGGCCCGGAGGACTCAGGGGTGGGTGGTTCCGTGGAACTGTTCGGCTTCTGTGGAGCCGGCGAGGGCGACCGTGGCGGATGCCCCGCGGGTGACCGCCAGCACCACGGCGTCGAAGTAGCCGGTCCCCACCTCCCGCTGGTGGCGGACCGCGGTGTATCCCTCCGCCTCCCGGGCGAACTCCGCCTCCTGGAGGCGGACGTAAGCAGACATCCCCTCCTGGCGGTAAGAGCGGGCCAGCTCAAAGGTGTGCAGGTTGAGCAGATGCCAGCCGGCCAGGGTGATGAACTGGAACTTGTAGCCCATGGCGGCGAGCTCCCGCTGGAAGCGGGCGATGGCGAGGTCATCCAGGTGGCGTTTCCAGTTGAAAGAGGGCGAGCAGTTGTAGGCCAGGAGCTTGCCCGGGAACGCCGCGTGGATGGCCTCGGCGAACCGCCGGGCCTCCTCCAAATCCGGCCGGGAGGTCTCAAACCAGAGCAGATCCGCGTAGGGGGCGTAGGCGAGAGCGCGGGCGATGGCGCTCTCCAGCCCACCCCGCACGACGAAATACCCCTCTGGGGTCCGCTCCCCGGTCAGGAAGGGACGGTCGCGCTCGTCGATGTCGCTGGTGAGCAGGGTGGCGCTCAACGCATCGGTGCGGGCGATGAGCAGGGTGGGCACATCCAGGACGTCGGCGGCCAGCCGGGCGGCGTTCAGGATGCGGATGAACTGGCCGGTGGGGATCAGAACCTTTCCCCCGAGATGGCCACATTTCTTCTCCGCCGCCAGCTGGTCCTCGAAGTGCACCCCGGCCGCCCCCGCCTCGATCATCGCCTTCATCAGCTCGAAAGCGTGGATGATCCCTCCGAACCCGGCCTCGGCGTCAGCGACGATGGGGACCAGCCAGTCGCGCTCCCGGCGCCCCTCCACCCAATCGATCTGATCCGCTCGCAACAGGGCGTTCTGGATCCGGCGGACCAGGGCAGGGACGCTGTTGACGGGATAGAGGCTCTGATCCGGGTAGGTCTGCCCCGCCAGATTGGCGTCGGCGGCCACCTGCCAGCCGCTCACGTAGATCGCTTTCAGCCCGGCGCGGACCATCTGCACGGCCTGAGCTCCGGTCAGGGCGCCGAAGGTGGCGACGTAGGGCTCCGTGTGCAGGAGCTGCCAGAGCCGCTCCGCCCCGCGGCGGGCCAGCGTGTATTCGATCCGCACGGATCCCCGCAGGCGGACGACATCCAGGGCTGTGTAATCGCGACGGATGCCCTTCCAGCGCGGATCCGTTGCCCAGCGCTGCTCCAGCGCCTCCGCTTCCGCCATCCACAGCGTGCCGTCACGGGCCATCGCTTCCCTCCTGTCCGGATGTTCACACGTGGGACGAGACCGGTTCCTCGAGATAAGCCATCCCCGGTTCGGTGAGGAAAGGGATGAAGCGCTCCGCTTCCACCAGGAGGTCCAGCAGCCCCTGAGCTTCCCGGAGGCGGAAGCCTTCCTCCGAGCTCGCCTGCTCGAGGGCGGCGATCTCCTGATCTCGAAGGACGTGGTAGAGGGTTCGATCCACCCTGCGCCCATCGTCCAGGCGGGCGCCGTGGTGGCGCCACTGCCAGATCTGGGAGCGGGCGATCTCTGCGGTGGCGGTGTCCTCCATTCGGTTGAAGATGGCCACCGCGCCGCGCCCGGCCAGCCAGGCCCCCAGGTATTGCAGCGCGACGGAGATGTTGTTCCGCAGCCCTTCTTCCGTGATCGGACCCTCTGGGACCTGCAGCAACATCTCCGGCGTCACCTCGCCCTCCGGGAGGCGATGGCGCTGGTCCGGCCCCTGCAGGGCCTCCCGGAAGATCTCCTGGACCACCGGGACGAGGCCCGGATGGGCGACCCAGGCGCCGTCGAAGCCCATCCCGACCTCCCAGGTTTTATCCGCCCGCACCTCCGCGAAGGCCCGCTCGTTGGCAGCGGGGTCCCGGCGGGGGATGTAAGCGGACATCCCGCCGATGGCGTGGGCGCCCCGCCGATGGGCGACCTGCACCAGCCGTTGGGCGGCGGCCCGGAGGAAGGGGGTGGCGGGCACAGTGAGCCGGCTGCGATCGGGGAGGACCATCGCCGGATCGTGGGCGAAGACCTTGATCATGCTGAAGATGTAGTCCCACCGGCCCAGGTTCAGCGCCGTGATCCGCTCCCGCAGCGCATACAGGATCTCCTCCATCTCAAAGGCCGCCAGGATATGCTCGATGAGGACGGAGACGCGGATGGCGCCGCGGGGCAGATCCAACCGGTCCTCCGCGGCCTCGCAGACCTGGTTCCAGAAACGGGCTTCGTGGTAGCCCTCCAGCTTGGGCAGATAGAGGTAGGGGCCGCTCCCGCGCGCCAGGAGCTCCTGGGCGTTGTGAAAGAGGAACAGCCCGAGGTCGAACAGCGCCCCGGCGACCGGCCGGCCGTCCACGCGCATGCGGGGCTCGTTCAAATGCAGCCCGCGCGGGCGCACCATCAGCGTGGCCGTCTCCTCCGCCAGGCGATATTCCCGTCCGTCGGGCGCGACGTAACGGATGGTCCGCCGCACCGCCTCCCGAAGGTTCCATTGCCCATAAAGCATGTTCGTCCAGGTCGGGACGTTCGCATCCTCGAAATCCGCCATGAAGACCTGGGCCCCGGAGTTGAGGGCGTTGATCACCATCTTGCGATCCGTCGGCCCGGTGATCTCCACCCATCGGCAGCGCAGGTCCTTCGGAGGCGGGGCCACTCGCCAGTCCGCCGCGCGGATCGCCTGCGTCTCCGAGGGAAAGTCCGGGCGTTCCCCGGCCGCCAGACGGGCATAGCGCTCCCGGCGTTGGGCCAGCAGGCGCTGCCGCTCCTCTTCGAAGGCGCGGGCCAGCTCGGCGACGAAGGCCACCGCCTCCGGGGTCAGGATCTCCGCGAAGGGCTCTTCCACGGGTCCCCGGATCTCGATCCCCTCCAGCGCCGCGCGCATCCGACCTTCCTCCGGGATAGGATGCCGCCACCTGTTGTGGCGGCGGTTGTCCTCATCGTATCCGCCCGGGTCGGTCCTCACAACGGTCTTTCGAGGGGTCGAGCCGCGCCGGCAGGAGGGCGGCCCCGGCCGACCGAAGGTGGGGAAGCCTCCCCCGCCGAAGGGCGAGGATCGGGCCTGCTGGGAAAGGTCGCGGGCGGGTCGGAAAGCCAGGGACGTTTAGGAGGATTAGTCTGGGGGAAGGCGGCTGGAGCGGGCAGTGAAATAAAAGCGGGCGGCCTCCGTTCGATTGCGCACGCCCAGCTTCTGGAAGATGTTCTGCAGGTGGAACTTCACTGTGGCCACCCGGACGCCGAGGCGTCGGGCGATCTGGGCGTTGCTCAGGCCCTCCGCCACCAGAGCCAGGATCTCGCGCTCGCGTGCGGTGAGGGCCCCCAGTCCCTCGGGGATCTGCCGGCTGAGCCAGCGCCGCGCGGCCTGGGGGAAGACCAGATGGCCCTGGGCAACCTGCCGGATGGCCGTGAGGGTCTGCTGAGGCGGCTCCGTCTTCAACACAAACCCGTCGGCCTCGCGCTCGATGGCCATCTGGATGAACTCCCCGTCCCCGAAGGCGGTGAGGATGAGCACCCGGGTTCCAGGGCTGGCCCGGCGGATGGCCTCCAGGCAATCCCATCCGGAGAGGCCGGGCATCTGGAGATCCAGCACCACCACATCCGGGCGATGGCGCTCCACGATGGGGATCAGCTCCGCCCCATCGGTCACCGCCGCAACGACTTCCATGTCCTCCTCGGCCCGGAGCATGGCGCGCAAGCCCTCCAGGACGAGGGGATGATCGTCGGCCAACACGACCCGGATCCGACGGGGAAGCCCGCTCTTCCCTTTCAGCATGGCAGCCACACCCGGATGGAGGTTCCGCGGCCTGGGGCGCTCTCGATCTCGAACCGTCCGCCCAACAGCTCCGCCCGATCCCGCATGCCCCGCAGCCCGAAGTGGCGCATGGCCTCGGGGGAGGGGTTCTCTAAATAGCGACCCGGATCGAACCCCTGGCCTTCATCGCGCACCTCCAGCCAGAGCCCGTGGGGTTCGCCGCGCAAGCGGACGGTGTAGCGGGAGACGCCGGCGTAGCGGGCCGCGTTGTTCAGCGCCTCTTGGAGCAGCCGGTAGAGGGCGATCTTGACCGGGAGCGGAGGCGCGGGGAGATTCCCCTCCACCTCCAGATGGACCTCGTGGCCGGTGAGGACTTCGTGCTGAAGGATCAGGCCGTGGACCATCGCCAGCAGCGGGCGGTGTTCGAACTCCGGGGGGCGGAAGGCCCCGATGAAAGTGCGGATCTCGGTGAGGGAGCGCTCCAAGAGCCCGGCCGTCTGCTCCAGGCGACGGCGCATCGTCCGGCCCCGTGGTCCGGCGCGCAGCAGCAACTGGATCTGGGAGAGAGCGGCGAAGATGTCCTGGACCGGGCCGTCGTGGATGTCCAGGACGATGCGGCAGAGCTCCTGCTCCTGGACGTGGAGCAGGCGGCGGGAGGCCTGCTGCTCCCGCGCCAGCCGAAGGAGGGCCGCCGCCGTTCGAAGGAGGGCGGGCATGGCGACCGGATCATCGGGCTCCGGCTTCGGCTCCCGGGCCCAGACCAATCCCAGCTCCCCGATTTCCACGTCTCCCTCCTCGAGTGGGAACCGGCGGACAAAACAGGCCGCGGCTGCCTCCGGCTCCCTCGCTCCCGCCAGGAGCGTTTCCGCCGCTCCCAGCCATCCGGGGCGGGCAGCGAGCCATCCGCGGTCGGCGCGAAGCCATGTGATCGCCAGCCGGAGTAACTCCCCAGCAGCCACCCGCACCGGCTCTCCGGGCTCGATGGTCTCCCCTGAGCGCATCGCGTTTCTCCTCCCAGTTCAGACCTTCAGGTCCATGTCGGACCGATTCGGCTGCTCCGGGATTTCGGCGAAGGGGGATGGCCCTTTCTTCTATAATAATGGGCTTTCCTTGCGCGAGCAGATCCACAGCGTGCTGCCCCCTTGCTTTCCATAAGGCCTCCGGAAGCAGGGACCCCAGGGCTTGACAAAATCCGCTGTTTCCAATAATATGATATATGATTCATCTGTCATATTCCAGAGAAGGGGATGGCACGAGCGCCGGTGACGGTTCGAGGGGAGCAGACCCGCCGCCGGTTGCTGGAGGCGGCGGAGGAAGTCTTCGGGGAGCTGGGGTTCCGCCGAGCCTCGATCGCGGAGATCGTCCGGCGCGCCGGGGTGGCCCAAGGCACCTTTTACCTCTATTTCGATTCCAAAGAGGAGATCTTCCGCGCTCTGGTCCGCCATATGAGCCATGAGCTCCGCAAGTTCATCGCGATGGCCGTGGCGAGCCTCCAGGATCGTCTGGAGATCGAGCGCGAGGGTTATCGGGCCTTTTTCCGCTTTGTCCTCCAGCACCGCTTTCTCTACCGAATCGTCCTGGAGAGCCAGTTCGTGGATGAGGAGGTGTATCGGGAATACTACCGGCGCCTGGCGGAGGGGTATGCCCGGGGTCTGGCCCGAGCCATGGAGGCCGGTCAGATCCGCCGGATGGATCCGGAGACGCTGGCGTATTGCCTGATGGGGATCGCGCATCTGCTGGGGATGCGCTGGGTGCTGTGGGAGAACCGGGAGCCCCCTGAGGAGGTGATCGAGGCTGCGATGGACTTCATCCGCCATGGCATTGCCCTTCCCCCGAAAGGAGCAGCGGATGCCTCACGTGAGGGTGGATGACCTCCAGCTGTTCTATGTGGAGCAGGGCCGTGGGGAAGCGGTGGTCTTCATCCCCGGCCTGGGCGGCGACCATCATCTCTGGCATCGCCAGCTGCCCGCCTTCGCCCAGCATTTCCGGACCATCGCCCTTGACCCGCGGGGCGCGGGCCAGTCGGACAAACTCGACCTCCCTTACACCATCGAGGAGATGGCGGATGATGTGGCGGGGTTGCTGGAGGCCCTGGGGATCGAGAGGGCCCATGTCGTCGGCGCTTCCATGGGCGGCTTTATCGCCCAGATGTTCGCCCTGCGTCATCCGCATCGGCTCGGCCGGCTGATCCTCTGCTGCACCTCCTTCGGCGGCCCGAACGTGGTCCCCATGCCGCCTGAGAGCCTCACTGTCTTCACCCAACGGACCGGCGATCCGGCGACGGACTTGCGGCGCTTGTGGGCGGTCTCTGTGACAGAGCGATTCCTCCGTGAGCATCCTGAGGTCTTGGAGGAATATGTGGCCTGGCGGGTTGCTCATCCCCAGCCGCTTTATGCCTACCAGCGCCAGCTGGCCGCCGCCCTCGCCTTTAATGTAGAAAGTCGTGTCCACGAGATCCAGGCGCCTGTCCTCATCGCCCACGGGATGGAAGATCGTGTGGTCCCGGTGGAGAACGCCCGACGGTTGCACGCGCGCATCCCGGGCAGCCGTCTGGTCCTCTTTCCGGAAGCGGGTCATCTCTTCTTCATCGAGCGGGCGGAGGAGTTCAACCGCGTGGCCATCGCCTTCCTAAAAGGAGAGGAGCCTTCAGGATGATCCCGGCGGTTGATTGGCTGGCGAAACGGGCACGGCTATCTCCCAGCCGGATGGCGTTGATGGAGGCATCCACCGGAAGGTGGATTTCATATGCGGAGTGGAACCAGCGGGTCAACCGGGCAGCGAACGCCCTGGGCGCCCTGGGTCTGCGCAAAGGAGACATCCTCGCGATCCTTTCCACGAATCGGCTGGAATATCTCGATCTGCTCTTCGCATGTAACAAGACCGGTGTGATCCTGCAGGCCCTTAACACGAGGCTGGCTGTCCCGGAGCTACAGGCTCTTTTGCAGGACATTCCTCCTCGCGCCCTGATCTACAGCGGGGATCTTTCCGAGAAAGCAGCTACGCTGGGGGATGCAGCCTCGGTGATGATTGCCCTGGACGAGCCCGTCCGAGGCGGGCATCGCGTGTGGGGGGAGCTGCTCAAGCAGGCCTCGGACCGGCCGCCGGATCCGGTTCCGCTGGATCTGGAGGATCCATGGGTGCTGTGCTACACCGGCGGGACCACGGGGCTGCCCAAGGCGGCGATCCTCACTTATGGCACGATCACCTGGAACGCCGTCAACACGGTGATGAGCTGGGGGCTTCAGCCCGACGACGTGGCCATCCTGAACGCCCCCCTTTTCCACACCGGCGGCCTTAATGTCTTCACCACCCCTCTGGTTCATATCGGTGGTGCCTCCATCCTCTGCGCAGCCTTCGATCCGGACCAGGTGTTCGATCTGCTGGAGCGGGAGCGGGTCACCCTTTTCTTCGGCGTGCCCACCATGTTCATCCGCCTGCAGCAGCATCCCCGGTGGGAACGGGCGGATTTCTCCCGCTGCCGTATTGTGATCAGCGGCGGCGCCCCGTGTCCGATGCCGGTTTTCGAGCGCTTTTTCGAGAAAGGGGTGCCCTTCAAGACCGGATACGGCCTGACCGAGGCCGGACCGAACAACTTCTGGTTGCCGGACGAGAAGGCCCGTCACAAGCCGGGCTCCGTTGGAAGCCCGCTCTTCCACGTCGAGGTCCGGGTGGTTCGAGACGGCCGGGAAGTCGGACCGGGCGAGGTGGGGGAGCTGTGGATCCGGGGCCCCCATGTAATCCCGGGCTACTGGAACCGGCCGGAGGAGACCGCGCGGACCATCGTGGGGGGCTGGTTGCGGACGGGGGATCTGGCCATGGCGGATGAGGAAGGAGATTTCTACATCGTCGGCCGGATCAAGGATGTGATCATCTCGGGAGGGGAGAACATCTACCCGGCGGAGGTGGAGAGCGTCATGCTGGGCCACCCCGAGGTGATCGAGGCCGCTCTCATCGGGGTGCCGGACCCGGAGTGGGGAGAGGTGGGACGGGCCATCGTGGTGCGCCGGCCGGGAAGCGCCCTGACGGAGGAAGCGCTCTTGGTCTATCTGCGCTCCCAGCTGGCAGGTTATAAGATCCCGAAATCCGTGGTCTTTGTGGAGGAGCTGCCGAAAACCGGTGCGGGGAAGATCGACAAGAATGCCCTCCGGCAACGATATGGAGGATAGCCGGCAGGTCAATTTTAAGGAGGGGCCAATGGGGCGGGTGGCCGTGGTGACCGGGGCGGCGAGCGGGATCGGGCGGGCCATCGCCGAGCGGCTGGCCCGGGGTGGGGATCAGGTGGTGGTCGCCGACATCCAGGCGGAGCGCGGGCAGGCGGTGGCCCGCTCCATCGGGGGTCTTTTCCTCTGCGTCGACTTGCGCCGCCGCGAGGATTGCCGTCGCCTCATCGCGGAGACCCTGGAGCGCTTCGGAGCCCTGCACATCCTGATCAACAACGCGGGCTTCCAGCACATCGACCCCATCGAGGCGTTCCCAGAGGAGATTTGGGAGGCCATGCTGGCCGTGATGCTGACCGCCCCCTTCCTGCTCATCAAATACGCCTGGCCGGCCATGAAAGCCCAGCGCTGGGGGCGGATCGTGAACATCGCCTCGATCCACGGCCTGGTGGCCTCGCCCTTCAAGAGCGCCTATGTGGCCGCCAAACACGGCCTGATCGGCCTCACCCGTGTGGCGGCCCTGGAGGGAGGACCTTACGGCATCACGGCGAACGCGATCTGCCCTGCCTACGTGCGCACCCCCTTGGTGGAGAACCAGATTCAGGATCAGGCACGGATGCGAGGGCTTCCCCCCGAAGAGGTGGTGGAGAAGGTCATGCTGGAGCCAGCGGCCATCCGTCGCCTGATCGAGCCCGAGGAGGTGGCCGCCCTGGTCGCCTATCTGTGCTCCGAGGAGGCCTCGGCGGTCACCGGGGCCGCCTGGACCATCGATCTGGGCTGGACAGCTCGTTGAAGGGAGAGAGGGGGAGTTTTATTCCGACTCAGGGAGGGAGTGATGCGAATGCCCCATCTGGAAGGGATCCGTTGTGAGCAGATCCATACCCCGCGCTTGACCTTCCACGTTCTCTTCGCTGGTCCGCCGGATGGCGAGCCGGTGGTCTTCCTCCACGGCAATGTCTCCTCCGCGACCTTCTGGGAGGAAACGATGCTCACCCTGCCGCCTGGCTTCCGGGCCATCGCCCCCGACCTGCGGGGCTATGGGGAATCGGAGCGGCGGCCGGTGGACGCCACGCGCGGGCTTCGGGATTTCAGCGACGACGTGCATGCGCTGGTAGAGACCATGGGCCTGGCGCGTTTCCATCTGGTCGGCCACTCAATGGGTGGTGGAATCGCCATGCAATACGCCATCGATCACGCCGAGCGGATCTTCTCCCTCACGCTGGTTGACCCGCTCTCGCCCTATGGGTTCGGCGGCACGAAGGATCCGGAGGGCACGCCGTGCTGGCCGGACTATGCGGGCTCGGGGGGTGGGACGGCGAACCCGGAGTTCGTGCGCCGGCTGGCGGCAGGGGATCGAGGCGAGGAGAGCGATTTCTCCCCGCGTCGCGTGCTCCGCGCCTTCTATGGGAAAGCGCCCTTCCTCCATCCCCGGGAGGACATCCTGGTGGAATCGATGGTGCGCACCGCTGTGGGCGAGGAGAACTATCCCGGTGATTTCCAGATCTCCGCTAACTGGCCGGGAATCGCTCCCGGAACCCGCGGGGTGAACAACGCCATGAGCCCGAAGTATTGCAACCTGAGCGCCCTGGCGGCGATCGACCCCAAGCCGCCTATCCTCTGGATCCGGGGGGCGGAGGATGTCGTCGTCTCGGATCATTCCCTGTTTGATTTCGGCTACCTTGGATCCATCGGCCTCGTCCCCGGCTGGCCCGGAGAGGCAATCTATCCCCCTCAGCCGATGGTCGCCCAAACCCGCCGGGTGCTGGAGCGGTATGAGGCGGCCGGAGGCCGATATCAGGAGGAAGAGATCCCCGATGCCGGCCACACCCCTTATCTGGAGCGCCCGGAGGTCTTCCAGGAGATCCTCCACGCTTACTTGAGGAGGTGAAGCCATTATGTATGGCGTTGGCTACTGGATTTATAAGCATGCCCATCTCCATCCCGAGCGGGAGGCATTGGTTACGCCAACCAGCCGTTATACCTATGGAGCGCTGAATTTTGAGGCGAATCGCGCAGCGCATGCACTGCGAGCCATGGGTCTGCGGGAAGGGGATCGAATAGGAATACTCTCCATGAACGATCCCCGTTTCCTGTTCTTGCTTTTCGGTGCCGCCAAGATCGGGCTGATCGTGGTTCCGCTGAACTACCGTTTGGCTGTCCCAGAGCTTCTCTATCAGATCCAGGATGCAGGAGTGCGCATTCTGTTTGTGGGGCTCGAACAGGCTTCGATGATTGAGCCACTTCGTGCCCAGGGCTCTCTGGAAGAAGTTGTCGTTCTTGCTGAAGAGTCGGTAGAAGGAGCGCTGTCTTACGTCTCTTGGGTTGCAGGCCACCCAGAGCATGAGCCCGGGAATCCTCTCTCCTGGGATCTTCCCCTTCTGATCGTCTACACCTCCGGAACCACGGGGCGTCCCAAAGGGGCGGTGTTGACACATGCCAACCAATTCTGGAACGCGATGAACGATATCATCGCCCTCCGTATCACAGCAGAGGACACAACCCTCACCCTTCTTCCTTTAGTTCATGTTGGGGGTATCGGCCTCTTCACTTTACCCACCTTGCTGGTGGGTGGGCGTGTGGTGATGCCTCGGCGTTTTGATCCTGATGAGGCCCTTCGGTTGATCGAGCAGGAAAGGGTGACCATCGTGATGGGCGTGCCCACAATCTTTCAGATGCTACTCAGTTCGCCCCTCTTCGATCGAACGGATTTGTCCAGTGTGCGGGCCTTCTACAACGGCGGTGATCGCTGTCCGCTGGAGGTTGTGGAGGCCTTTCGAAAGCGGGGTTTGCCTTTCGGGGGTGGCTATGGGCTGACCGAGACGTCCCCTACAGCGTTCATGCTGGAGCCGGAGGAATTCGAACAGGGAACCCGGTCCCTGGGCTTCATCGGCAAGCCGGCCTTCTTCACCGAAGCTCGCATCGTAACCCCTGAAGGTCATGAAGCGAAGCCGGGCGAAGTCGGGGAGCTTTGGCTGCGTGGTCCCAACATCTTTTCGGGATACTGGAACCTCCCGGACGCGACCGTGGATGCTTTCCGGGATGGCTGGTTTCGAACAGGAGATCTAGCTTACCGTGATGAGAAGGGATTCACCTACATTGTTGGGCGTCTGAAAGAGATGTTTAAGAGCGGGGGTCTCAATGTATATCCAGCGGAGGTAGAAGCAGTGTTGGCGCAGCATCCTGCTGTTCAAGAGGTATGCGTCATTGGGGTGCCGGATCCGAAATGGGGAGAGGTGGGGCGGGCTGTGGTGGTTTTGCGTCCGGGTTGGAAAGCGGAGCCGGAGGAGTTGTTGGCCTGGTGTGAGGGGCGCCTGGCTCGTTATAAGATCCCCAAGTCCGTGGTTTTCGTTGAGGCCCTGCCTCGGAATGCACTGGGGAAAATCGTGCGTTCCGAAGTGAAGGCTCGTTATGGGGGGACGTCATGACCGTGATCGGCATCGCCGGGCTGGGCGTCTATCTCCCGGAGCGGGCAATGACCGCAGGGGAGCTGGCCGCGGCCTCCGGCATCCCCGAGGAGGTCATCCGCGTCAAGTTCGGCCTGAACCAGAAGCGCATCGCGGATGTGTCGGGAAAGGGGGAGACGGTCTCCATGATGGCCGCCGAGGCCAGCCGGCGCGCCCTCCAGGACGCCGGGGTTCCGCCGGAGGAGGTGGACGCCTTGATCTACTTCGGGAGCATGCATAAGGATTACTACGTGTGGCTGGCCGCGCCCCGTATCCAGGCGCTTCTGGGGGCCCATCGGGCCTATGCCTTCGAGATCTGCGGGACCTCGGCCGGGCTCCCTTTCGCCATGAAGGCGGCTCGAAGCATGATGCTGGCCGATCCCTCCCTGCGCCACGTCCTGCTGGTAGCGGCCTCCAACGAGTCCATGCTCCTGGATTACACCAACCACCGCGCCCGCTTTATGTTCAACTTCGGCGACGGGGCGGCGGCCTGTTTGCTCCGGCGGGATCACCCCTTCAACGTGGTGCTGGAATCCGCATTGCGCACCGACGGCCGTTTCGCCGAGTTCGTGCGGGTCCCGGCGGGCGGCTCCGTGCTCCCGCCCAGCCACGAGACCGTGGAGCGGCGCCTGCATTATTTCGATGTCACGGATCCGGTCCAGATGAAGGCCATGCTGGATCCCATCACCCTCGATTATTTCGTAGGGGTGGTACGGGAGGCCATCGCTCGGAGCGGATGTCATGGCCCCGATTTCCTGATCCCGCTGCACACCAAGCGTTCCCTCTTCGAGGCCCTGCTCTCTACTCTGGGTTTAGCGGAATCCCAGGCGATCTACCTTTCGGATTACGGGCATCTTTCCGCGGCGGATCCCCTGCTCGGTCTTTACCTGGCGCGAGAGGCGGGCCGTCTGCGGAACGGCGATGTGGTGGTGCTGCTGAGTGCCGGCACGGGATACTCCTGGGGTGCCACCGTGCTCCGGTGGGGAGGTCCTCATGGTTGAGCTGCGGATTGGCGCCACCGCCTCATGGACGAAGACGATCACTCGCGCGGATGTAGAGGCCTTCGCGGCGCTGACCGGGGACGATAATCCGTTGCATCTGGATGAGGAGTTCGCCCGAAACACTCGCTTCGGCCGGCCCATCGCCCACGGGATGCTGGTGGCGGGGCTGATCTCCGCCGTCCTGGGGCGGATATTGCCGGGTCCGGGGACGATCTACCTCCGCCAGACTTTGGAGTTCCTCCGGCCGGTCTACCTTGGTGACACGGTCACCGCGGTGGTGGAGGTGGTCCGAATCCGAGAGGACAAGCCGGTGATCACCCTGGCGACACGCTGCCTCAACCAGCACGGCGAGGAGGTGTTGCGCGGGGAAGCAGTCGTTCTGGCTCCGGGAGGCGATCTTCGGCGTCCTGCCGATGATCAGCGAACCTGAACAGAAGGAGGTGGGAGATGAAGTGTTACCGCCTGGTAGGATGGATAGTTCTCCTGTTGCTGGCCGGGGCCTGCGCGGCGCCGGTGGCACCCTCGCCGACGCCCACCGCGGCACCTGCCCCGGCCACGCCCACGGTGGCCCCCATCCCATCCCCAACACCGGGCAAGCCGCTGAAGATCGGCCTGCTCACCGACCGCTCCGGCTCCCTGGCGCTCTATGGACCCATGCTGGAGAACGGCTTCATGCTGGGCCTGGAATACGCCACCGGCGGGACGATGGAGGTGGCGGGCCGCCCCATCCAAGTCATCGTCCGCGACAATGCCAGCGACCCGGAGAAAGGGGTGGCCCAGGCCCGCGAGCTCATCGAGGCTGAGGGCGTGGAGATCTTAGTCGGAGCCCCCAGCTCCGGCGTCACCCTGGCCGTCCAGAAGGTGGCCGAGGAGCACAAAGTCATCCTGATCGCGGAGCCGGCGGCCAGCCCGGACATCACCGGCAAGAACTTCAATCCCTACACCTTCCGGACCAGCCGGACCAGCGTGCAGGATGCCCTGACGATGGGCAAGGCCCTGATCGAGATGGGCAAGACCTTCGTGCAGATCGCCCCGGATTATGCCTTCGGCCATGGCTCCGCTCGTGCGTTTTACAACGTGGTCAAAAGCCTGGGCGGCCGCTTCACCATCAACGACACCCCTGAGGGCGCAGGGACGATCTTCATCCCTCTGGAGACCACGGATTTCACCCCTTACCTCCAGCGGGTGCTGGATGCGAACGCGGAGGTCCTCATCGTGACCTGGGCCGGCGCAGGGTTTGTGCCGCTCTTTCAGCAGATGCAGGATCTGGGGATCTTCCAGAAGATGACGGTGGCCACCGGGATGGGGGACAACCAGAGCATCGCCTCTGGCTATGCTTCCGCGGTGGGAGCGGTCGGCGTGAGTGTCTATCACTACACGTTGCCTAAGAACCCGGTCAACGACTGGCTGGTGAAGCGTCACCAGGAGAAGTTCGGGACGCCGCCTGATCTCTTCACCGCAGGTGGCATGGCCGCGGCGATCATGGTGGTCGAGGGGCTGAAGAAAACCAACGGCGATGCCCGGGCGGAGGCCTTGATCCCCGTCTTCGAGGGCATGACCTTCCAGGGCCCAAAGGGCACTTACATCATCCGTCCCTATGACCACGTTGCCCTGCAGCCCATGTATTTGGTCCGTCTGAAGGATCCCAAGGATCCCCAGTTCCGGTTCTTCGAGCTGATCAAGGAGTTCTCGCCGGAGGAGACAGCGCCGCCGTGCATGCTGGAGGGTCCCTATCAGGAGCGCTGTCCCAAACCGTAGGCGGTGAGGGGCGGGCAGCTGAGGGGCACGGGGCGCTGCCCGCCCTCACCGGGGCGAACCCTTCTCGAGGATAAAGGCGAAGGTAGGATCCGGCAAGCGAAGGGGGCCGACCAAGGTCCAGGGAGGGGAGGGATGCCAGGGGGGATTCTTCTGGAGACCCGGGAATTGACAAAGGATTTCGGAGGGTTGCGGGCGGTGGATCGAGTGAATCTGCGGGTGGAGGTGGGCGCCATCCACGCCCTCATCGGGCCCAACGGAGCCGGCAAGTCCACGCTCTTCAACCTGATCGGAGGCGCATTGCGTCCCAGCGCCGGCCGCATCTTCTACCGAGGCCAGGACATCACGGATCTCCCCCCTTACCGTCGGGCGCATCTGGGGATCGGCCGCGCCTATCAGCTCATTCATGTCTTCCCCAACCTGAGCGTCCTGGAGAACGTGCGATTGGCCGCCCAGGCCCTGGGGCCTGATAACTTCCGCTTCTGGGTCCCGGCCGGCCGGCTCCACCGGTATCTGGATCGGGCCTGGGCGGTGCTGCATGAGATCGGCATGGCGGAGCTGGCTGATCTCCCGGCCCGTATCCTCTCCCACGGGCATCGGCGGTGGCTGGAGATCGCGATGCTCCTGGCTCAGGAGCCGGAGCTCATGCTGCTGGACGAGCCGGCGGCCGGGATGGCCCTCGAGCAGATCCCTCGGCTGATCCGCCTCATTGAGGAGATCCACCAGCGGCGAGGGCGGACCATCCTCCTGATCGAGCACAAGATCGACCTGGTGATGCGCTTGGCCCATCGGGTAACCGTCCTCCATCACGGGCGCGTGCTGGCGGAAGGCACCCCGGAGGAGATCGCCCGCGATGAGGAAGTCCAACGCGCATACTTGGGGGAACGGACATGGATGCCGTCCTCGAATTGAAGGAGGTTCATACGTTCGTTGGGTCCTTTCACATCCTGAAGGGGGTTTCTTTCGCGGTGAAGGCAGGAAGCCTGACTGTCCTGCTGGGCCGAAACGGAGTGGGAAAGACCACCACCCTGCGCACCATCATGGGCCTCTGGCCGGCCACCCAGGGAAGCATATGGTTCCTGGGGGAGGAACTCCGGGGGCGTCCCACCGATGAGATCGCGCGGCGGGGCATTGGCTACGTTCCGGAGCATCGGGCGATCTTCCGGAGCCTTACGGTGGAGGAAAACCTGAAGCTGGCAGAGCGGCGCCGGGGGGATCTGGCCCGGCGGGCAGACTGGATCTTCCATCTTTTCCCGGACCTGAAGGCAGCGCTGAAAAAGCCCGCTGGCCTTTTATCCGGTGGCCAGCAGCAGATGCTGGCCATCGCCCGCGCCCTGGTCCCGGAGAACCGCCTTCTCCTCATCGATGAGCCCAGCGAGGGCTTAGCCCCGATGCTGGTGGAGCAGGTGATGGATGCCATCCACAAGCTGCGCGGGGAGGTGTCGATCCTCTTGGTGGAGCAGAACTTTCACGCCGTCCAGCATGTGGCGGACCATTACCTCCTGATGGAGGACGGGAGGGTGGTGCGAAGCGGACCGATGGCGGAGTTGCGGGAAAACCGAGGATGGCTCGAGCGCTATTTGGGAGTAACCCTATGAAGGGAACATGGGTGATCGCTCTGGTCCTCCTGGCTCTCGTGGGGCTCCCTGCCCTCTTCCTCCCTTCTCCGGTCTGGGCCTCTGTGGTGCTCTCTGGCCTCACCCTGGCCTCCTTGTTCTTCTTGGTCGCCTCCGGACTCTCTCTGATCTTCGGGATGATGGATGTGATCAATTTTGCGCATGGCACGCTGTTTATGCTGGGAGCTTACATCGGCTGGACTGCTTACCAGAACCCGCGCCTGTTGCTCAATGGGATCCCGTTATGGCTGGCCCTGGGGGCTGGGATCGCGACGGGGCAGGCCACAGCGGGCCGGCTGTCAGTGCCCCGGACGCTCTCCGGTTTGGGGATGGTCGGGCTGGGAGCCCTGGCGTTCTGGAACTACAACCTCGGGAAGCTGGTCGCCTTCGGGAGCACAGTGCCCGGCGGCTCGATCCCCACCCCGCTTGCCCAGGAGCCGTTGGGGATCGTCTTCGCCCGCATGGGGGCCATGGGGCTGGCAGGTCTGTGCGGTGGATGGCTGTTGGGGCGTCGCGCCACGTCTTTGCGTCGCGCGGGGGCCCTTTCCGCCGGCCTGTTGGGGCTGGGCATCCTGATGCTGATCGGCCGGGAGCCCTTGGAGCGCTGGATCCTGGGAAGTCCGGCGGATCTCCGGTTCCTCATAGCGCTTTTCGCCGGGACCCTGGCCGGCGGCGCCCTAGGCGCTGGAATAGAGGCTACGCTGATTCGTCCTCTTTACGCCCGCCCGATCTATCAGGTCCTCCTGACCCTGGGCTTGTCCTACGTGGGCACGGAATTGGTGCGGGTGGTCTGGGGACCCGGGAACTATGCTCCGCTGCCGCGTCCCTCTCTCTTCGCCGCGCCGTGCCTGGCGTCATCCATCGGGGAGTGGCTGAGTCAAGGATGTGCCTCCTTGGACGTGCTGGGGCGTCCTTTCCCTACCTATCGGCTGCTGATCATTGGCGTGGGGATCGCGATGTGGGCCGGGATCGGCCTGTGGTTGCGATGGACCCGTGTCGGCATGGCAGTGCGGGCCGCCGTGGAGGATCGGGAGATGGTGGAAGCCCTGGGGATCCCGGTGCGGCGGCTGTTCACCGGGGTGTTCGCCATGGGCTCTGCCCTGGCGGCGTTGGGCGGCGTGGTGGCTACCCCGTTCCTGGGCCTGAGCCCAGCGATGGGGCTGGAGTTCCTGCTCCAGGCCTTCATCGCGGTGATCATCGGCGGCATGGGGCACTACGGGGGTGCCGCGGCGGGGGCGATGCTGGTGGGTCTGGCCCGGGCCTTCGGGGACTACCTGGTCACAGTGGGGATCGCGCTCCCCGGCATGGCGGAGGCGCTACGCTTCTCCCCGGCTGTTGCCCGGGCCTCCACCGTGCTGATCATGGCGGTGGTCCTCCTGATCCGACCGAGCGGCCTGTTCGGTCAGAAAACCAGCTCACCAACCTGATAATGAGCGGCCGGGTCCTCCTTGGAATGCTGCGGTGAGGAAATCCCAGGAGGCAGCGCGGATGGAGCGAATCGGAGGACGGTGGATGAGCCTTTCGCCGCTTCAAGCGCTCCGGCGATGGATCCAACCGCACATAGGATGGCTGATCGGTCTGGGCATCCTGGTCGGGTTGCCCTTCATGCTCAGCGGGGTTTTCCGTGAGCCTGTGGAATCTGGATGGCCACGCTTCCTCCAGGGCCTGCTGATCCGCGTCTACCTGATGGCGGTCTACGCCCTCAGCTACGACCTCCTGATCGGTTACACGGGCGTTCTGTCTTTCGGCCACGCGCTGTTCTTCGGCGGCGGGGCCTATGCCACGGGCATCCTGCTCAAGCATCTCCATGCCTCCCTTCCGATCGCCCTGCTATCCACAGTGCTCCTCGCGGTAGTGCTCAGCGGGATTGTGGGCGTCCTCTCCTTACGGGTTCGCGGGGTCTATCTGGCGATGGTGACCCTGGCGCTGGCTCAAGCCGCTTTCATCCTGAGCGAGGCTCCGGATTTCCGGCAATACACGGGTGCCGAGGATGGCCTTCAGGGCATCCCCGTCCCGGCCTGGCTGGATCCGGCGGTGCATCGCCTGCGGTTCTACTATGTGGCTCTGTTTTTCATGGTGGGGGCCTATTTCCTGGCGCGACGGCTGGTGGATTCTCCCACCGGCCGGGTCTGGGTTGCCTTGCGGGAGAACGAGGAGCGCGCGGTCGCGCTGGGCTATTCCCCCTTCGTCTTCCGGTTGCTGGCCTTCGTGTTCTCCGGGACGTTGGCCGCCCTGGCGGGATCGCTGAACGCTTTGCTGAACAAAAACGCCACCCCTTCGCTCCTGAGCGTGAACACCACGATCCAGGCGTTGTTGATGACCTTGGTGGGTGGGGTGGGGACCCTGAGCGGCCCGATGTTCGGCGCGGCGTTGCTGGAGCTCGTCGGCTATCTGTTCAATCGGATGTTCGGCCCCATCTGGTTCCTGCTGTTCGGTCTTTTCTACGTGATCATCGTGCTGTCTTTCCCCCAGGGGCTGGTCGGCACTTGGCGACAGAGGTGGTCCCTTCACCGCCCCTTTACGCACAGGAACCTGCGGGCCCCATCCCCTCGTGGGGGGTGAGTCCGAACGATCGAGCCCTCGCACGTCCCTCAACCTCCCCGGTCCTAAAGCCCGGGCCGAAAGGGTTGACAGGCCCGAAAACCCTGTTTATAATCGCCTCGAACGTAGTTGCATAAAATGCACATTTGCTCATGTGGGGCAGAGGAAGGCTTGGGGCTTGTGGGCGGCGAGCGGGAATCCTTCCGGCGCGTGGGATGGGGATGCCTCGGAGGACGTCTTCTCTGTTTCCGACCCGTGAGGAGCTGCTGGCCTATGTGGCCAGCCTGTATTACCAGCGCGGCTGGGATCAGGCCCGCATCGCCCGGCGGCTGGGGCTGAGCCGCTCTATGGTCTCCCGCCTCCTCAGCGAGGCGCGGCGCAAGGGCATCGTCCAGATCCACATCCGGTGGCCCGTGAAAACCGTCCCCCACCTGGAAAGCCAGCTGATGGAGGCCTTCTCCCTACAGGGCGCCCGCGTCCTGGATGCGGAGAACTCCTCCTACCGGGAGCTGCTCGGCCAGCTGGGGAAGCTGGCCGCTCTCGAGGTGCTCCCCCACCTCCGGGACGGGATGACGGTGGCCGTCACCTGGGGGACCACCCTGTGGGAGGTGGTCCAGGCACTTCCTTCCTCCTCGTATCCACGGCTGCGGATTGTCCAGTGCCTGGGGGCCCTGGGGGGGCGCCAACCCTGTGATACCCCGGCCATCGTCCGCAAGCTGGCGGAGACCCTGGGGGCTCAGGGGTATTACCTGCATGCGCCGGTGATGGTAGAGCGCGAGGAGGTGGCCCAGCGCCTGCTGGAGGAGCGGGCCATCCAGGAGGTCCTGGACCTGGCCCGGAGCGCCGATCTGTTGCTGGTAGGCATCGGGACGACCCAGGCCGAGGCCTCCTCGCTGAAGCGCGCCGGCTATCTCTCGGACGAGGACTTGGCGGAGCTGCGCCGGCGGGGCGCTGTGGGCTACCTCTGCGGCCGGTATCTGGACCTGAACGGGTGCCCGGTGAGCACGCCCTTCGATCGAAGGACCATCGGCCTCACCCTGGAGGATATCCGGCGCATCCCCTGTGTGATCGCAGTGGCCGGAGGGACGGTGAAGGCCCCGGCGATCCTGGCGGCCCTGCGCAGCGGCCTGATCGACATCCTGATCACGGACAAAGGGGCGGCCACGGAGGTCCTGAACCTTCATCTCCAAAGGTCCCCGGAGGCCCGCGGATGAACGGCGAGGCGGTGACAGAACGATCGGGCGGGATCCTGGAGGCCATGGCCCAGGTCCGGGTGATCCCGGTGGCGACTCTGGAAAGCGAGGCGGAGGCCCGCATCCTGGCGGACGCCTTGCAGGAGGCCGGGATCCCGCTCCTGGAGGTGACCTTCCGCACCGCGGTGGCCTCCGAGGTGATCCGATATCTGCGGCGAGCCGATCCGCTTCTACGCATCGGGGCGGGGACCATCCTTTCTCCAGAGCAGGCGGAGCAGGCAGTGGCCGCAGGGGCGGAGTTCCTGGTCTCCCCGGGGTGGGAGCCTGAGCTGGGGCGCTGGTGCCGGGAGCGGAGGATCCTCCTGATCCCGGGGGTGGCGACTCCCTCAGAGGTCATGGCCGCCTGGCGGCAGGGGTGGGAGGTGCTCAAGTTCTTCCCCGCTGAGGCCATGGGCGGGGTGCGGACCCTGGAGGCCCTGGCGCCGGTCTTCCCCCAGATTCGCTTCATCCCCACCGGAGGAATCCAGGCGCGGAACCTTCAGGATTACCTGCGCCTGCCCAACGTGCTCGCCTGCGCCGGCACTTGGCTGGCGGATCGCCGTCTGATCCGCGAAGGACAGAAGGAGGAGCTGATCCGCCGGGCCCGGGAGGCCCGGGCCCTCGCCGGCGAGATGGCGCGCGTTCCGTGATCCCAAAGCGGAGGGGAGCCCTGTGGCGATCATTCGGACGGTGACCGGCGATATCCCCCCGGAATCCCTGGGGGTTTGCTACGCCCATGAGCATGTCTTCTGCCGGCCCCCGGTGGAGGATGCGGACCTGATCCTGGACCGCGAGGATGTCGCCATCGAGGAGCTGCGCGGGTTCCGGGAAGCGGGCGGGCAGGCGCTGGTGGAGATGTCCCCACCCGATTACGGCCGCGACGTCCAGGCCCTGTATCGGATCTCCCAGGCGGCCGGCGTGTATCTGATCGCGGCCACCGGCCACCACAAGGAGGCCTTCTCCGGCCCCTGGGTGGAAGGGCGCTCGGTCCACGAGCTGGCCGATCGGTTCGTGCGGGAGATCGTGGAGGGCATCGACGGGACGGGGATCCGGGCCGGGGTCATCAAGGCCGGCAGCAGCCTGAATCGCATCACGCCGAACGAGGAGAAGGTCTTCCGGGCTGCCGCCATCGCCCATCGCCTCACCGGGGCGCCCATCTCCACCCACACCGAGGCGGGCACCATGGGCCTGGAGCAAGTGGCCCTCCTGCGGTCGGAAGGGGTGGATCCGGCGCGGGTGATCATCGGGCACGTCGACCGCCGGATGGAATGGGAGTATCACTTGGCCCTGGCCCGGGCGGGGGTTTACCTGAGCTACGACCAGATCAGCAAGGAGAAATACGCGCCGGATCGCCTCCGGGTCGAGTTCATCCGACGTCTGATCGCCGAGGGCTACGGGAAGCAGATCCTGCTAGGCGGGGATATGGCACGCAAGTCCTACTGGCCCAGCTATGGGACCGGAGGCGGGCCGGGGCTCACGTATATCCTGTTGCGCTTCGTCCCGTGGCTGCGCTCGGAGGGGGTGCCGGAGGAGGCGATCCGGGATCTCCTGATCCACAACCCGGCGCAGGCGCTGGCCATCGGATAAGCGGTCCAGGACATCAAGCATCGAAACCTTCAGCGAGGGCAGGAGGAGGTGCACCGTGAGCGGGAAGCCACCGATCCGGGTCGTGGCGGCTTGTGGGCTGGGGACCGGGACCGCCCTCTACCTGAAGATGACGGTGGAGGAGATCCTGAAAAAGGCGGGCATCCCGGCGGTGGTGGAGACGGCCGACGCCACCCTGGCGCCTACTATCTCGGCCGACATCATCGTCACCGGCCCGGACCTGGCGGAGATGTTCCACCAGCGGGCCCGGGCCCGGGAGATCGTGGCGGTCACCAACTACGGGAACAAAGCGGAGATCCAGGAGAAGCTGCTAGCCGCCGTGCGGCGGCTGGAGGGGTAAGCCCGTGGATTTCCTGGAGGCCCTGGACGGGCGCATCCGCATCCTGGAGCGCGTGAGCTCCTGGGAAGAGGCAGTTCGGATCAGCGGGGAGCTCCTGGCTGCCGACGGCCTGGTCACACCTTCGTATGTGGATCACATGGTTCGGACTTGTCAGGAGCTGGGCCCTTACATCGCCATTGCCCCTGGGGTGGCCATCCCCCACGCCCGGCCGGAGGATGGGGCCAACGGCCTGGGCCTGTCCCTGGTGGTGGTTCGGGAGGGCGTTCGTTTCGGATCGCACAACGATCCCGTTCGCGTGCTCATCGCTTTTGCGACTCCCGATCGATCGGCTCACATCGATCTCCTGCGCCAGCTGGCAGAGCTCTTGGCGCGGGCTGACGCGCTCGCGCAAGCGGCCGCGCGCCTGGGAACCCCCGAGCAATGGAAGGAGTTGGTGCGGTCCTTGATCCAGAACCCCCCATAGGAGGTTGCCATGGAGGCCTTGCGCGCTGTCCTGGAATTCATCCAGAAGTTCATGCAGGAGCCGTCCCTCTTCCTGGGGCTGATCGCGTTGCTGGGCTTCCTCCTGCTCCGGGAGCGGGTCGAGCGGACGATCTCCGGGACCCTCAAGACGGCCATCGGGTTGCTCATCCTCTTGGCAGGGGTCAACCTCATGGTCCAAGCGCTGCTCCCACTGGGGGAGCTGGCCGGGAAGACCCTGGGCCTGCCGCCGGTCCAGATCCAGATCGGGACCCAGAAGATCATCAGCGAGCTCGGGATCCAGATCGGCCTGGTCATGCTCTTCGCCTTCCTGATCAACGTGCTCCTCACCCGCCTCCTCAGCGGCCTGGGGTTTAAGTATATCTACCTCACCGGTCACCTGATCTTCTGGAACGCCGTGATCTTCGTCTCTGCCTTCCGGTATGCCCTGGGGCTGGAGGGGGCGGCCCTGGTGATCGTGGCCAGTCTGTTCACCGGCCTCTATCAGACCATCCAGCCCTGGTATACCCATCGCTTTGATCTCTTCGTCAACGAGGGCAGTGGGTTCGTCCTGGGCCACTCCTCTTCCCTGACCGTCCTGGTGACGGCGTGGCTGTCGCGCCTGCTGTCGGGGGGAGGGAAGCGGCGGGTGGGGGACATGGAGGCCCTCCGCTTCCCGCGGGCGCTGGAGTGGTTGCGGGAGCCCATGCTGCTGATGGCGGCTACCTTCTTGGTGGTCTACCTCATCATGGCTGCCCTGAACGTAGGCTTCGTGGTGGAGGCGGCGGGCAAGGCGGGCAAGCATCCGATCATCTGGGTCCTGTTGCAGGCCCTCAACTTCGCCGCCGGCTTCGCCATCCTGATCATGGGCGTGCGGATGATCATCGCCGAGCTGATCCCCTCCTTCAAGGGTATCGCCGAGCGCATCGTCCCCGGCGCCATCCCCGCCCTCGATTGCCCCCTCTTCTTCCCTTACGGCCAGGTCTCCATGGCCTACGGCGGCCTGATCGGGATGCTGACCATGGTCCTGGTCTCCCTCCTCTTCGCCGCGGGTCGTTATCCGTTCTTCATCTTCGCCCCCACCATGTCCGTTTGGTTCCACGGGGCCACCGCCGGCGTGTATGGGAATAAATACTGGGGGATCCCAGGCGCCATCCTGGGGGGCGTAGTCGCCGGAGTGCTGATGGGCGTGGGGCAGGCGCTGATGTGGCCGGTGCTGGGCTTCGCCATCGGCGATTTCTTCAGCTGGGCCTCGGACACGGATTACGTGCTCTGGCCCCTGCTGATCGCCCTCATCGGCCGGATCCTGGGCCGTTGAGCGCATCCGAACCGGAGGCTTCCCTCGGGGGCGTCTCGGCCTGCGCGGACGGATGGGAGGGGCGGGCGGAAAGCCCGCCCCTCTCGTTTTTCATCCGAGTCGCTGAAGGGCGAGGCGGAGGACGGAGACGATTTGGGCGACGATGGCCTCTATGAGGGCGGCTCCTTTCTCTGCCGTGGCCAGGGTGGGGTCGCCGAGGACGCCGGTGCGGGTGATCTCGGTCCAGGGGACCGGGCGGTAAGGGAAGTCGGGGGGGAGTCGGGGTTCCTCTCGGATCATCCGATCCAGACGCACGTGTTCAGGGGCGACATAGAGGACCATAGAGGTCTCGATCTCATCGGCGTGGAAGTAACCGCCGGGCAGGGGGCGGGAGGTGCAGATCCGCGTGGCGGCCTCGCCGAGCCCGGGGTAGGTGAAGACATACATCACGGGGCCTTGGAGGGCGTGGAGGCGACGGGCGGCCGCCTGGAGGGCGGCTCCGTTGCCGATATGGCCGTTGATCACCGCCAGGATCGCCGCCCCCTGCCGCTGGAGGCTGAGCCCCAGGTCGACCAGGAGACCGCTTAGGACCTCGTTGGAGATGGAGAGGGATCCGGGGAAATCCTGAAGGGACCAGACCTGGCCATAAGGGAGGAGGGGCAGCAGCACGCCTCCGACCTGTTCGGCCACCCGCTCGGCGATGGCTTGGGCCAGCAGGTTGTCCGTGCCCACTGGGAGATGCGGGCCGTGGGCTTCCAGGGCTCCGATGGGCAGGATGGCCAGCCGACGCGCCGTCAGGATCTGACGCGCCTCTTCTCCGTTCAGATGTTCGTAGCGCACCAGGGACATCACAGGCCTCCCCGGAAGGATCGCCTTTCAGTTTACGGGATCCGGCTGGTTGCCACGCGGCCTTGCACTTCACCGGAAGGTCTATCGCTGGATGCTCATTTTGTGGAGCTGTAAGCCGCACCGGCATCAAGGAAGCAATGAGAGCATGCGGCGCTCCTGTCTCACAGCCGGTTCGAATCGATGGTCCTCGGCTTCTTGCTCTCTGCCTGCTTGATGCAATACTACGCGTAAAGATCGTTTCTCCTCTAACTTGCCAGGAGGTGGCCGGATGGGAGGATCACGCCGCGTGGTGATCAAGTCTTCGGAGTTCCTGAGCGGCGCTCCCATGGAGCGCATGCCCGGCGTGCGGGACTGGAAGGTGATTTACCCGGAGACAGGCTTTCCCACCAAGACATTGATCATGGGGATCGTGGAGATCGATCCCGGTGCGCACACGCCCCTGCACCGGCATAACTGCGAGGAGGTCTACTTCGTCCTCCAGGGTAGGGGTTACATCGAATCGGAAGGAGAGCGTTACGAGTTCGAGGCGGGGGATGCCATCTACAATCGTGAGAACACCGCCCATCGCGTGTTCAACACCGGGACGGAGCCGGTGCGCCTGTGCGTGGTGGCGGGCATCATGCTGATGGGATTGCTCCCTCAGTGGCCCACCCCAAGCCCGTATGAGATCCTGGAGTGAAGGTCTGCATCTCTCCGGGTCGCCGGAGCCGATCCAACAAGCCCGGATGTGAGCGCTTGACCCGGGAGGCGGTTGAGGGGCGGATCGAAGATTCCACGCATACAGATCCCACACATACAAAGCATCGCGGGAGGTGAAAATGTCCCGACTTGGGATCGCCTGTGTGCAGCTGGAGGCCCTCGGGCTGGAGCGGGCGGAAGAGGCCCTGGAGCGGGCGCTGCAGGGCGTGGAGGAGGCCGGACGCCACCGGCCGGATCTCATCCTGCTGCCGGAGTGCACTTACCCCGCTTACTATCTCCACTCGTTAGAGGCTTATCATCGCGCCGAGCCCCGTCCGCTGGAGGAGGTCCTCCGTCTGTTCGGAGAGAAGGCCCGTCGGCACCGGGCCTATGTGGCGGTGGGCCTCGTCCGCCCCCATCCCTCCGGGCGGCTGCGCAACTCAGTGGCCCTCATCAATCCCCACGGCCAGGTCCTGGGCTTCCACGACAAACTCTTCCTCTGGCACTTCGATCGAGAGTGGTTCGATCCCGGCTCCGAACTGCCGGTTTTCGATCTCCCCTTCGGACAGGTAGGCCTGATGATCTGCGCCGACGCCCGCATGCCGGAGATCCCCCGCACCCTGGCCCTGCGGGGCGCCCGCCTGATCCTGGACGCCACCGCTCTGGTGACCTCCACCGGGGCCCCCGAGGCCCGGACCAATCCCCAGGTGACTTATCTCCTGCCCGCCCGGGCCCTGGAGAACGGCCTCTGGATCGCCTGGGCGAACAAGGTGGGGGTGGAGGCCGAGAGCATCCTCTATTGCGGACGGAGCGGCGTGGTGGGGCCGGACGGCGCCTATCGGGCGCTGGGGAGCCCGGATCGCGAGGAGATCGTGCTGGCGGAGGTCGATCTGGCGGCGGCGCCCGGCCCCCGCGCGCGGCCCTCCACGCCAGCACTGTGGTGGAACACGCCGGGGGAGGCGCTCCCGGTGGCCCGGCGGCTCCGGGAGCCGATCCCAGCGGATTCGATGTATCTCCGGGTCGGCATCCTCCAGCTGAAGCCCTATGAGGATCCGGAGGCGTGGCGGCGACGGGTGGAGGAGCTGGGCGAGCGCCTGATCCGCCAGGGGGCCTCCCTTCTGATCCTGCCCGGCATCCCGGAGGGGTGGGAGCGCGCCCCGGCCTATCAGCAGACGACAACCCTCGACGCCCTCCAGGCCCTCAGCGCCCGGCTGGCCTGCGGCCTGATCGCTCCCCTGGTGGATGAAGGGCATGTGGGGATCCACCTTATCGACCGCGGGCAGGAGATCGCCCGCCGCCGCGTCGGGGATCCGCCGCGGGCGATGGAGACGCCATGGGGTGGCCTCGGGGTGCTGGGGTCGGAGGAGATCTGGGCGCCGGAGATCGCCCGCAGCCTGATGGCCCAGGGCGCGGAGCTGCTGATCTGGCTCCCCTCCGCCCGTCGGGCGACCGACGATCTCCTCGCCCGAACCCGGGCGGATGAGAACCGGGTCTTCCTGGTGCGGGCCTCCCCACTGTTCGGTGAGCCCAGTGCCCCGGCTGCCGTCTTTGACCCGCTGGGGCAGCCCCTCGCCACCGGCCTGCCGGACCGCGAGCAGGGGATCCTGGCCTCCCTGTTCCGTCCCCTGACCCGCCATAAGGAGATGGCCCCTGGCTCCCATATCGTCTTTGACCGACCTTCCGTGCCCTCCCCGCATCCTGCAGGTTCCGGGGCAGGCGGGTAGGGAGGCGTAGGGGCGACCAGCCGGTCGCCCCTACCTCGTTTCGGGGATCTCCAGCAGGTCCCAGGCCAGGAGGAGGGCGGCGGACCAGGTGAAATCTCCGATTCCCAATCCTTCCCCAGTGCGGGGGTCGTAGTATTCCCAGAACCCTGAGCGAGCGACGAGGGCAAAGGTGTCGGCGCGGATCTGCTCGGCCAGGTCGACGAACCCATAGCGCCGCAGGCCGTGGGCGATCAGGGCGTTGAGGTTGATCCAGATCGGCCCCCGCCAGTAGCGTCGGGGCTCCCAGCCGGGCTCGGCCTTGCTCACTGTAGGGACCAGATAGCGCGTCCCGCCGTCCGGGGCGAAGGCCTCCGGGTTCGTGAGATAGCGCGCCACCATTTCGTGGGCCTGCTCCGGCGTGGCCAGGCCTGCGTAGAGGGCCAGGAACCCGCCCGCCGCGATCACCGGGATCCGGGCCTTCGCCACCGCGTCCCAGTCCAGGAAGAACCCACGCGCCGGATCCCACAGATAGGCCTGAAAGGCGGCGCGGCCTCGCGCCAGCCACCCCTCGATCTCCCCTGTCGGTTCGCCCAGCTCCGCCGCCATCGTCCAGAGGGCCTCCTCCGAGCGATAGCGAAGGGCGTTGAACAGGATGTCATAGACCCGGAAGGAAGAGGTCTGGACGCCGCTTTCCCCGTAGCGATGCGATCGCAGATGGAGGATCAAGGCCAGGAAGCGGTCGTAGTCGGCGGAGCGGGGTCGCTGCTCCTCGGGCACCCAATGGGCATCGGCTCGGCGATAGGGCGGCAGATCCCCCACCGGCACCCGGGCCAGGGCCGCGTCCCACAGGGGGCTGTTGTCCATCCCGGACTCCCAGGGGTGCACCAGGACGCTCAGGCCCATGCCCTCGGGGTCCCGAGCGGTGTGCAGCCACCGGTGATACGCGTAGAGTGCGGGGAAGGCTTCCCGGCGGAAGGCTGCCGCGCGCCCTCGATCGGGATCATAGCGGGTCAGGATCTCGACCACGAAAGCCAGGACCGGGGGCTGGGTGATGCCGGAGGTGGGGAGCTCCGCCGGGGCTTCCGAGGCCAGATCGGAGCGCCAGACATCGGCGCCCGGAAAATAGGCGCTGGGCCAGTCGTAGAAGACTACGTGGGGGAGCATCCCGTTGCGCCACTGCCCCCGGAGGGCGGCCCGGATCTCCCGGTAGGCCCGCTCGTAATCCCCTAAGGCCGCCCAGCCCAGGGCGGCGAACCCGGCGTCCCACAGCCAGAGGTGGGGATACTGCCGGGGGGAAGGGGCGGTGAATGTCCCCCGATCGTTCCGCCGCAGCACCTCTTCTGCCGCCTGTCGCAGGTCCTTCTGAATCATCAAGCCCTCCTGTTGATAGGCCCTTGCAGGACCGGAGAGCGCGGAGGGGTGGAGACCCGCCTCATGCTTCCTTCCTTGACAAGTCCAAAATTTTGTATATCATTATAACAAAGTTTTGATGGTTGGAGTAAGGAGTGGGGGCACGTCGGCGGCTGGATCCCGCGCTGGGGGTCCCGCTTCACGAGCAGCTAAAGCAGCTCCTGCGGTCGGAGATCTTGGGGGGTCGGCTCCGGCCGGGGGATCGTCTGCCCACGGAAGCGGAGCTTTGCGCCCGTTATGGGATCAGCCGGGCGCCGGTCCGTCAGGCCCTGGAGGATCTGGCGCGGGAGGGTCTGATCCTCCGTCAACGGGGGCGGGGCACCTTTGTCGCCCCTCGAAACGGGGGGGCGAGTTCTCCATTGGTGTTGCGGGTGGTGATCTCCCACCCCCGCTGGCGCATCCCCCTGGATCTCGCCGTCGCCCGCTGGAATCAGCAACATCCAGACCAGCCGATCGAGCTGGCGGTGGAGCAAATCCCTTTCCTACAGTTGCGGGGAGCGCTGATGGAGGCGGTGGGGAATGGCGGGGCTCCTGATCTTTCCATCCTGGATTCCGCTTGGCTGGCGGAGTTCGTGACCCTTCGCCATCTACGAGCCGTCGGGGAGATCGATCCGGCCTGGGAGGCCCAGGCGCTGGCCACGCTGATGCCGGGCCCCCGCTCGGCGTGGGTCTTCGAAGGACACCTGTATGGGATCCCCATCAGCATGGATGTCAGCGTCCTGTGGGTGCGGCGGGATCTGCTGGAGGCGGAAGGGCTGCGCCCGCCGACCACCTGGGAGGATCTGCTCCGGGTAGGGGCTCATTTTCGGCAACCGGAGGTCCGCCGGCGTTACGGCCTGGGCCCTTATCCGCTGGCGATGGTGGCCGGCCGGACGGGCGGCGAGACCACCACCTATCAAACGCTTCCCTTCCTCTGGGCGAATGGGGGCGAGCTGGTGAGCGGGGGTTGGGTCCTGCTGGATCAGCCGGCCACTTATGAGACGCTGGCCTTCCTGCGGGCGTTGATCTGGGAACATCAGCTGATGCCCCCCGAGGTGACCGCCTTCCATCGAGAGCAGGCGGCTCTCTGGCTGGCGGAGGGGCAGGTGGTGATGGCCGTGGGAGGCACCTATGAGGCGGATTTGATCCAGCAGGCGGCGGGGTGGGATGAAGCGACCTTCCTGGAGCGCCTCATGGTCCTCCCCATCCCGGCAGGGCCTCATGGGCGTCCGGCCGGTTTGATGGGCGGCATGGCGTTCGGGATTTATCGGCAATCCCGCCATCCCGAGCGGGCCCTGGCGCTGTTGCGACAGGCCGTGGAGGGGGAGCCTTTGCGGGCGTTCGCCCGCATGACTGGGCGCCATCCTCCCTGGATCCACGCCCTCTCCCATCTGGCCGGGGAGCGAGGAGGGTTCCTGGCGCGGACGCAGCGTTGGGTGGAGCAGGGGCGGCCGCGCCCCTCCCTGCCGGCTTACGCCCGGGTTTCGGAGGAATGGCAGGCGCTGGTGGAGGACGTACTGCTCGGCCGTCGTCCGCTGGAAGCGGCGGTCCCGAGGGCGGCGGAGCGGATCGCTGCCCTCACGGGTTATATGTTGCCGGAAAGCCATCTGTTCCCACATTGAACGATCAGGAGGTGGATCATGCGTACGCGAAGGCTCTGGGCCCTCTTCACGGTCGCCCTCATCCTGTCCCTCGCCTGCCAGCCGGCGGCACCTCCCACGCCGACTCCCACCGCTCCGCCTCCGCCGGCGGCGCCCTCCCCCACGCCTCCTCCGCCCACGCCCACCCCGCCGCCCAAGCCGGTCCTCTTCCTCTCCACCCAGCTGCGGCCGGTGGAGGAGGCGGAGAAGATGCGCAACGTGATCCTCAAACCCTTCGGCGCCCCTGTGGAGTTCATCCCGGAGGACGAAGGCCCCTTCCACGATCGGATCCGCGCGGAGATCCAGGCGGGCAAGGTGACGGTGGATGTGGTGGGGGCGTTGCATGGTAACTTCGTCACGCTCCTCAAGGACAACGCCCTGGAGGATCTCACCCCGCTGATGGAGCGCCTGAAGGATCGTCCGATGATCTCCCAGTTCGCGGAGCTGGGGAAGCTGGGCACGGATCGCCAGTATTGCATCCCGTGGATGCAGGCCACTTATATCCTGGCGATCAACAAGAAGGCGCTGGACTACCTGCCTGCGGGCGCGGATGTCAACGCCCTGACATGGGATCAGCTCCGACAGTGGGGGGAGAACATCCATAAGGCGACAGGGGAGCGCCGTCTGGGGTTCCCCCTGGGTCCCAAGGGCCTGATCCACCGCTTCGTCCAGGGCTATCTGTATCCATCCTACACCGGCGCCTTCGTCACAACGTACAAGAGCCCGGAGGCGGTGGAGATGTGGAAGTCCTTTAAGGCCCTCTGGGAGCATGTCAACCCACAATCCACCACCTATGATTTCATGCAGGAGCCGTTGCTGGCCGAGGAGGTGTGGATCGCCTGGGATCACACGGCCCGGTTGGTGAACGCCTTCAAGGAGCGGCCGGAGGACTTCATCGCGGCCCCCGTGCCGGCGGGCCCCAAGGGACGGGGCTTCATGCCGGTGCTGGCCTGTCTCGGGATCGTGAAGGGCGCGCCAAACCGGGAAGGGGCGGAGGCGTTGATTGAGTTCCTCACCCGGCCGGAGACTCAGCTGACCATCCTCCGCGAGGTCGCTTTCTTCCCGGTCCTGGACATCCCCATGCCGGCGGATATGCCCGCTCATGTCCGGATCGAAGGCGAGGCGGTCGTCAAGCAATCCGGGGCACAAGATGCGATCCCGGCGCTGTTGCCGGTGGGCCTGGGCGGCAAGGCCGGCGAGTTCAACAAGGTCAACCGGGACACCCTGGAGCGCATCGTGCTGAAGGGTGAGGACATCGAAAAGGTGCTTCAGGAGGAAGCGGCCAAGCTGCAGGCGATCCTGAACGAGACCGGCGCCGCCTGCTGGCCACCGGATCCGCCCAGCACCGGACCATGCCAGGTGCGGTGATCCGGGGATCGCGGTCGGGGGGCAGGCCGAGGGTCTGCCTCCCGACCTTCAGGGAGGCTGGGGTGAGTCGGTGGTGGAAAGTCGAAATCGGGTTGCCGCTGGCGCTGTTGATGCCGGCCATTCTTTTCCTGGGGCTGTTCATCGCTCTCCCCAGCGTCCAGGCTCTGTTGCTGGCCGCCCAGGCCCCGGATGGCTCCTGGTCCGGGGAGCCCTTCCGCCGCATGCTGGCGGACACCCGCTTCATGCCCGCCCTGCGCAACACGCTGGTGCTGATCGCCCTGGTGATCCCCCTGCAGCTGGCTCTGGCTTTGACCATGGCCTTGATTGCGCAGTCCCGGCGCCGCGGCGCCGGATTTTTCCTTTACGTGTATGCGATCCCGCTGGCCATCTCGGAGCTGGCGGCGGGGCTGGTCTGGCTGGCCATCTTCACCGAGCGGGGATATCTCAATGTCGTCTTGCGCGCCCTGGGGTTGATCCAGCGTCCCATCATCTTTCTCTCATATGAGCACCCGATCGGCATCCTCCTGGCGGTGGTGATCGCGGAGGTGTGGAGGGCCACGGCTATCGTGATGGTCACCCTGGTGGCGGGGTTGCAGATGATCCTGGGCGAGTACTGGGAGGCGGCGGAGGTCTTCGGCGCGAACCTGGCTCAGAAACTGCGTTACGTGGTCCTGCCCCTGCTGCGGCCCAGCCTGCAGGCGGCCCTGATCATCCGCACCCTTTTCGCCTTCCAGACCTTCGCCGTGGTGGTGGCCCTGGGCGGGGGGGTCCTGCCCGTCCTGGCCTCAGAGGCCTACGTCTGGTATGCGGGGGCCCATAACCCCCATGTGGCCGCGGCGTATTCGCTGATCATCCTGGCCCTGTCCGCTTTGGTGACCGGCTTTTATCTCTACGTCCTGCGGGTGCGCCCGGAGGAGATGGGGCGATGAAGCGGGGATCCCGGATGGCGGACCTGCTCTGGTATGGGGGGGCAGCGCTTTTGGCCCTCTGGGTGCTGGCCCCGATCTACCTGATCGGGCTGCTGGCCTTCAGCCCGCGTATGGCCGTGTATCGCTGGCCCCGTCCCCTGCTTCCGCTGGAGTTCTCGGTGGAGACCATGCAATTCTTCGTGAACGCCACGGGGACGCTGGCGGCCACGCGCAACAGCGTGGTGGTTGCCCTGCTCACGATGATCCTGTCCCTGGCCCTGGGGGCGCCGGCGGGATACGCCCTGGCTCGCTTCATCTTCCCGGGGCGGGAGGCGGTGCGCATGGGGATCCTGATGACCCGGATGTTCCCAATGGCGATCCTCTCCATCCCCCTGGCGGTGACCTTCATCCGCATCGGCCTCTACGACACGCCATGGGCAGTGGCCCTGGTCCATACCGCTATGGCCCTCCCTTTCGTCATCCTGATCACCTCCAGCGTGTTCATGGCCATCCCCCGCGATCTGGAGGAGGCGGCCATGACCCTGGGCTGCAGCCCGCTCACCGCCTTCCTTCGGGTCTCCTTGCCTCTGGCCCTGCCTGGCCTGGCTGCCGCCAGCCTCTTCACCTTCGTGATCTCATGGAATGAGGTCTTCGCCGCCACCATCCTGACCCTGCGGCAACGAACGTTGCCGGCCCTGGTCCTCACGGTCCTCAACGAATCGCCCCTCTACTTCCGGTTCGCTGGGGGCTTTTTCATGGTCGCCCCCGCCATGATCATCCTTCTCATCATCCGGCGTTATCTCTTCAATCTTTGGGGGGTCGTCAGCCGCTGAGCCGGCGCCCCATATTCGGGGGTGAAGACCATATGGCACGTGTGCGTCTGGAGCGGATCCGGAAGACCTTCGGGAAGGTCATTGCGTTGCGGGACGTCTCCCTGACGATCGAGGATGGAGAGTTCTTTGTGCTGCTGGGGCCCTCCGGATGTGGCAAGACCACCCTGTTGCGCTGTGTCGCCGGCCTGGAGCGGGTGGATCACGGTTGTATCTTCATCGGAGAGCGGGAGGTCACCGGGCTGCCTCCCCGCCGTCGAAACATCGCCATGGTATTCCAGAGCTATGCGGTTTTCCCCCACATGAAGGTTTACGACAACATCGCCTTCGGGTTGCGCATGCGGCGGGTTCCGGAGGCGGAGGTGCGGCGGCGGGTGGAGCGAGCCGCGACGATGTTGCAGCTGGAGGGGTTGCTCGACCGGTATCCCGCCCAGCTCTCCGGAGGTCAGCGGCAGCGGGTCGCGGTGGCCCGGGCCCTGGTGATGCAGCCGGATGTGCTGCTGATGGATGAGCCCCTCAGCAATCTGGACGCGCTGTTGCGGTTGCATGCGCGGGCGGAGCTGAAACGGCTCCACCAGGAGACGGGGATGACGATCATCTATGTGACCCATGACCAAGTGGAAGCGATGAGCCTGGGGGATCGTATCGCCGTGATGCGCGAGGGGGAGATCGTCCAAGTCGACACACCCATGCGGATTTATGAAGCCCCGGCCACGGTCTTCGTGGGCGGGTTCATCGGGAACCCGCCGATGAATTTCCTGCGTGGGGTGGCGGAGAATAGCGAGGGCGGGTGGAGTTTTGTCCTGGAAGGATATCGCCTCCCCATGCCCGAGATCCCCGGGGTCGTCCCCCAGCAGCCGTTGTTGTTAGGCATCCGGGCGGAGCACATCCGCATCGAAGCGTCTCCGCAGCCATGGACGGTCCCCGTTACGGTCTCGGTCGTGGAGCCCCTGGGGGCTCAGGTTCTGGTGACCGCCTACCTGGGCTCCCAGACCTTGAAGATGACGCTGCCTCCGGGACGCGCGGTGGAGCCGGGTCAAACCCTCTGGCTGTCCTTCCCCCCCGAAGCGGTGCGCTGGATGGATGCCCAAAGCGGTCAGGCTCTTCGATGATTGTCTCCGGATCCGGCGCAGCCTCCTTGGGATCGCCCCCTCGACGCTCAGGAAATTCGCCCTATAGTTTAGTTATGGAAGGATCTCTACAGCATCCTGGCCCTCTATGGCAACCCCTTCCAGGGTTTGACCCCGCAGCCGGGCGACCCGGTGGTCCGGCCCCAGGCCGGTAAGCTCGGACCGGAAGTAGCAAACCAGGTCCCCGATCCCATCGCCGTTGAGGTCGCCGATCAGACTGTCGCAGCCAACCACAGCGCTCTCCCCGCCCGTGGCTCCAAAGTGCAGACGCCTTCGATCCACCTCGGCCAGCGGGATGAAGCCCGAGCTGGAAAGGAGGGCCACCGGGATCAGGGTGTGGCTTCCGGGATGGATGCGGTTCGTGGTGTCCCCCGGCATCACATCGATGCGGATGCGCAGCAGGGGACATATCTCCTCCAGCGGCCCGGTCAGCCAGGGCCGAAACGCCACGTTGTCTCCTACCGCATCTCCGCCTCCCCCCGAGTTCCGCAGATCATGGCGGGGGCCGTTTTCGTTCCCCCACCAGTTATACTCTGCTCGCATCACCAAGCCATCTGTTGCGGCGTTCCGAGCTCCTGTGCGATTGCCAACGATCTGATTGCACCGGAACATCGTCTCGATGGCCGGGAACGCAGGCTCACTATGGAAGACGATAGCCACCCCGTTACGGGACAGGGTGTTGCGCTCCACCCGTGTGGCGGGCGAGCGATCCACCGTGATGCCGTTCCCCGGGTTATCATGGATCTGGTTACCTCTGATAACCGTCCAGTAGGCAGCCCGGTCGCGGGCCAGGCTCCGAACCAGGATCGCGTGGCTGAAGACGTTAAGGATCTCATTCTCGACGATCTCATTCCGTTCCGCCACCCCGTTGCCGACATCTCCCCCGTGCACCTCCACCCCGATATCCGCAGGGCCTGTTGGCCCCCGGCCGACGAGGCGGTTGCGGCGGACCGTGTTGCGATCGCCCCCCACCCAGATAAGCCGGTGAAGATGGACGGGATGGGGCGGGCCAGCCGCCGTGTCCTGGATCACCAGCCCCTCCAGGACGTTGCCGTCCCCCAGGATCCACACCCCGGCCGGGTCCAGCTCCTCAGGCAACAGGATCGTATCGGGGCTGGCATCCACCGCGGATCCGTCCACAGAGCGGACGGTGAGGTAATTCCGATGGATGGTGATCTGTTCCCGATACACCCCGGGGCAGATCCGGATCTCATCGCCATCCTCGGCCGCCTCGATGGCCGCCTGGATGCGGATGTAAGCCGGGTCGGGGCCATCACAGGAAGAGGCGGCCGCCCCCACCGTGCCGTCATCGTCCACCCAGAGCGTCCGGGCGTTCGTCCGCGGGTCTCTGGAACCCATGACCAGGATCAGGTAGGCCGCTCCCACCACCATGATCAGCGAACACACCGTGCGCAGCATGCGCGCCTCCTGGGAGGGGTTCGAGGACCGGGAGCGCCAGCCTGTCTCCGCGATCGATTTCTTAGAGGTCTTAGAAAAACAACGGCGTTGGATCGCCGTATATCAAGGGTTAGAAATACGGTCTGGGGAGGTGCTCTCCAGGGGAGCCGCATGGCCCTTTCGTTCGGGCCCGGGGTTCCTTTGCTTCCTGCGATCCGGTTTAAACTTAAGGAAGAGCCCCGGGACCGGCCCGCGGGGAGGGCGGGGAAGGGGGCTCTTGGCTCAATTCGGATGTTCTGGAGCGCTGAGAGGAGACGATGCTCAAGCAGATCCTGGGGAAAATCCTGGGCGAGCCGTCGGAGCGCTGGCTGCGGCGCTGGGCGCCTCTGGTGGAGGCCATCAACCGCCTGGAGCCGGAGTTCGAAGCGCTGACGGATGCGGAGCTGCGGGCGATGACCGACCGGTTCCGGTCGCGCATCGCCGAGGCCATTTCCCATCACCGAGAGGCCTACCGTCAGGCCCACCTGGCCTGGCTGGTCGAGCGCGACCCCCAGCGGCGCACCCAGCTCGAATACGAGGTCCGCCAGCGTCTCTCCGAGCTGCGCCAGGCGGAGGAGGCTATCCTGGAGGAGATCCTCCCCCAGGCCTTCGCCGCCGTCCGCGAGGCCTCCAAGCGGACCCTGGGGCTGCGCCATTACGATGTGCAGCTGCTGGGTGGCATCGCCCTGCATTTCGGCAAGGTCGCCGAGATGAAGACGGGTGAGGGGAAGACCCTGGTGGCCACCCTCCCCCTGTATCTAAACGCCCTGCTGGGCCTGGGCGCGCACCTGGTCACCGTCAACGATTACTTGGCCCGGCGCGACACCCGCTGGATGGGCCCGATCTACCATCTGCTGGGGCTCCGGGTCGGGTTGCTGCAGGCGGGGGAAGGCAACGCCTATCTGTATGATCCGGATTACACCGGGGGGAAGGAGGACTTCGCCCAGCTGCGCCCGGTCTCGCGCAAAGAGGCGTATCTCGCCGACATCACCTACGGGACGAACAATGAGTTCGGCTTCGATTACCTGCGGGACAACATGGCCTTCACCCTGGAGGCCCGGGTGCAGCGGCTGGAGCGCCCCCACCGCTATGCCATCGTGGACGAGGTGGACAACATCCTGATCGACGAGGCGCGCACGCCCCTGATCATCAGCGGGCCGGCGGAGGAAGCGACGGAGGAATACATCCGCTGGGCCCAGATCGTCCGCCAGCTGCGACCCGGGGACTACGAGATCGACGAGAAGCATCGCACAGTGCACCTCACCGATTCCGGCTACGACCGGGTCGAGCAGCTGATCGGCAAGCCGCTCTTCGACCCGGAGCGGCCCGAGGAGCTCACCCCCGAGCAGATGAAGATGATCCACCACCTGGAGCAGGCCCTCAAGGCCCAGTTCCTCTACCATCGCAACCGCGATTACATCGTGCAGGGGCGCCAGGTGGTGATCATCGATGAGTTCACCGGCCGCCTCATGCCGGACCGCCGCTGGTCCGACGGCCTCCACCAGGCCATCGAGGCCAAGGAGGGCGTCCCCATCCGCCCGGAGAACGTCACCTACGCCACCATCACCATCCAGAACTACTTCCGGATGTATGAGAAGCTGGCCGGTATGACCGGCACCGCGGCCACCGAGGCGGAGGAGTTCCAGAAGATCTACGGGCTGGACGTGGTGGTCATCCCCACCCACCGCCCGATGATCCGCATCGATCATCCCGACGTGATCTATCGCACGAAGGAGGCCAAGCACCGCGCCATCCTCCGCGAGATCGTCCGCATGCATACCCTGGGCCGGCCGGTCCTGGTGGGCACGACCTCCGTGGAGGCCTCGGACTACCTGAGCAAGCGCCTGCAGGGGGAGGGTCTGCGCTGGCTGGCCCTGGTCGATCTGGTGAAAGACGCCCTGCGGCGTGGTGAGACAGGATCGAAAGGTGAGTTCTCCGAGGAGGAGCGGGCGCTCCTCAACCAGCCGCCGGACAAGCTCCCCCTCGGGAAGCTCCGATCCTGGGCGCGGGCGATGGGGCTGGATCCCGACCCGATGGCCCCGGCCAACCTGGAGCGCCTGGCCGCCCTGTGGGACGTGGAGGACAGCGATCGGTTGCGGCGGGTCCTGGAGCGGGGGATCCCCCATGAGGTCCTCAACGCCCGCCACCACGATCGGGAGGCCCGCATCATCGCCCAGGCCGGTCGGGTGGGAGCGGTGACCATCGCCACCAACATGGCCGGGCGCGGCGTGGACATCAAGCTGGGCGGGGAGCTCCCCGAGGAGGTGCTGGGGGACGTCAACCGCGTCCTGCGCCGAGCCGGCTTCAACCCCTACGAGATGACCTTCGAGGAGCGGGCAGAGGCCCTGCGCCGGCTGGACTCCTCCCAATACGGGCTGTATGGCGAGGCGGTGCGGCGCTTCCTGGAGCACATCGAGGGGGAGCGCACGGTGAAGGCCCTGGGAGGCCTTCACGTCATCGGCACCGAACGCCACGAGGCCCGCCGGATCGACAACCAGCTGCGCGGCCGCGCCGGCCGCCAGGGAGATCCAGGGTCCTCCCGCTTCTATCTTTCCCTGGAGGACGACCTGCTGCGGCGGTTCGCCGGGGACCGGCTACGGCGTTTCATGGAGCGCGTGTGGGAGGATGAGGACGAGCCTCTGGAGCACCCGTGGCTGAACAAAACCATCGAGGAAGCCCAGCGGCGGGTCGAGGGCTACAACTTCGATATCCGCAAGCATCTCCTGGAATACGATGACGTCCTCAACCGCCAGCGGGAGCTGATCTACAGCCAGCGCCTGCGGCTGCTCCTGCGGGACGATCTGCACGACGACCTCTGGGCGATGGTGGAGGCGGAGGTGGATCGCCGCCTCCGGCAGATGAAGCCGGGAGAGGGGTGGAAGGTCATCGAGTGGCTGGACAGCATCCAGCCGCCGATGGTGCTGGGCGATGGGCGTTTCCTGCCTTCTTTCGGTCTGGCGCTGCTCCTGGAGCGCCTGAGGCTGGATGGCAATGTGGCCGCGGAGGCCATGGCGCTGCTGCGGGAGGCGGCCCAGGCGGCCGCCGCCCACTGGGCCGAGGCCGCCGCTCGCGCCGTTCAGGCCGTGGCGGACCGCAGCCGTGAGGCCCTCTCCGATTGGGTGGAGACCGCCGAGCGCGCTTTCGAGGACTGGCTTCAGGAGAGCCAGGAGAGTGGCCAGGCCCCAAGCCTCCGAAGCCTCCTGGAGCGAGTGCGGGAGCTCACCGGCCTGGAGATCCGTTTAGAGGGAATGCGAGCAGCGAGGCCGGAAGAGGTGCGAGCGGCCTTGACCGAAGCGGTGCAGGAGGCCGGCCATCGGGCCCTGCGGATGCAGGCCATGGCCGCCGCCGCCCGCCGGGTCGGGATCGGGTTCACGCTGAACGAGGCCGATCTTCTGGAGTCCTCCTGGGAGGATCTGGCGGAGATCATCCGGGAGGGCGTGCAGGCCGAAGCCCAGGCGCGCCTGGAGGCGCATCTGCGGGAAGCCGAGGGGCTCCTGACGGAGCGCCTGAACGGGCAACGAGATGCAACGGCCCTGGCCCAGGCCCTGTGGGAGGCCCAGTTCACCCGCCAGACCGCGTTCGACGCGCGAACTCATCAGCGGGTCACCTACGCCCAGGTGGTCTTCCCCCTGTCCTATCTGGCCGGAAGGCTGTTCGAGGAGATCCCCGAAGCGGAGCGAGGCCCCCGCATTCTGGAGCACCTGCACGGGGTCCTGGAGGCCCGGGAGGAGGAGCTGGGCCGGACGACATGGGCCTCCGTGGCGGATCAGCGGCCGGTTGATCTGGAGGAAGCGGCCCGTCTCAGCCTTCAGGCCTGGCTGGGAGAGGCGCGCTGGGAGGCGGTGGCGGAGGTTCCCTTCCGCCAGTGGGACCCTGCGCTTCAGGAGGAGGCCCTCCGGTTCTTCGGACGCCGGGCCTTCTCGGCGGCGGCTCGTGACCTGCTCCTCAGCCTGATTGGCCAGCTCTGGGTGGAGTATCTCACGGCCATCGAGAACCTGCGGCAGGGCATCGGCCTGGAGGCCTTCGGTCAGCGGGATCCCCTGGTCGAATACAAGCGCCGGGCCTTTGAGATGTTCCAGGATCTCCTGAACAACATCCGCGCGGAGACGGTGCGCCGGCTCTTCCTGATCGTGCCCGCGGGCCAGGCCCTGGCCCGGGAACGCCGGAGTGCCCCGGGAGCCCGGGCCCGCGTGCAGGCGGAACCGGCCTCCCGCGCCATCGGGCGCAACGATCCATGCCCGTGCGGAAGCGGCAAGAAATACAAGCACTGCCACGGCCGCCCCGGCGCCCCGCCGTTGCCCGGAACCGCACCGTCGCCCCGCCCGACCTCCGAACCCCGCCGTCGATGATCGTCACAAGCGCAGGATGCGTGGGGCCGAAGGCCTTCACGCCGATGGAAATCGGCCTTATAAGGCGCTGCGCGCCGGGCGTCGGACTTCGCCGACGTAAAGGATTTTTTTCGGTCGGCGCAGGCCGACTGTTGGCCGAAGGCCCCTTGAGGTCGAATTCATTCGACGCATCAGGCCAACCGTCGGCCATAGGCCTTCCGGGGTCCCATTCCTTCGACGTCGCCTGCGTTGCCCGGCCCGAAATGCGCCTTCCTGGCGATCTCCCCAACGGACTGGGCGTGGGCGCACTCGGGATCGTTGCTTGTGGGGATAATGGATAATAGACGGGAGGGAACCGCTGAAGGCGCGTGCTCCGAATGTTCCCAAAATACAGGGGATGGGGAAATGAAGGCGCAAGGGGCACATTCCTCTGATCCGGTTCTCCGTGTGGATCTGCGCACAGGCTGGCTTTACCCCGGCAGATCCGCCCTCGCTGGATGGATCTTCGGATCAGCCCCCCGTCGGCGGCTGCGGGTGGAGGAGGCCATCCTGCGGCTTTCGCCTGCATGGTCTGTCCTGGAGGAGGCCGCCCGCACGGGCGAGCCGCGGGAGGGCTATCTCTGGCTGGCGCCGATGGCGTTTCCATGCCGTTTTATTGCCACGATGGGACGCTCCCCAGGGGCGCTTCGTCTACAGCTGGACCCGTTAATCCCTCCAGACCGCCTCGCCCACTGGGAGGAGCTCGGCGAGCCTCTCTACATGCTGGATCCAGAGGGCCGGATCCTGTGGGCGAACGCCGCGGCCTCCCACTTCTGGCAGCTCCCCCGATCCCAGTTCCTGGAGCGCCCGCTCTGGGAGTGGGCAAGCCTCGCTCAGCGTCAGGCCCTGGCGGAGGCCTGGGTCCATGTCCTCCGGGAGGGTCTCCCGGTGATCTGGGAGGTTGTGCTGGGGCCCGAAGGGGAGCGCGGACAGGCCCGCTGGCTGGCCACTCCGATCCCCGGCGGCGGATTGATCCGGCAGACGAGCCCCGGCGCGGAGGAACGCCTCCATCGGGAGCTCTCCCAGAGCCTGGGAATGCTGGCGGAGCTGAGCGCGGAGCTCCACGACTCCCGGTCGCTGCTCGCTCGCGCCCTGCATCTGCTGATGGAGATGTGGAAGGCGGACCTGGGGGCGGCTTATCGGGTGCACGGCCGTCGGATGAAGCTGGTGATCGGCTTCGGTGTGGGCGAGGCCTTCCCCGTCCGTTTCGGCCAGCTGGAAATGGATGAGCCGACCTACGCCGCCTTCCGGGCGCATCGCTACGCCTGGTATATCGAAGATACCCGCACCGCGATCCTCGCGCCGATCACCCGAGAGGTGGTGGAGAGCCTGGGGGTTCGCACCCTGGTGATGCTCCCCCTGCTCCATCAAGGGGAGACCATCGGGCTGCTGGCCTTCGGCTATCGCTGGCCCCGACCCGCCCATCCGCTGGAGCGGGACCTGCTGACGCTCCTCAGCCATCAGATCGCCATGCTCCTGGTGATGGCCGAGCGCCTGCGCGTTACCGGCATCGAGCGGGACCGCTACCAGCAGGCCCTCGCCCAGGTTGCTGAGATCAGCCACGCGGTGGCCGGCCTCTCGAAGCTCGAACCGGAGTTGCCCCGGTTGATCCAGGAGGCCTTGGGCCGTCTCGTCGAAGGCCTGGGGTTCGCAGGCGGATGGCTGGATCTGCAGGATGGGGAAGGACAGGGCCGCTACAGCCACGGCTTGGCCCCGGAGGTCGTTGAGGAGTGGATGCGGGCGCTCCCGCCGCAGACGATCGATGCGGTCCTCCGGGAGGGTCAGGCTCGGACGATTCCCTTGCCGTCCGGCACTCTGATCCTGGCCCCCCTCCGGGCCCGGGAGCAGACCATCGGCCTGCTGGGCCTGAGCGCCTCGGGCTCGGGCGGCTGGCTCGCCTCCGAGCCCCGGCTGATCCTGGCCCTGGCCGACCAGCTGGGCGCGATGCTGGAGGCCGCCCGGATCACCCTGCAGGAACGCCGGCGGGTTCTGCGGATGGGCCGGCTGAGTCGAGGGATGGCGGCCCTCGCCGCGGAGACGGAGCCTGAGGGGATCCTGAGCCGGCTGGCAGCGGTCGCCCGGGAGCTCGTGGAGGCCCAACGCGCCGAGGTCTGGGTGTGGAGCGCCACAGGAGGCCATCGAGCCCGGCTGGCCGCCTCGGATCCCCCTTCCGATCCGGCCCGCCCTCCGGGGGCGATGCGCGCGGTTCTGGAGGAAGCAGGGGCGGAACCCCAGGCTATCGTCCTGGATGGGGAGCCCGCCTGGCGGATCCCCCTGCGCTATGGCGAGCGATCCCTGGGGGTCCTCCTCCTTTTCCCGGAACCCGGGCGGGATCTTCCGGATGAGGAGTGGGAAGCCCTCGGCTTGCTGGCTTTCCACGCAGCCATCCTCTTTCAGAACGCTGCGCTGTATCACGAGGGCCAGCGGCGGCTGCGGGATTTAGGGGCCCTGGTGGTGGGCGCCGCCCTGGCCGCCTCCACCCTGAGCACTCAGGAGGTCCTCTGGCAGGCCGCCCGCCATCTCGCCGGCGTGCTCCAGGTGACCAATTGCTCGATCTCCCTCCTGGATCCCCAGGGGGAGTCCCTGGTGGTTCAGGCGGATTACACGCCCCCGGAGCGACAGGCGGAGGATCCCTCCCTGCCGGAGGTCGGCCGGCGGTATCCCCTGGCGCAGTATCCGGCCACGACCCGGCTGCTTCAGGTAGGGGAGTTCATGGTGATCCGTATGGACGACCCGGAGGCGGATCCCCACGAGAAGGCATGGATGCAGGAGTTCGGGTATCAGACCTGTCTGATGCTCCCGCTGTGGGTGCGGGGCCGCGCCATCGGCCTGATCGAGCTCAGCGACGTCCGGTTGAGGACGTTCACGGACGAGGAGATCCAGCTGGCCCGGGCCCTGGCGGATCAGGTGAGCGTGGCCTTGGCTAACACGATGCTCTATGAAGCGGAGCAGCGCCGGGCGGGGCTGCTCGAGGCGTTGAGCCGGATCACCCGGCCGCTGACGGGAGCCTTGCGGATCCCGGAGGTGTTCGAGACGGCGGCCCGGCAGATCGTGGCCGAGATGGGGATCTGCGACGGGGCCGTTCTCTTCCGGGTCAGCGCGGACCGGGCGCATGTTGAGGTGGCCGCCTCCGCCGGCCTGCTCTCGGAATACCTTCCCGCCGGGGACCTTCGGCCGATGGGCGGTGTCTTGGCCTGGAGCATCGAAAACGATGCGATCGCGCGCATCATGGACGCGCGGCGGGATGAGCGTTATCAGCCCTTCGTGCCGGAGGAGATGGATCCGGTCCGCTCGCTGGCGGTCATTCCCCTCCACCTGGAAGGGATGGTGCTCGGAGCGCTGGTGCTCTTCTCGGTCCACCCCGAGACGTTCCTTCCGGAGGATGAGCCGATCTTCCAGTCCCTGGCCGATCACATCGGCCTGGCCCTGCACAACGCCCGACTGTATGAAGACTCCCAGCGGCGGATCGCGGAGCTCACCACCTTGCAGGAGGTGGCCGCTCAGGTCACCTCCACCCTCGATCTCCATCATGTGCTCGAAACGGTGGCCCGGCGGCTGCTGGAGCATACGGGTGCGGATCGGATTTACATCCATCTCCGGGATGAGGCCGGGGAGCGCTGGCGCGGCGGGATGACGCTCGCCCGGGAAGGGGAGCTCCGGTGGGAGGCCCCTCCTCCTCGCCCCGGGGGGGTCACGGAAACGGTGTGTCGAACCGGGCATCCTCTGATCATCCCGGATGCGACCGTCCATCCCTTCTTCCAGGATGCGGAGGCGCGGACGTGGAGGGTGGGGGCGGTCGCGGCCTTCCCCCTGCGTCACGCCGGCCGGATCATCGGGACGCTCCACGTGGTTTTCGGGGAGCCCCGACTGTTCCGCGCGGACGAGCTCCGCTGGCTGGGCACGGTGGTCGATCAGGTGGCCGTGGCCATCGCCAACGCTCAGCTCTACGAGGCCGCCCGCCAGCGCCTCGCCGAGCTGGAGATCCTGCGCCAGGCCTCCGAGATCGCCGTCCGCTCGATGGATTTCGAGACCCTAGTCGAGCAAACTTTGAAGATGCTCCAGGAGATACCTGCCTTCCGCTACGTTGCCCTTTTCCTGGCTCATCCGGTGGATCCTCACATCCTGGTGCGGTATCGAACCGGGGAGCGGGCGGAGGAGGCGCGGCGGGTGTCACAGGTGCGCCTCGGGGAGGGCATCGTCGGGCGGGCGGGAGCCACGCGGGCCCCGGTGTGCGTCCCGGACGTGCAGGCTGATGCGGGCTACCTTCCCTCCATCCTTGAGACGCGCTCCGAGCTGGCGGTTCCCCTGCTCGCAGGCGACCGCCTGGTCGGAGTCCTGGACGTCCAGAGCCCGGAGCCGGGGGCCTTCCGGGAGGAGCACATCCGTCTGCTCAGCGCTCTGGCCGGCCAGCTGGCCATCGCCCTGGAGAACGCCCGGCTTTTCCAAACGGTGCGTCGCCGCCTGAACGAGTTGACGATCCTGTATGAGGTGATCACCGCGGCGGCGGTGACCCTGGATCCGGACCGGGTCGTCCGCCAGGCCCTCGCGGCCATCCAGCGCACTCTGGGCTTCGAGGCAGTGGAGTGCTTGTTGCTGGAGGAAGGGACCGGGGCGCTGAAGAGCATCGGACATTACGGCTTCTCGGAGCAGGCCCTTCGCGTCCCCCTGACGGTTGAGCAGGGCATCTGCGGGCGGGTCGCCCGCACCGGGATGCCCGCCCTGGTGCCGGACGTGCGGCAGGATCCAGACTACATCGAGGCGGAGCCCAGCACCCGATCCGAGCTGGCGGTCCCCTTGAAGATTGGCGAGCGCGTGATCGGCGTGCTGAACGCGGAGAGCCCACGGCCCAACGCCTTCAGCGAGGAAGATCTTCGTCTAATGACCGTCCTGGCGGGCCACCTGGCGGTGCTGCTGGAGAACGCCCGCCTCCATCGCGAGACCGCCCAGCGCCTCCGGGAAGTGACTACCCTTTATGAGTTCGCCCGCCGCATGAGCACCACCCTTGATTTGGGGATCTTGCTGGATTCCGTGGTCACGACCTTGCGGGAGGTGCTCCGCTGCCGGGCGGCCAACATCATGTTGCTGAACCCCAAGACGGAGATGCTGGAGATCCGGGCGGCCGCCGGGGTGAAGGACCGCTGGCGGCGGGAAGCCCGCCTGCGGATCGGGGAAGGGATCGCCGGACGGGTGGTTCAGGAGAAGCGCCCGATCTACGTCCCCGATACCCGCGAAGATCCTCGCTTTGTGGTCTTCGACCCTTCGGTGCGCTCCATCCTGTGTGTTCCCCTGATCGTGGGGGATCGGGCCATTGGGGCCCTCTCAGTCGATGATGAGGTCCCCCATGCGTTTCAGCCGGAGCACGAGCGGCTGCTCACGGTGGTGGCCGCCCAGGCTGCCGCGGCCATCGAGAACGCCCGCCTCTTCTACGAGCTGCGGGTCCACGCGGAGGAGCTGCGCCGGGCCTATGAGGAGCTCCAGGAGGCGGATCGCCTGAAGGACGAGATCGTGCAGAATGTCTCCCACGAGCTGCGCACGCCCTTGACGTTCATCAAGGGGTATGTGGATCTCCTGATCGATGGCTCCATGGGCCCGCTGACGGAGGCCCAGCGGGAGGCCCTGGGGATCATCGCGGAGAAGACCAACCTCCTCACCCGGCTGGTGGGGGACATCGTCACCCTGCAGCGGATCGAGCGGGGGACGTTGGCCTTTGAGGCAGTGGATATCGTGAGCCTGGCCCGCGTCTCCATCCAGGGTTTCCAACTCACGGCATCCCAGTCCAATCTGGAGATCCTCCTGGAGGAGCCCGGCGGGCCGCTCGTCGTGTGGGGCGACCGGGAGCGGCTTTCCCAGGTCCTGGACAACCTGTTGCACAACGCGGTGAAGTTCAGCCCCAATGGGGGGCGCATCACAGTGCGGGTGGTGGATCGCGGAGACCACGTGGAGGTCTCCGTTCAGGACACCGGCATCGGCATCCCGCCGGATAAACTGGATCGGATCTTCGAGCGGTTTTATCAGGTGGACGGCTCCACCCGGCGGCGGTTCGGCGGGATGGGGCTGGGGTTGGCCATCGTCAAGCGGATCGTGGAGGCCCACGGGGGACGGGTCTGGGCGGAGAGCGAGCTCGGCAAGGGGAGCACTTTCTACTTCACGATCCCCAAGCCGCCGGCCGTGGCCTCCGACGAGCTGCTGGAGTTCCTCTTCGGGGAATCGTAAAGGCTGTGGCGGTCCAGCGAATCCACCCCATGGCATCCTGTGAAAAGGCACAATCGAACGGGGAGCGAGGATGATCCGCCGGGATCCAGAGGATGTGAAGCTGCGGACCCCGGAGCGGGACCGGATGCGCCTGCGGCATGGGCCGGCGGCCCATGCCTGGCGGGCCTGGTTGCGGCGCCTCCCCAAGGTGGATCTGCACCGGCATCTGGAAGGCTCCCTCCGCCTGAGCACATTGCTGGAGATCGCCCGGCGCCACAAACTCCCTCTGGGGCTGGATCCGACCCCGGCGACCCTGGAGCCGTTGTTGCGGGTCACGGCGAGCGAGCCCGCCGATTTCCAGCGCTTCCTCGCCCGGTTTCAGATCCTCCGTCGCTTCTACACCAGCGAGGAGGCCATCCAGCGCATGGCATACGAGGCGGTGGCCGACGCGGCCGCCGATGGCGTGCGCTATCTGGAGCTGCGCTTCAATCCCGCGGCCCTGGCCCAGGCCCAGGGGTTCCGGTTGGAGGAGGTGACCGAGTGGGTGCTGGAGGGAGTGCGCCGGGCCGAGGGCGATTTCGATATCATGGTGCGCCTCATCATGACCATCGTGCGGGGGGAGGATCCCGAGGTGGCCTGGCGGATCGCCCGCCTGGCGGTGGCCCATCGCCGGGATGGGGTGGTGGGCTTGGATCTGGCCGGAGATGAGGCTCGCTACGGGCCGGAATCGCTTCTGCCGGTCTTCCGGTGGGCCCGGGAGCAGGGGCTCTTCCTCACCGTCCACGCCGGGGAGGTAGGCCCTCCGGCCAACATCCGTCAGGCGATCCTGGTCCTGGGAGCCCATCGCATCGGCCACGGGATCCAGGCGGTGCATGATGTGCAGGTGCTCCGGCTGCTGCACGAGCGAGGCATCCCCCTTGAGGTCTGCCCCACCAGCAACCTGCACACCGGGGCGGTGGCCGGGTTCCACCGACATCCCCTCCCGGATCTTTACCGCCTGGGCCTGAAGGTCACCTTGAACACAGATGATCCCAGCATCAGCGATACCACCCTGACCGATGAGTATCTGTTCGCTATGGCCGGGATGGGGTTGCAGTGGCCCGACCTGCTCCGGATCCTGGAGAACGGGATCGAGGCCGCCTTCCTGAGCCCGGAGGAACGTCGACTCCTGGCCCGGCGCCTTCACCACGAGCTCCGGGCCTTGGGCGGCGCTCCCGGCGAAGGGCCCGAGGCTTCCCTCCCCTGAGGCCACAAGGGTCACAGCCGTGTCCCCGGATTCCTCAACCCGCCGGCTGGCGGATCCGGCTTCCTGTGTTTATAATGGAGGGCGAGCGCGTTCGAGATCTCCCGATCCGCCTGGAGAAGCCAGCGGCAGGAAGGTTGAAGCCATGGAGGCCTCAAGGAGGTTCTCATCCCTATCGCCGCTTCGAGAGCCGGTGTTGGTGCTGAACGCCAACTTCGAGCCGTTAAACGTTTGCTCCCTCCGCCGGGCGATCGTCCTGGTGCTCAGCGGGAAGGCGGAGATCCTGGAGAACGGCCGGGGCGAGGTGCGCACGCCCTCCCGGGTTTTCCCCCGCCCCTCGGTGATCCGTCTGCGCTATGTGGTGCGCCGGCCGCCCCGCCGGCTCCGTTTGACCAAGCGGGAGATCCTCCGCCGGGATCAGTATACCTGCCAGTATTGCGGGCGGTCCTCCCCGCATCTCACGGTGGATCACGTGATCCCGCGGCATCGGGGCGGGGGGCACACCTGGGAGAACCTGGTGGCGGCCTGCCCGGCATGCAACCGTCGCAAGGGGAACCGCACGCCGGCGGAGGCTCACATGACCCTGCTCCGTCCGCCCTTCGAGCCGGTCCCCACCATCCGCTATCTTTTTGGGTCCTATCTGCGAGAATATGTGGAATGGCGGAAATACCTGGAAGGCTGGTAAGCCCGGCGTTTGGAGGGGGATGCGGATGCCGTTCCAGGAGTTCGGACGCTGGTTCATCCTGATCGGCCTTTTCTTCCTGGCTTTCGGCTTCCTGTTCCTTCTCATCGGTCGGGTCCCCGGCCTGGGCCGGCTGCCGGGGGACATCCTGATCCAGAAGGGGAATTTCGTGTTCTTCTTCCCGCTGGCCACCTCGATCCTGTTGAGCTTGCTGCTCACGCTGGTGTTGAACCTGGTGTTCCGACTCTGGCGGTGAGGGGCGGATGGGCGGCGGTGGCGACATCCATCCGCAGGAGGTCGCCATGGAGGCGTTCCGAATTGAGCGGGATTCGCTGGGCGAGGTGCGGGTCCCCGCCCATGCCCTGTGGGGGGCGCAGACCCAGCGGGCCATCGAGAACTTCCCCATCAGCGGGATCCGGTTCCACCGGGATTTCATCCGCGCCCTGGGGCTGATCAAATACTGCGCCGCGCGGGTCAACCGGGATCTGGGCCTGCTGGATGAGCGCCGGGCGAACGCGATCATGCAGGCGGCCCGGGAGGTCATCGAGGGGAAGCTGGATGATCACTTCCCGCTGGACATCTTCCAAACCGGCTCGGGGACCTCGACCAACATGAACGCCAACGAGGTCATCGCCAACCGGGCGATCCAGATCCTGGGCGGGGCCATCGGCTCGAAGGAGGTGCATCCCAACGACCATGTGAACCTGGGCCAGTCCTCCAACGACGTCATCCCGGCCGCCATCCACGTCTCGGCCTACCTGGCCGTCCATGAACGGCTGCTCCCGGCCCTGCGGCATCTCCACGAGGTGCTGGCGGATAAGGCCCGGGAGTTCGATGACATCGTCAAGACCGGCCGCACGCACCTGATGGACGCCATGCCGATCCGCCTGGGGCAGGAGTTCTCAGGCTACGCCAGCCAGATCGAACATGGCATCCGGCGCATTGAGGCGGCCCTGCCGCACCTGGCGGAGCTGGCCCTGGGCGGGACGGCGGTGGGGACCGGCATCAACACCCATCCGGAGTTCGGTCAACGCATCGCGGCGGCGTTGCGCGAGGAGACCGGCCTGCCGTTCCGTGAGGCGGAGAACCACTTCGAGGCCCAGGCGGCCCAGGACGCGGCGGTGGAGCTCAGCGGGCAGCTGAAGACGGTGGCGGTCTCGCTCTATAAGATCGCCAACGACCTGCGCTGGATGAACTCGGGCCCTCAGGCGGGCCTGGCGGAGATCCGCCTCCCCGCCCTGCAGCCGGGCTCCTCGATCATGCCCGGGAAGATCAACCCGGTGATCCCCGAGGCGGTGATGATGGTCTGCATGCAGGTGATGGGCAACGATGTGGTCATCAACATGGCCGGGGCCTCGGGGAACTTCGAGCTCAACGTGGCCCTTCCGGTGATCGCCCACAACCTGCTGCAGTCCATCCACATCCTGGCGAGCGCCGCCACCGTCCTGGCCGATAAATGCATCTGCGGCATCGTGCCCGACCGGGAGCACATGGAGACCCTGGTGCACAAGAACGCCATCCTGGCCACCGCCCTCACGCCCTACATCGGCTACGACCGGGCGGCGGAGGTGGTTAAGAAGGCCATGGCGGAGAACCGCACCATCCGGGAGGTGGTCCTGGAGATGGGTCTGATGCCGCCGGAGAAGCTCGACGAGGTCCTGGACGTGCGGAAGATGACCGAGGGCGGCTTCGTGGCCGGGATGTCCGGCGGAGGATGAAGGGCCCGCGTCGGCAGGGGCGCCGATGGATCCGGGCGGGTGGGGCGTCTCCGCTCCACCCGCCTTTGATCGCCCGAAGGAGCCGGCAAAGGAAGGCGGAGGAAGTCCGCCACGTCTGAATCTCAGCGGAGGGAGCGATCGATGGGGGAGCGTGGCCTGCGTGTGATCCGGGAGTTCCAGAGCTACTACGATGATCTCAACGGGGTGCGTCGGGCGATCGTCCAGCGGATCCCCATCGCCCCCGGGGAGCGCTGGCTGGACGTCGGGACCGGGGATGGATGGTTCGCGTTGGAGATCGAGAAGGCCGGATCCCCGGGGGTGGTGGTGGGGATCGACCTGGCCCGCTGCGAGGTGGAGCTGGCCCGACAGCACGCCCGGGATCTCTCATCTCGCTCCAGCGTCTTCGTTCAAATGGACGCCTACCGGCTGGCCTTCCCCAGCGAGACGTTCGATGGGGTGGGGACGTTCCTGGCGCTCCAGGACATCTGCCTGGATCTCCCGAGCTTGCACCGTTTCCTTGGGGAGATCCGTCGGGTCCTGAAGCCGGGAGGATGGCTGGCCCTGGCCACCACCACCCCGGAGGACGCGGAGACGCCCTCCCAGCGGCTCGCCCTCGAGATCTATCAATACATCCGGGCCGGGTTCTTCACCAAAGCGGAGATCCGGGCTGCCCTCGAGCGAATGGGGTTTCAGGTGGAGCAAGTGGAGTTCTACCCCACCGGGGTGAACCTGGATCCGGATGAGGCAAGGGCCTTCATCCAGTTCGAGTGCGACTGGCTGGAGCGCGCCTACGGATGGCGGAACAAGCCGGACTGGCGGGCCGTCTGGGCCCGCTTTGAGCCCCGCATCCGGGAGCTGGGCGGGCTGGAGGTGGACGCCAAGGTGACGTTCTTCCTGGCCCGCAAGGCCCGCTCCCCGGAGCCGCTCCGGGCGGCTCCCGTTTCCGCTTCCGCCGAAGTCCACGCATAGGGAGGCGATGGGATGGCGGTGCGCCGCGTGGCCATGCTCAGTGTGCACACCTGCCCCCTGGCGACCCTGGGCGGTAAGGACACGGGGGGCATGAACGTTTACGTGCGGGAGCTGACCCGGGAGCTGGCCCGCCGGGGCATCGCGGTGGATGTGTTCACCCGCTCCCAGAACCCGCATCTCCCCCACATCGTCCATGATCTGGGCCCCGGCGGACGGGTGATCCACGTCCCAGCCGGGCCGGAGGCCCCTCTGGAGAAGGCCCGCATCCTTCCGCACCTGCCGGAGTTCGTCGAGTGGGTTCGGCGCTTCGCGGAGCGGGAGGACCTCACGTACGATGTGATCCACAGCCATTACTGGCTCTCTGGCCTGGCGGCCCTGTCTTTGCGGGCGGCCTGGCGCGCGCCGGTGATCCACATGTTCCACACACTGGGTCGGATGAAGAACCGGGTCGCCCGGCGGCCGGAGGAGCAGGAGCCTCCCCAGCGTCTGGAGGCGGAGCGGCGGATCGTCCAGGAGGTCGATCGGCTGGTGGCCGCCACTCCCGTGGAGAAGGCCCAGCTGGTCTGGCTGTATGGCGCCACGCCCTCCCACATCTCCGTGATCCCGCCGGGGGTGGATCTCGAGCAGTTCCGCCCCCTTCCCAAAGAGGAAGCGCGGCGGGTGCTGGGGTTTCCTCCAGACCGACGCTACGTCCTCTTCGTGGGGCGGATCGAGCCGTTGAAGGGGCTGGAGACGTTGATGCGGGCGGTGGCCATCCTGGCCCAGGAGTGCCCGACCTGGACGCGGGATTTCGCAGTGGTGATCATCGGCGGCGATCCCGACGCCTCCGCGGATGCGGAGATGCGCCGGCTGCAGCAGCTGCGGGAGGATCTGGGGATCTCGGATCTGGTGACCTTCCTGGGGGCGAAGGCCCAGGAGACCCTGCCATATTATTACAATGCGGCGGATGTGGTGGTGATGCCCTCGGACTATGAGTCCTTCGGCCTGGTGGCCCTGGAGGCCATGGCCTGCGGCACACCGGTCATTGCCTCGGAGGTCGGCGGGCTGGTCTATCTGGTCCGCCACGGGGAGACCGGCCTGCGGGTGCCCCGGCGTCAGCCCATCGCCCTGGCCCGGGCTCTGGACCGCTTGTTGCGGGATGAGGCGCTGCGGCGGCGGATGGGGGAGAGCGGCCGCCGCTGGGCCCAGGAGTTCGCCTGGCCCCTCATTGCCGATCGCATCCTGGGGCTTTACCAGGAGGTCCTGAAGGCCCATCGGGCTCGATCCCAGCGCCTGATTTGTTACCGGCGCGGGCCGGCCTGGGTGGGATGAGCCGGTGTCCTTCTTTTTCTGAGATCTTCATCGGAGGGAAGGAAGGATGTCTGCGGGTGTGCCCCCTGAGGTCCACTGGTTCTACGCGGAGAAGCGCCCCAGCGCGGGGGCGGTGGCGGAGCAGCTCCGCCAGAGCCTCTGGTTCGCGCGCCTGCAGGAGGCATGGGTCTCGCCGGTGGATCCGCTTCAAAAGGATCCGCCCTTCCGGTATCGGGGTTACTGGCGCGGGCATGCCTTCGAGATCGAGTTCGAGCCCCGCCGTTATGTGATCCTGCGTATGGACCAGGATCTGCCCAAAATTGTGGAAGCGCTCCAGCGTTCCCTGGGGGCAGGGCCCCGCTTTGCGTATCTGGACGGGGAGGGATGGGTGACCTACGAATGGCGGTGGGGGGATGCGGAGGCCCGCTGGCAGGAGCTCCAGGGGATCCCCCGCTACCAGCGGTTGCGCCGTCTGGATCGCCGGACATAAATACAGGTAGGGGCGCAGCGCCGCTGCGCCCCTACCGGCCATGGGATCACCCCAGCCGTCCGGTCAGGATGGCCTGTTTGACCTCCTCGATGGCCCGCGTGATCTGGATGCCCCGCGGGCAGGCCTCCACGCAGTTGAAGATGGTGCGGCAGCGCCAGACCCCGAACCACTCGTTGAGGATGCGCAGCCGCTCCGCCGCCGCCTGATCCCGGCTGTCGAAGATGAAACGGTGGGCCTGGACGATGGCCGCCGGCCCGATGTATTCCCCGTTGGCCCAGAAGGACGGACAGGACGTGGTGCACGCCGCGCACAGGATGCACTTGGTGGTGTCGTCGTAGCGCTCGCGCTCCTCCGGCGTCTGCAGGCGCTCCCGCTCCGGCGGCGGATCGTTGTTGACGAGATACGGCATGATCATCCGGTATTTGGCGAAGAAGGGCTCCATGTCGACAACCAGGTCCTTGATCACCGGGAGGCCAGGCAGAGGCTGGACGGTGATCACCCCGCGCCCTTCGGCGAGGGCTTCCCGCACCAGGACCTTGCAGGCCAGGCGGTTGCGGCCGTTGATGCGCATGGCGTCCGAGCCGCAGATGCCGTGGGCGCAGGAACGTCGGAGGGTCAGGGTGCCATCGATATACCACTTAACGTAGTGGAGGGCGTCCAGCACCCGATCCACCGGCTCCGCTTCGACCTCGTATTCCCCCCACCACGGCTTGCGGTCCTTCTCCGGGTTGAACCGCTGGATGCGCAGCCGGACCTTCATGGCGTCTCCTCCGATGCGGTCTGGGTTTGAGCAGAGGGTGACCAGGCCCACCCTCCAGGAATGCGGCGGAATCCCATGGAGAGGACAGTTTCCCGTGCTGCCTCGATAAGGGCCCGACCCCGTCCCTCCCGTTCCTCCAGCAGGCATCCCTCCAATACGATCTCCAGGTAGAAAGGCTCTCCCTCCTGGACCTGCCGCCGCACTTTCTCCCAGGTTTCCACCAGGATATGGAGGTTCCCGTGTGCCCGTCGATCTACCTCCGCATAGGGCATCGGCCGGGAGAACAGGACCAGCAGATCCGCGTCGCTGGTGTCCAGGTAATCGCCCCGTGCCAGCGAACCGAACAGAAAAACTGCGTCGGGCTCCAGCTCCCGGATGCGTTCCAGAAAGGAGCGGATGGCTGAAGCCTGAGGGCTACTCTCCCAGGCTTTGCTGCACGAACTCCATGATCCGCCCGGCATAATCCACGCACCGCTGAGCGATGTTCCGATCATAGTATTGAGCCGGGTAGCCTTCCGCGAAATGATTTGGATAACGCGAGCCCATGTAATGCAGGTCCAGCTCCCGAGCCGCCTCGAACAGCGCTTCGGGGATGTGGGTCTGTTGGGCGAGCTCCTCAAGCATAGCCACCAGACGATGCCCTCGATACTCGCGATGGTGGAAACGGAGCAGCGCTTTCAGCCCCTTCTCGGCCGCCTGGTGAGCCTGGAAGGCCGCCCACTCGTAGAAGCCCTCATCCAGCATGGAGCGGGCGGCCTTCAGATCCCGAAGCCCCTGGGCCAGCCAGTCCCGATAGCGGGAGGGCATCAATACTTCCGCTCCTTCGGCGGCCACTTGGTGATGACCACCGGCTTGTAGGCGAAGGTCACTCGGCCATCCTGGCGCCAGATCAAGGTGTGCTTCAGCCAGTTCTCGTCGTCCCGCTTGGGGTAATCTTCCCGATAGTGGGCGCCCCGGCTCTCGGTGCGGTTCAGGGCGCTGAAGGCGGTGGCCTCCGCTACGTCCAGCAGGAAGCCCAGCTCGATGGCCTCCAGGAGGTCGGTGTTGAAGCGCTCGCCCTTATCGTCGATACGGATGTGGCGGTAGCGTTCCTGCAGCTCCCGGATCTTCTCGATGGCGGTCTCCAGGCCGCTGGCCTCCCGGAACACGCTCACATAGGTCTGCATGGTCTCCTGGAGCTCGTTCCGGATGAGGGGCACGCGCTCCTCGCCCGTCCCGTTGCGGATGCGCTCCACCATCTCCACCGTGAAGGCCTCCGGCTCCGGCGGGAGCGGGGCGAAGTCTGCCTGCTGGCAGTATTCCGCCATGTGGCGGCCCGCCCGCCGGCCGAAGACCACCAGGTCGACCAGGGAGTTGGTCCCCAGGCGGTTGGCCCCGTGCACGGAGACGCAGGCGACCTCCCCGGCGGCGTAGAGGCCCGGGACCGGGGTGTTGCGCTCATCGCGGATCACCCGGCCGTCCACGTCGGTGGGGATGCCGCCCATGGCGTAGTGGGCGGTAGGCTGGATGGGGACCGGCTCCCGCATGGGGTCGATGCCCAGGTAGACGCGGACGAACTCGATGATGTCCGGGAGCTTCTGCTCCAGGTATTCCGGCGTGACCTCCCGGCCGCCCGGCGCGCTCTTGAGGCGGTTGATGGTCTCCGGCCGCATGTCCAGATAGACGTAATCCTTTCCGCCGATGCCGCGGCCCTCCCGGATCTCCATGTAGATGGCCCGGGAGATCACGTCGCGGCTGGCTAGGTCCTTCAGAGTGGGGGCGTAGCGCTCCATGAAGCGCTCGCCTTTATCGTTGATCAGCACCGCCCCCTCGCCCCGGGCGGCCTCGCTCAGCAGGATCCCCAGCTTGTAGATGCCGGTCGGGTGGAACTGGAAGAACTCCATGTCCTCCAGGGGGAGCCCGCGGCGCCACACGATGGCCATCCCGTCGCCGGTGAGGGAGTGGGCGTTGGAGGTCACCTTGTAGATCCGACCGGCGCCCCCTGTGGCGAAGAGCACCGCCTTGCTGTGGAAGACGTGGATGTCCCCGGTGGCGATCTCGATGGCCACCACCCCGCGAACCACCCCGTCCTCCAAGATCAGGTCGGTGACGAAGAACTCGTCGAAGAAGTGGACGTTGTGCTTGATGCACTGCTGGTAGAGGGTCTGGAGGATCATGTGACCGGTGCGGTCGGCGGAGTGGCAGGCCCGCATGACCGGCGCCTCGCCGAAGTTGCGCGTGTGCCCGCCGAACCGGCGCTGGGCGATCTTGCCGTCGGGCGTCCGGTCGAAGGGCAGGCCCATGTGCTCCAGCTCGATGATGGCCTCGATGGACTCATAGGCCAGGATCTCCGCCGCGTCCTGGTCCACCAGCCAGTCCCCGCCTTTCACGGTGTCGTAGGCATACCACTCCGGTCGGTCCTCCTCCATGTTCCCCAGGGGCGCGGCGATGCCCCCCTGGGCCGTCCCGGTGTGGGAACGGGTGGGGTAGAGCTTGCTGAGGACCGCGGTCTTAACCTGCTTGGAGGCGTAGAGGGCGGCCATCAGGCCGGCCCCTCCCGCGCCCACCACTACCGCGTCGAATTGATGCCGATGGACTTTCATCGGGGAACTCCTTTCTGGCCTGACATCGCAAGTTCGGGCGAGCGAGGACCCTGGACCTCGCTTCGCCGCATTCCTCTCACACCAGCAGCATTCGCATGGGCTGGAGGGTGCGGGTGAACGGATTGAGCACCAGCCCCAGGATCTCCAGGGTCACCACCCCCAGCACGGCCTCGTCCCCGGGCTCCCCGAGGATGACCGGGGTATGCCCTTCCCCTTGGGGCAAGGCGATGTGGCATTCGGAGATCTGACGCTCGATGGTTGTGCCGTCCGCCAGGACGAACGTGGCCGAGCGTTTCGGCTTCAGCTCGATGGCCTGCCAGACTTCATGAGGAAGCAAGGTGTAGGTGGCCCCGCTGTCCACAAGAAAGCGAACAGAGGCCTGTTTCCCTGTTGGACCGGTTACGATCCCCTCAATGTAGGTCAATCCCATCCGCGCCTCCTAACGGATCGGCGGGCATCCCTGAGGCAGAGCGGTGACCCGCACCCCGCCGATGAGGGCGATGGCTCCCACCAGGATCACCAGCGATCCTCCGATGAACGCGATCCACTTCAGCGCCCGGTTCCAGCCCCGGTGATGCACGTAATCATCGATCACATAGCGCAGGCCGTTCAAGCCATGGATGTAGGCCAGGAAGAGAAGCAGGGCATCATACACCCGCCACCAGAAGAGGACGTTCCATCGGTAATACACGAAGCAGGCGTTGATGTCATGGACGTTATTGATGATGTGCATGATCGCCAGGTGGCCGAAGGCCAGCGGGATCAGCAGCACACCGGAGACCCGCATGAAGGTCCACAGCCAGACCTCCAGGCGGGGGCGGATCGCCGGGACGGTCCGCGGGACAGCTTTCGGGATGGCCGCCATGGCTTACCTCCCCAGGATGCCTTTTTGCAGGATGACGTTGCCCATGATGAAGAAAGTGGGGATGTAGAGGACGAGGAAGGCGATGAGGGTCCACAGGATCAACCGGGCCTGGGTCTCCGCGGCCCACAGGCGGGGCCGGAAGTCGCTGATCGCGATGCGCAGGCCGTTCAGGCCGTGCCAGAGGACGCAGCCCACCAGGATCAGCTCGCCCAGGCCGAAGATCGGATGCCGATACAGGGCAAGGGCGTGCTCATACCAGGTGGGGGCGAAATAGACGAGGGAGGTGTCCAGGACGTGGATCGTGAGGAAGAGGAGGGTTCCCAGCCCGGCCACCCGGTTGGCCACCCAGGCCCACTGGTGGATCCGGCCCCGATACTGCGGGATCTCCCGAACCACCGCGCTCAGCCCAGATGCCGGCGCCCACGCCCATTCCAGGGTCCGCCATCGGTTCCGCGTTCCCTTCGGAAGGACCGTCTCTGAGCCCGCCATGGCCGGCTCCTTTGGGAAAGTTTTCACTTGAATTATAGCACCGGGGGGAAGGAAGGGGAACTCTCCGGTGGATTCCGGATCCGCCGACGAAGCGCGGAAAGGAGGCTTGGTGGAATTCGCGAATCGCTCCCCTCGCGAAGCCCCGTCGCTGGCTTAAAGGGGCCGTTCTTCACCTGCAGCTTGTCGCCGCCCCGCTGGAACCGCTTGGGCCATTCCGTCAGCCTATCGTCGGAGTCTCAGGTTGCAAAAGCCCTGAATGCGCCGGAGCGCCACGGCCGCGATCAGGATCGCCCCGGCGAGGATCAGCCACGCCGCCAGGAGAGCGATCAGGCTGAGGGCCAGCGCGGCCAGATCCTCCAGGAGGCTGAGGAGCGGCGTGGTCAGCGGAGCCAGGGGTGGGGCGCCCGCCTGCACGGCCCGCCGGAGGGTGGCCTTCAGCCCGTGGATCCCCCCGGCGATGAGCAGGCCGCAGGCCAGCGCCAGGGCCGGGTGCAGCGCGCGGATCGCCCCGGTCTGCGCCCCGAAGAGGATCGCTCCCGCGGCCGGACGGATCACCGTCTGCAGGAGGTCGTTGGCGGCGTCCACGGCTGGGATCTTATCGGCCAGGAACTCGATGAGGGCCAGAACGAGGAGCAGGCCGATGATCGCCGGATGGGTCAGCGTGTCATAGGGCGGCGCGAGCCGGACCCAGTCGGTGAAGCGGGCCAGCAGGGCCACGACGAGCAATGGAACATAAGCGTTCAGGCCGGCGGCCGCCGCCAGCCCGAAGGCCGAAAGGACCGTATAGGCGGCATCCATTCCGTGAGCTCCGCTTTCTCAGCGATGGAGATGGAGGATCCGTCGGACGCCCCCGGAGCGCCGAAGCGTGTCGATCCCCTTCTTGATGCCCACGGTGGGAAGCAGGACGACTGGGTAGAGCACGTATCGGAGCTCGCGCCCCTGCAGGAGTGGCAGAAGCGGCAGCCAGATCATCCCGGCGAGCAGGCTTTCATCCCAGCGGTGGGTCAGGCGATAGGCCAGCAGGAACACGGCGATGGCGAAAAGGGTCTCCCCCGGCAGCAGGGCCAGCATCACCCCCAGAGTGGTGGCCATCCCCTGTCCTCCGCGGAACCGCAGGAAGGGCGAGGTGTCGTGCCCCAGCACCGCGGCCACGCCCGCCAGGAAGGCATAGGGTTCCGCGAAGCCCATGGCCTGGGCCCAGCGCACCGCCGCGTAGCCTTTGAGCATATCCAGGATGGCCACCAGGACCCCCCAGCGCCATCCCAGGTGGAGCCACACGTTGCGCGCCCCGGGGTTCCCATCCCCCACCGTCCGGATGTCCAACCCGGCCACCCCCCGGGCCACCAGATACGCCGTTGGGATCGAGCCGAGCAGATAAGCTGTCAATAAGACCGCCAGCATCGGAGCCTCCCCGCGATCCGGAGATGGACGGGGGCCGGTGAAGTCCTCCGGTGGATGTGCGGTGATCCTCAGCCCCCGCCCCCGGAGATCACGGCGACCAGCCGGACCTCATCTCCGTCCTGCAGAACGGTGTTCTCATGCAGCAGCTTCCCCTCCCGGACGGCCAGCGTGATCTCCGGGTTGAGGCCCACCTGTTTCATGGCCTCTCGGACGGTCAGGCCGGCCGGCACTTCGAACACCTGGTTGCGATAGATCAGGCGAACCATTCCACCTCCCCTGCGGCGTCAATAAGATAGAGGCCCGCATCGCTTCGCGGGATCTTCGCTCCATCCCGTCTTCATTATAATCCCGCGGGGCATCCTTTCTCCGCCATGAATCGTGGATCGAAATGGATCCCACTGACCGCTTCGCTCCCGGTAAGAGGAGCTTCAGCCTCGATTTTGGTCCTTCAGGTCGCTCTCTGTAGGAGCTTTCGCCCCGAACTTTTGCCCTCAATGAGGCTGCCGTTGCTTTTGAGAGGAAGATCTTCAACCCGGAACCCTGGTTTTCGATTCCCTTAAGGTCGCGGCTGAAGCCGCTCCTACAAGGATTGATCTTTGTAGGAGGGGCTTTCGCCCCGAACCGGTGTCTTGATGGCCGCACGGGGCATCTTCGGGGAGGGGTCTTCAACCTGCAATCCCTGTCTTCCTCGATCCAGCGGGGTCGCGGCTTGTCTCTCTGCGGATCATCGCCCTGCGGTGACCTGAGTTATGATAGGTGAAGCAACCGGTCCGGGAATCCAGACGAAGAGGTGGATGTATGGAACCCCGTCTGCCCCGCGGGATGCGGGACATCCTTCCCGAGCAGATGATGTTGCGCCGGTATGTGATCCGGTCTTTCGAAGAGATCTTCGAGGCCTACGGCTTCGAGCCGCTCCAGACCCCGGCCCTGGAGCTGCGCGAGACGCTGATGGGCAAATACGGGTCGGACGCGGAGAAGCTGATCTACGACGCCCGCCACCGGGAGGGCAAGGAGGAGCTCAGCCTGCGCTACGACCTCTCGGTCCCCCTGGCCCGGGTGGTGGCGATGTATCCGAACCTCCCCCGGCCCTTCAAGCGCTACCAGATCGCCCCGGTGTGGCGGGCGGAGCGTCCCCAGAAGGGGCGCTACCGGGAGTTCTACCAGTGCGACGCCGACATCGTGGGCACCTCCTCGATGGCTGCGGACGCCGAGATCATCTCCCTGATCCACGAGGCCCTCACCCGCCTGGGCTTCCGGAACTTCGTCATCCTGCTCAACGACCGCAAGCTGCTGACCGGCCTCGGCCGTTACTCCGGGGTCCCGGAGCCCTTGCTGGGGAGCCTCTACCGGGCCATCGACAAGTTCGACCGCCTGGGTCTGGAGGGCGTCCGGGAGGAGATGCGCCGGTATGGGATCCCCGAGGAAGCCATCGCCCGCATGCTGGACCTGCTCCAGATCGAAGGGGATCACACGGAGATCCTGGGGGAGCTGTCCCGCCGGATGCAGGCAGCGGAGATCCCGGAGGGCCTGGAAGGGATCCGGGAACTGGAGACGTTGCTTCGGTTCGTGGAGGCCATGGGGGTGCCTTCGGAGCGCTACCGGATCTCCTTCACCATGGTGCGGGGCCTGGAGTATTACACCGGCCCCATCTTCGAGACGGTGGTCACCGAGCCGAGGATCGGCTCCATCACCGGGGGCGGCCGCTACGACGGCCTGGTGGGCCTGTTCGCCAGGCAGAGCGTGCCGATGACCGGGACCAGCTTCGGCATCGAGCGGATCATCGATGTGATCCAGGAGCTGGGGATGGCCCCACCGGACCTGCCCCGCACGCCGGTGCAGATCCTGGTGACCGTCTTCGACGAGCCCCGCATGGGGGCCTCCATCGCCCTCGCCCAGGCCTTCCGCCGGGCGGGGCTGAAGGCGATGCTCTACTTCGAGCCCCGCCGCCTGGAGGCCCAACTGCGCTACGCCCATCAGAAGGGCATCCCCTTCGTGGCCATCCTCGGCCCGGACGAGGAAGCCCGGGGCGTGGTCACCGTCCGGGACATGGGGAGCGGGGAACAGCGGACGTTGCCTCCTGAGGAGGCAGCCCGCTGGATCCGGCAGAGCCTGGGAGGGAAAGGCGATGGCCGATGAGCGGGTGGGCGTGATCGGGCTGGGGTATGTGGGGCTGCCGCTGGCGGTGGCCTTTGCGGAGGTCGGGCTGGAAGTGATCGGGGTGGATGTGGACGCGGGCAAGGTGGCGATGCTGATGGTCGGGCGCAGCCCGATCCGGGACGTGCCGGAAGAGGCGCTGCGGGCCGCCCTGGAGAGCGGGCGGTTCCGGGCGACGACGGACTACGGGGCGCTGGCGGGGGTGGAGGCGGTTTTGATCTGTGTGCCCACGCCCTACGACGCCATGCGGGCGCCCGATCTCTCGTATGTGCGAGCAGCGGCGGAGGGGCTGGTCCCGCACCTGCGGCGGGGGCACCTGGTGATCCTGCAGAGCACGACCTATCCGGGGACGACGGAGGAGGTGGTGCGGCCGATCCTGGAGCGCGGCGGCCTGCGGGCCGGGGAGGATTTCGACCTGGCCTTCTCCCCGGAGCGCATCGATCCGGGGAACCGGGAGTGGACGGTGCGCAACACCCCGAAGGTGGTGGGCGGGATCACGCCGCGCAGCACGGCCCGGGCGGCGGCGCTGCTGGAGCGGCTGGGGGCGCCGGTGTATCGGGTGTCCTCGCCGCGGGTGGCGGAGATGAGCAAGCTCCTGGAGAACATCTTCCGCAGCGTGAACATCGCCCTGGTCAACGAGCTGGCATTGCTGTGCGAGCGGATGGGGATCGACATCTGGGAGGTGATCGAAGCAGCGAAGACCAAGCCCTTCGGCTTTATGGCCTTCTATCCGGGTCCGGGGGTGGGAGGGCACTGCATCCCGGTGGATCCCTATTATCTGTCGTGGAAGGCCCGAGAATATGACTTTTACACGAAGTTCATCGAGCTGGCGGCAGAGGTGAACCAGGGGATGCCCTTCCACGTGGTGGAGAAGGTGGAGGAGGCCCTGGACCGGTATGAGCGGCGGGGGCTGCGGGGGGCGCGGGTGCTGGTGCTGGGGGTGGCCTTCAAGCGGGAGGTGGACGACGCCCGCAACAGCCCGGCGGAGCGGATCATGGAGCTCTTGCTGGCGCGAGGGGCGGAGGTGGCCTATCACGATCCGTATGTGCCGCGGTTCCGGGCAGGGGGAAGCCGGTTCTACCGGGAGATCGTCGAGTGGGAGTCGGTGCCGCTGGAGGAGGGATGGCTGCGCTGGGCGGATGTAGTGTTGATCGTGACCGGGCACCGGGCGGTGGACTATCCGAAGGTGGTGGCGACGGCGCGGCTGGTGGTGGACACCTGCAACGCCACGGCGGGGATCCCCTCCGGCTCCGCCCGCATCGTCCGCCTGGGCGCCCCCTGGCCGGACGCCCATTGATTGAAGTTGAAAAGGAGTGAGCTCCCGTGGAAGCCCGAACCTCGACGATCTCTCGAAGGCGCCTGTGGGCGGCGCGCGTCGCGGTGGTCCTCATCCTGGTCGGCGCCGTATGGTTCACCCTGCGCTATCGAGATCGCTTCTCCGAATGGGCGCGCTTCGGATACCCGGCCATCTTCCTGATCAGCGCCCTGACCAACGCCACGCTGATCCTACCTCTCCCGGGCCTGGCGGTGACCACCCTGGCGGGCGGGATGTTCAACCCGTGGATCGTGGGGGTGGTGGCCGGGCTGGGGCAGGCGGTAGGCGAGCTCAGCGGCTATCTGGCCGGCTATAGCGGCCAGACCCTGGCGGAGGAGCTCCCCCGCTACTCCCAGATCGCCCGTTGGATGCGCCGCTACGGCCCCGCCGTGATCTTCCTCCTAGCCCTGGTCCCCAACCCCCTCTTCGACGTCGCCGGGATCGTGGCCGGCTCCACCCGCATGCCCCTCCTTCTGTTTTTCATCCCGTGCGCGATGGGAAAGATCCTGAAGAACTGGATCGCCGCCTGGGCAGGCTTTTACGGGATCGAGCTCCTGCAGCGATGGTTCGGCGGATGAACGCAGCTCCCCATAGGCGTCTCCGATGAGGATCGATCGACGCATGTCGATGAATCGATGGCTTCCAGATGCGGCCGCGTGGGGGCTGATCACCGTCCTTCTTCTGCTGGCCCTGGCTCCGTTGCTCTTCTCCCCGGGCGTTCTGATGCGGGGGGATGTGGCCCTGTATTTCTACCCTTATTGGGAGGCCGCCGCCCGTGCCACCCGGGAGGGCCGTCTCCCCCTGTGGAACCCCGATCTCTTCGCCGGGGTCCCGTTCCTGGCCAACCCGCAGGTCGGCTTTTTCTACCCGCCCAACCGGCTGCTCTCATGGATGCCGGCTCCCCAGGCCTTGAAGCTCTCGATCGGGCTGCACGCCCTGTGGGCCGCCTGGGGGATGTATGGGCTGGTGCGTCGCAGGGGCGCCCGGCCCGGCGGGGCGCTGGCCGCGGCCCTGGCTTACGCGATGGGCGGATATATGCTGGCCCAGGCGGAGCACATCAATCAGTTTCAGGCCCTGGCCTGGCTGCCCTGGATGGGATGGGCGTGGGCGGCCCGGCGCCCGCTGGCCCTGGGGGTGGCCGGGGCGATGCAGGTGCTGTGCGGCCACGCCCAGACGGTGTTCTTGAGCTGGACGGCGCTGGCCCTCCTTTTCGCGCCGCCGTGGCGGGAGGCGCGGTCGGGGAGGGCCTGGGTCCACGCCTGGGGGCCCGGGGGGCTGGGCGGGGCGCTGGCGCTGGCCCTGAGCGCCGTCCAGTGGGTCCCGGCCCTGGAGCTGGCCGGGCGCTCCATCCGCGCCGGCGGCCTCCCTCTGAACGAAGTCCTCTCCTTTTCGCTTTCGCCACTCTGGCTGGGTCGATCCATCCTCCCCGGTCGGGAGGCGCCGGCCTTCACCGAGTTCACGGCCGACGTGGGGGTCCTGGGGTTGCTGGCCTTGGCCGCCGGCCTCGGCCGGGGACGGTGGCCGGTGATCGCCGGGGTCGGGCTGTTCTTCGCCTGGGGCGCCTATAACCCCCTCTATGTGGCGCTGGCTTGGCTGCTGCCGCCGCTGCGCGCCTTTCGGGTCCCGGCCCGCTGGCTGGCCCTCTGGGCCTTCGGGGCCGCCCTGGGGATCGGGGAGGGGTTCGATAGCGGCCTTCGGAGGATCTCCCGCCGGCGGGCGGGGATGTGGGCGCTGGGGGTTCTCGCTTTGATCGGCCTCGCCGCCGCGGCGGCCCCGCTGCGCCCTGCGGGGATGACCGGCCCCCTGGGGCCGGTGGAAGGCGGGCGGCTGATCGGGTGGATCGCCCTGGTGGGCATCGGGCTGCTTCTCGTCGGGCGTCGGGCGCCCCGGGCCCTGTGGCTGGGGCTGTGGGCGGCCGAGCTCATCGGCGCCGCGTGGGGGCGGCCCCTCAACCGCCTCGTCCCCCCGGAGGCCTGGTCCTTCCCCCGTCTCCCGGCTTACGTGATGGAGGACCTCGTGCGGACGGAGGGGCCGGGGGCGGGGCGGATCCTGAGCGTGGTGGACCTGCGGTTCGACCCCGGGGATCTGGGGGAGTGGCGGAGCCTCTTCGGAGATCGGCTTCCGCCCGAGGCCTTCGAGGAATTCCTCGTGGCGCTGAAGCAGCGGGAGGCCCTGATCCCCAACCTGCCCATGGCGTGGGGCCTTCCGACGGCCGATGGCTACGACGGTGGCGTGTTGCCGTTGCGGCGGTTCATCGCGCTGGCCCAGCGCTTCGTCCCGGCGGACCGCCTGCTCCGGGACGGGCGGCTCTGGGAGAGCTTGCCCGGGATCCCGGAGCCCCGCTGGCTGCAGGTGCTGGGCGTGCGCTGGATCGTGACGGATCGCCTGCGGGACGAGTGGGTGGACGGTGTGTTCTACGACGGCGGCCTGACCGCGGACGCCTGCGGCCCGGAGCCGATTGCGGCGGGCCCGTTCCCCTCCTTGGAGGCCACCGAGCTTCGATTGCGGATCACCGCGTCGTTCCCTCCCGGCGTCCGTTTGGGGGAGGCAGCGCTGGAGCTGGCCGACGGCGAGGTCCTCCGGCTTCCGGTGGCGGCGGGGGAGGCCGGGCGGCCCTCCATCGTTCGCTGGGAGGTTCCCCGCCGGGTGGTCTCCGTGGTGTTGCGCTCGGATCCGGAGGCCTGCGCCCGGGGTGGATGGCAGGTGACGGGCGGGGCGCTGGTGGACGGACGGACGGGGGCGTTCCAGGCGCTGGTGCTGAGCCCGGGAGGCGCCTTCGCCCTGCGGTATGCCGGGGACGTCAAGGTCTACGAGTTTCGACGGGCGCTCCCCTGGCTGTATGGCGTGTGCGCGGCCGATTTCGTCCAGGGGGAAGAAGCGGCGATGGCTCGCCTGACGGATCCCGCTTTCGATCCTGCGCGGCACGTGGTGATCGAAGGCGAAGGGGAAGGGGAGGCGGGATGGGAGGAGGGCCCGTGTCGCGTGGAGATCCGCTGGATCCGCTTCGCCCCGGAGGACCGGGAGGTGGAGGTCCATCTGGAGCGGGCGGGGTGGCTGGTGCTTTTGGAGTCCTATGATCCCGGGTGGCGGGCGTGGGTGGACGGGCGGGCGGTTCCCGTTTATCCGGCCAACGGCCTCTTCCAGGCCATCGCCGTCCCGGCGGGCGTTCATCGGGTGCGCTGGGTGTATTTCCCATCCAGCCTGATCCTGGGCGGCATCGGCACCCTATTGGGGGTGGGGGGGCTGGCCATGGCAAGCCGGCGACGCGGATCGCCGAGGGATTTGTCGAATGGATCCCCATAACAAAAAGGGGGAGCCTTTCAACGGCTCCCCCCCTGCTGTGAGAAGGTTGTGAGCTCCCTTCTCCAGCATATTGTCATTGATCTCGCCTTGAAGCCGTAGGAGCGACCAGCCGATCGCCCCTACACCTTCCGATGGGACGTGTTTGGTAGGCCAGCCTGTCGCTTCGCCACCCTACAGGGCCGTCAAGGCCCTCGTTGCAGAAGCAGAGGAGAACAAGGATGGCAGCTGCCGTCAACCCTCCGGAAACGGGATCTTAACGCCTGCCGGGCCAGGGCCCAGCTAGGCCGAATCCAGGCCCCTTTACCGCAGCATCTGAAGGGCCTGGTTCAGAAGCTCCGCCACCTTGGACAGGGAGTCTCCAACGTCATAGATTTGATCGATTGCCCGGAGAACATTCCAAAGGAGGCGAAGCGTGCGCAGGACGAAAGCCAGGCGGCTTGCCCACTTCGGACTGAGGGGGCGTCGCAAAGATTGCAGCCGCTGGCTCCCGCTGTGCCACACCTCCCTCCCCCGTCGAAGGAGGAAGGCGAAGATCCGAAACGGAGAGTTCGGATCTCCTCGCGCCCGTCGGAAGGACCACTGCCGGCGGGCACGCTCGGCCGAGCGGGCAGGAATCCACGGCATACAAGATCCTCCTACCACCCGCTCGCCGGTGACCTTCCAGCGCTTTCAAGGATCTCGCTGAAAGGCGAGGCGCGAAGGGAGCGATGATCCGCCCCCATCGGGCTTCCTCGGCGGCCCTTGGCCGGATGCCGCAGGCCCGAGGCCGTCACCATGGGCATAGTTTTCATGCTCCCCTCCTTAATAAGGGTTCGTGCTCTCGAACTCGGGAGCATGAGGGTTTGCCTCGCCCTGTGCTCGAGCGCTTGCGGCAACTTTCGCTGACCTCTTCTCTCAATTGTTAAGGTGCGGTTCGTTCTCGTGGCCCACAGCGGTGTAGTGTATTATAGTTCATACCTCGAGGAATGCAAGGAGATCTTCCCGGAGGCAGTGGACCCGGCGGGGGCGAAGCCTATCGGCACCCTGATCGTCCACCCCGACGGGGCGGAGGCGAGGAGGCGAAGGATGCGCGGCGGATGGATACGGAGAAACGGAGAAGGGAGGCTTTTCCGGGTTCGGCCGCCACGTCGAGCGGGCTTAGGCGCGGAGGGCTTCCGGAGGGAAGCGCGATGGCGCGTCGGGGCCTCGTGAGCGCTCCGCGGGATGCTCGGATGCGGATAGAGGGGTGAATGGACCGAAGGATCCTGGAATATAAGGCGCAGATCCGCCGCTTCTTGCGGGCGCTGGCGATCGCCCTATTCACGGGGATGATCCTGCGGGCGATCCCGGGTTATCCTCCGGGATGGCCGGAGTTGCTGGGACTGGCGCTGGGCGGGCTGGGCTGGCGTCATCCGGGGTGGGCGTGGGCGGCGTTCTGGATCGTCACGCTGCCGCTCGCCTACTCCCGGATGCCGGGCTTCGGGTGGCTGTATGGGCTGTATGGGCTGGTCGGCATCGGGCTGGGCCCGGCGGCCTGGCCGGTGGCGATGGCTGTCGGGCTCCTTCTGGGCGTTCTGCGCACCCCTTCGGGTCTCGTGCTGGTTCCCCTGGTGGCTGGCCTTTCAGGGGGGCGCCGGGCGGCCTGGATCAGTCTGTGGGCGGGCCTCGGCCTGCTGCTGTATGGAGCCCTGGGCGGCGTTGCCGTCCCCGGCCTGCTGGAGCGCGCGCAGGGGGCCAGCCTGTTCCGGAGAGTCGAGCGCCCGGCGGCTTCCCTGACGGAGTTGCTGTCCCCTCCGGCGCGACGCGCGGCCTCCGGATCTGCGGTGATCGATCGGCTGGAGGCGCTGCTCAATGAGGCGGCGCGCCGGCCGGAGATCCCCGGGCGCCTGGCGATGTGGGCGCTGGCCGCCGGCGTGGCGGCCTGGATCCTGCAACGGCGCTCCCCGCCCGGGTGGCGCCAGGCCGGGCTGGCTGCTGCTGCGGGGGCCGCCATCCAGCTCCTTGGGCAAGCCGGCCTGAGTCTGGTCTTCAGCGGGAAGGCGGATCTCTCCCTTTTGCCTTCCATCGTCCTCTCGATCCCCATCGCGACGTTACTGTTCCCGCTGATTTCGGGATGGGCCGAGGGTACGGGCGAAGCCAGGGAGAGGATCCCCGTCCGATCGACGTCGGAAGGGGAGGGCGCGCTGCCGGCTTCGATGTTTCGGCGGGAGATCCCTCCGGACACCTGGGAGGATCTGGGAGGCATTTCCGGGATCCGGGAGGAGATCGAGGAGGCCATTCGTTCTCAATTTGACCCGGCCACGCGGCAGATGATGGCCCGCATGGGGATCCGGCCCATCCGGGGCGTTCTGCTGTATGGGCCTCCGGGAACCGGCAAGACCCGCCTGGCGCGGGTGATCGCCCATGAGGCCCGGGCGCATTTCATTGCGGTCAGCGGCACCGAGTTCACCAGCAAGTGGTTCGGCGAGTCGGAGGCCAACCTGCGCCGCATCTTCGAGGAGGCCCGGAATCTGCGTCCGTGCGTGCTGTTCTTCGATGAGTTGGAGGCGTTCTTGCCCAAGCGCACGGAGCTCTCCCGGGCCGATGCGCCGGAGAAGGGGATCGTGGCCACATTTCTATCCTACACCGATGGCCTGGGGGATCTGGAGGGCGTGTTGCTCGTGGGCGCCACCAACCATCCGGAGATGATCGATCCGGCGGCGCTGCGCCCGGGCCGCTTCGATCGCCTGATCTACATCGGGCCCCCGGATCGCCAGGGCCGGCTGGAGATCCTGCAGCGTTATCTGCGTGGCAAGCCCCTGGCGCCGGACGTGGATCTGGAGGCGCTGGCGGCCCGGACGGAGCGGTTCACCGGGGCGGATCTGGAGGCCCTGTGCATGGAGGCCGCGCGGCGGGCGATGCGTCGAGGGGGCGGTAGACCCGTCCCCATCACGTCCGAAGACTTCGAGGAGGTCCTTCGGGGGATGCGCCCCTCAGTCACGTTTCAGATGCTCCGAGAGTATCAGCGGATCGCCGAGCGGTATCAGCGCCGCGTGGGCCCGGTGGAGATCCAGGTGGAGCGCCCGGAGAACCTGCCGACCTGGGAGGACGTGGCGGGGCTGGAGGAAGCGAAGGAAGCCCTCCGGGAGGCCGTGGAGTGGCCGCTTACCCGCCCGGATTTGATGCAGGCCTATGGGATCCGGCCGATTCGGGGCGTGCTGTTGTTCGGCCCGCCGGGTTGTGGGAAGACTCTACTGGCGCGGGCGGTGGCCGGCCAGGCCCGGGCCCACTTCATCGCCGTCCACGGTCCAGAGCTGCTGCGTCCCGAGCTCGGGCGCTCGGAGCAGAACCTGCAGGAGCTGTTCGACCGGGCCCGGGAGAGCGCTCCCTGCATCCTGTTCTTCGATGAGATCGACGCCATCGCCGGCATCCGCAGCAGCGCCGAGGGGACGATTGCCCGCATGGTGACGCGCCTGCTGACGGAGATGGACGGGCTGGAGCCGTTGCGGGGCGTGGTGGTGCTCGCGGCCACCAACCGGCCGGACGCGCTGGATCCAGCCCTCCTGCGGCCCGGCCGCTTCGACCGCGTGGTGTATGTGCCACCTCCCGATCTTCCGGCCCGGCAAGCGCTGTTCCGGCGGTATCTGCAGGGCAAGCCGGTGGCTGCGGATGTGGATGTGGAGGAGCTGGCACGCCGCACGGAGGGCTACTCTGCCGCAGATATCGAGGCGATCTGCAACGCCGCAGCCCGTCGCGCAGCTCGTCAGTCCATGCGGGAGGGAAGGATGGTGTTCATCACGAAGGCCATGCTGGAGGAGATCTTGCGCGAAACGCCCCCTTCTTTGACCTCCGAGATGATCACTTTTTATGAGACGTTGCGGCGACAGTTCGAGCGCTGAGCTCGATCCGCAGGCCCCTGCTTATCCCGCCGCATCCCGGTCCGGGTGGCGCAGGTGGGCGCGGAGCTCGCTGCGGAGCCGGGGGTCGGTGCGGAAGGCGCCGGTAAGGGCCTGGGTGACCATGCGGGCGCCGGACTTGCGCACGCCGCGCATCATGGTGCACAGGTGGGCCGCTTCGACGATGACCGCCACGCCCTGGGGTTGCAGCACCCGCTCCAGGAAATCCGCGATCTGCCGCGTCATGCGCTCCTGAACCTGCAGGCGGCGGGCGAACAGCTCCACGATGCGGGGGATCTTGGAGAGGCCGATGATCCGGCCATCGGGGATATAGGCCACGTGGACTCGGCCGTAGAACGGCAGCAGGTGATGCTCGCACATGCTGTAGAACTCGATGTCCCGCACCAGGACCAGGTCGTTGTCCTCGGCCTCGAAGATCGCCCCGTTGATCAGCTCGGCCGGGTCCATCCAGTAGCCGGCCAGCACCTCCTGGAGCATGGCCGCCACCCGGGCCGGGGTGCGACGCAGCCCCTCGCGATCCGGATCCTCTCCCAGTGCCCGCAGCAGCGCCCCCACCGCCTCCGCCAGCCGGTCTGGATCCGGCGCCGACGTTCGAGTCTCTGCCCACATCCTCCACCCCTCAGGCTCCATGTGGCTGTTCCTCTCCGGCGAACATCTTATCCATCTTAATCGGCTGGGGCGAAGGGGGACAAAAATCCGCCGCGCGGCGAGGGCTTTGCTGTTTCTCTCCTGAGCGATGGGTGGATTCGCGGCTCTCTGACCCGGTGGGCCCTGGCATAATCGCTCCCCAACGTCATGCTACCTCCCAGGTGGCTGGATCCAAAACAATGAATGATTCGCGGAGTAGCTTTCACGGACGATCCCTTCCGGGAGAGGAGAGGGTGGGGAGGCTCCAGGCCGTCATCGCTCCGAAGAGCAACCCAGCCAGCGCACCCAGGGCCAGCCATCCCAGCGGCTCCTGCCCCTCTGGAAGGCGATCCGCCAGGCGTCCTGCCAGCCACGCCATCCCCCATCCCGCCAGAAGCCCTCCGAAGGCGGTCAGGGTCAGCCACGCTCAGGCCTCCCGGCTCACCCGCCGCAGAAGCGTCCATTGGGCCAGCCCCACCCCCAGCCCCAGGCTGGCCCCGTTGACCCCGAAGATCAGGAGGGAGGAGTAGAACTCGGGGTCCATGGGGAGCGCGGGAGGCAGGACCCGCTCCGGGCCGATGATCCAAAAAAGCCCCCAGGGGATCAGGAGGGCTAGCCCGCCCCCAAGGCCGCTGCGGAGGATCCAGGATGCGGGCGCCACCGGCAGGCGGCCGGTCAAGGTTTGGCCGAGGCCGAGGAGCAACCCCACCCCCAGGCCGCCGGTGAAGAGAAAAAAAGTGACATCCACGGGGGGCCACCCCGGGAGGCGGCTCCACAGGGGGCGGAGGGCCGCCAGCCCTGTCCGCTCCCACTCCCACAGCCCGAGCAGGGCCAGGGCCCCCACCCCGATGTGGATCAGCACCCATTCGGTTCCCTCTCGCACAGTGCGGATCATCGGCCCTCTGTTGCCGGGAATCGAGCCTATTCGATCCAGGGCCGCGTGGGGATCGTCTGGTGGGCATATCCCAGGCGCCCGCCTCCAAGGCGATAAGGGAGGCTGTGGCGCACCCAGGCTTCCAGCTCGGCCCCCAGGGTGTCGACCAGCTCCACCTCCGGTCGCTCCAACCAGAAGCGCAAGTCCTCCGGGCGATGGAGCCAGCCGGTGAGATGGGTGACGAGAGGGGCCTCCCAGGGGTGCCGGACCAGCCGATTCGTTCCAGCCAGTGGGGATCGATCGTGAGGCCGGTGGCGGCCCACTCCCGCGGGTCCGCCCATCCGCCCCAGGCGAAGTCGGGGGCCAACACACCCGCCACGCTATCGAACTCCAAATGGCCGGCCTGGAGGAGGCTCTGAACGGCACGGAGGGAGAGAGGGGAGCGGAAGGTGATCTGGACAGGGATCGGGCCTGGCCAGGGGCGATCCAGGAGGGCCTTCGCGGCCGCCAGGCGAGCCTGGCGGTAGGGGGCGAGGACGTCCGGGGTGTTCGCCACCAACCGGGCTTGAATGACCCAGAGGCCATCCGGCTCCAGACACCTCCCCCAGGCGGTGCTCCCGCCCCCAGGCCGCCGCCTGTCCCCGTGACCTCCGCCCCAGCTGGTCCCACACATGGCTCATAGGGGACTCTACCGTGCGCTCCGCTACGCCCAACGCCTGGGCAATCGCCTCAGACCCCTCCTCTGCCCTATCTCGTCCGGCAGCATTCACACGCAAAAAGGCGAACGGGCCAATAATCGGGATGACCGCGATAACCGGCGTCCAGATCGCGCGAGTTGTCTCTGGTAAGTCGCGTGCCCGAAGGCGCCAGAGCGCCACGATTACGGTGCGGTTTGAAAGCGCAGCAACGCCTCCCGTTCGGCCAGGTAGAGGTATTCGGCCGGCCGACCCTTGGGGAGGGACAGCGGCTTCGGGAGCCACTCCAATGCCTCCGAGGTCCAGGCCAGCCACTGCCCATCGGCCGAGAGGACTGGGTTGTAGCTCGGCCCGGCCAGCCGACCGGCCTCGCCCCGGCTCAGGATCGTCACCCGACCCGTCGTCTGATCCCACACCGCCAGCCACAGGTCGCAGGGCCGCCCCCACACCGGCCGGGAGGGGCACTCCGTCGCGCCCACCGACCCCAGGTTGCGCGCCCGGGTGGCGAAGACCACCCAGCGGCCGTCGCCGGAGACCGTCGGGCCCTCCGCTGCCCCATCCCCCGGCTCCCCCGCCGCGTTCGCATCCACCAGCTCCATCTGCCCCGTCTCCTGGTCATACAGGTAGATGTGGCGGCAGAAAGGCAACGGCTCTGCCCCGGGCCAGGGCGCGCAGGGTTTCAGCGGGCGATCCACCAGCCGGGCCGCGGCGGCGAAGGCCAGGAAGCGGCCGTCGGCCGAGAGGGCGATGCCCCCCTCCCACGCCCCATCGGTGCCGGGAACCAGCTGCAGGCCGCTGGGCTGGGGAGGATCCTCGGGCCGAACCGGCCGGCTGACCCAGGCGGTCTTCCCCGTCTCCCGGTCGTAGAGGAAGACATCGAACTGGCCGTTGCGGTCCTCCGGGACCACGCCGTCATCCTTCGTGACGAAGGCTAGGAAGCGGCCGTTGGCAGAAAGGGCCACCAGGGCGCCGCCGAAGACGGCGGGGGATTCGGTGGGCGGATGAACCCGATGGAGCCGTTGGCTCTGGCGGTCATAGAGATACACCCCGGGGCCGGGGGGACAAGTGCTGTCGTTGGCCCAGGCCAGCCAGCGGCCGTCGGCAGAGAGGGCGGGGCCCGCGTGGCCGGCGATGCCCATCCGGGAAATGCTGGCGGGGAGCCATTCCAGCTGCCCTGTGTTGAGATCGTAGAGGGCCAGGGGGTAGCAATCGGGATCTCCGGCGGGGGTGGGGCGGGGCTGGCGGGCGAAGAAGGCGATGAGGCGGCTGTTGGCGGAGAGGGCGGGGCCGATGCCCGCGGCCGGCTGCCCCTCCGGGCCCACGCGCAGGGGCTCGAAGACCCCCCGCCCGGCGTCCCAGAGGAAGAGGGACTCCCGGTCCATCCCCACCCCCCAGTGGCCATCGGCGGACAGACGGAGCCGATTTCCGGGGCCGAGCAGCCGGATGCGCTCGGGAGCGGAGGTGGGCGTTGCCTGGGGGGTGAGGACAGGCGTCGTGGTGGGGGCGAGCGTCGGGGAAGGCGAACTCACGGGCGCGGAGGGCGCAGGCAGATTCTGGGGTGCCCCCACGCATCCCCCCAGCACCCCCAAAAGGCTCAGCGCCCAAAGGGCACGAAAAAGAGATATTTTCATCATTTTCCCTCCCCAAGAATTATGTTGGACATGTAGAATAGCTCCGGTAATAAATAGCTGTATATCCCATAGAAACAGTGACACCGCTTGCACATGAGAAGGCATACCCCCAGGAGGGAGCAATCTCCATGTGAACATGCGGACCGGAGTAACAGCTATATCCGCTACCTGATGGAACGCGACCCACAACCCCAACTTCCCTGCTAGATATATTGCCGTTCTGTATGTTCCTTCCTGTTGGATCAATATGGCCAAAGAGAACCCAGCCTACATAGCATCCATAATTATAATCAGCATAAAGATGAACCCGGATTGCTCGTTTAAGATCTATCGGTACGTTAACTCCATCACAGCATTCGAAGGATCCGGAGGTATCCTCTTCCCAATATATGCTTTTGATATATGGATAGTTGACATATAGCTTAATCTGCGTCCCGGCAGATGCCGAAATATCAACCGTATAACATCCTCCGCAAGGGCAAGAATCGGTACAAGGACAATGCGTCGATGTGTTACAACGAGTAACAGTTCCAGATACTGGGGCATATACATATACCGTAGGCATGGCATCCTCCCAATCAAATTATGGGTAATTTAAGCTTTTTATGAGTTCTACGTTGGCTTCAAGACGTGTATCATGTTCGGCAATGAGCATATAGAGGGTGTTTTGTTCGATCCAGAGGGCTAGATGGCCCTGGGCGCTGGGCAGCAGCAGCCCCGGCCTGGGCGTGAAGAAGACCTTCTCCGGAAAGATCAGCTCCTCGGGACGATCCGGCGAATACACCGGCCACACCGGATACGGAGACGGATACATCGGCTGGGCGATCACCCGGATCCGCGGCACCCCCTCCCCGTCCCCAAAGTTCAACGATACCGAAAACACCTCCCCCGAACGCGCAAATCGGGTGACGGCCGCGCATTGCCATTTAATCCCCGGTGGCAGCCGGGAGGGCCTATACAGGGGGAACCGGATGAAGGGGCGCAGTTGCTCCAGGTCGGGAAAGGTGAGGACTTCCCCGCGCAAGGCCTCGGCCTCCGGGCTGCCATCGGTCTGGCACAAAATCGGAGTGAGAACCTGGCGAACGAAAGAAGGAAGGGGAGCCCCCGGAGGAAGCAGAAGGAATCCCTTCCACTGTTCGCCCTCAGGGGCCTGGGGAACAGGGACCGTGGATTCTACAGGGCCGGAGGGTTGAAGCCCTCCGGGGATCCGCCGCAGCAGGGCCAGCCCGGCCAGGGCCAGGCTCTGGCGCAGCAGCCGTCGCCTTCCCCAATCCACCCCGAGCACGGGGCCTCCCATCCGGGCCACGGCCTGGGCCACCCGCAGGGCCCGCACCGGGCCCAGGACCTGCACCAGGCGCGCCCGCATCGCCAGCCTCGCCCAGACCCGCACCCGCTCCCCTTCGACCTCCAGGAGCATCGGCTCCCAGCGCCAGCCGGGGTGAGCCCGATCGAGCAGGGCCCGGACCTCGGGGTCCCGCAAATTCCGCACCCCCAGCCGCCCGCCGCTCAGGGCTTCCACCTCCCGGGCCAGGGCCGCGCACACCGAGCATCCGCATCGTAGAGTAGCCATCGTTCGCTCCTCGCTTCCCCTCCGCTCGCGGGTCGGCTTTCGGTTTTCATGCGATTCAGCCAGCGGAAGCCGTGGTCCTCCAAAAAGGAGGACAAATTCGAAGAGTGTCCTCCAAAAAGGGGGACGCGACGCTGAGATCGGGATCCTCTGTCTCGGGCGGCCAGGGTACTTCCCCCCGAAGCCCGGCTGCCACCGCCGGGTCCTCCAGCCCCCCGGCCCGCAGCCACG
>NZ_FYEK01000077.1 GCF_900187885.1 Thermoflexus hugenholtzii JAD2 | reverse complement strand
GCGCTGGGCTTGGGCCAGGGCGCGGACCTCGGCGCTGAGTTCGGCGAAGCGGCGGTCGGTTTCCTCTCGATAAGCCAGGAACTCCTGGCGGTGGGCGGCGAACTCTTCGTAGTGTCGGCGCTGGGCTTCGGCGAGTTCGGCGAAGCGGCGATCGGTTTCGACGCGATGGATGGCGAAGGTCTCGCTCAGGTTGCGGATGGCCTCGGCGAGCTCCGCGAAGCGGCGGTCCACCTCCGCCCGCAGGGCCGCCAGCTCGGCGGGCATCCGGCGCACCTCCTCCGAGGCCAGCAGGGCCCACAAGGGCTCCCGCCACTCCGGATGCGCCCGCAACAGCTCGGCCAGATCCCGCAGATCCTCCACCGTCCACGTCATCGGCAGCCTCCTCTACTGGGAAATTTTAGCGGGAAAGAAGATGAGCAAGCAAGGTCTCTCAACGGTTTCTGCGCTAAGCGGCGGAACGACTCCCTGAGCGGCGGGCTTCCTCCAGGTGACGGAGCCAGGCGCGGCCCTGGCGCGCCGTCCCCCAGTCCACCAGCCGGGGCAGCACCCGGTTGATCCAGATGGCCGGGATGTAGCGCGCAGGGATAACGATCTCCGGAACCGGTCGACGCAGGGCGCGGGCGATGGCCCGGGCGATGGCCTCCGGGGCCAGCCCCCCCGGCACCTCCCCCGGATCCACCTCCAGCCCGCTGGCCGCCCGTCCGAACTCCGTGCGGACCGGGCCGGGGCTGATGACGGTGACGTGGATGCCATGGGGCTCCAGCTCCCGCCGCAGGCCCTCGCTGAAACCCACCACAGCGAACTTGGTGGCGGAGTAGACGGTCAGCGGCGGCGTCGAGATGTAGCCCGCCACGGAGGCGATGTTGACGATGTGCCCGCGCCCGAGCCGCCGCATGCCGGGCACCACCCGCTGGGTGAGGTGGATCATGGCCAGGATGTTCACCTCGAACATCCGACGGACGACCTCCCACGGGGTGTCCTCCACCGTAGCGTAGTAGCCGAAGCCAGCGTTGTTGATCAGCACCTCCACCGGCCCCCAGCGGGCTTCCACCTGATCCACCAGGGCCTCGCGGGCGGAGGGATCGCCCAGGTCCGCCGGGATGGCCAGGGCAGCGCCGCCCTCCCTCTCAATCTCCTGGGCCAGGGCCTCCAGGCGGTCCTGGCGCCGGGCGGTGAGGACGACGCGCATCCCCTGGCGGGCCAGCAGGCGGGCCGTGGCCGCTCCGATCCCGCTGCTCGCGCCGGTGATCAGCACCACCCGTCCCTCTCCCCCTTCCATTTCCATAGGCCTCCCCTCCTTTGGAGATCTGCGCTTTATTATTTGAGCCGGATCCCGGGAAGGCAACGGATGGTCCGCACCGGTTTGACGGCCTCCTGCCTCCCCTTTAAAATGCCCCCCGTGGGGATCCTGCGATGGGGACGTGGCTTCGCGATGCAACGTGATCGGATCACCGATGACATCTATGTCTTCACCAGCGACTTCTACGCCCAGGTCAATGCGGGGGTGGTGCTGGCCTCCGAGGGGGTGGCGGTGATCGATACCCTTCCCTTCCCGGAGGAGACGCAGGAGATCGTCCGGCTGGTGAAGGCGCTGGCGGAGGGGCGCCCGGTTTATCTGATCCTCACCCATTACCACACGGACCACACGTTGGGCGCCTGTCTCTTCCCACAGGCGGTGGTGATCGCCCACGCCCTCTGCCGGCAGCGCCTGGAAACCCATGGGGAACAGGCGCTCCAGCAGGCCCGGGCCCAGGATCCGAGCTTCGCCGCCCTCACCCTGCGCCTCCCCGATGTCGTGGTGGAGGAAGGGGATCTCCTGCTGCGGCTGGGCAACAAAACCCTCCACCTGTTCCACGCCCCCGGGCACTCCCCGGATGGGCTGGCAGTCTACGTCCGGGAGGACCGCATCCTCTTCACCGGGGATGTGATGATGCCCATCCCCTACATTGTGGATGGGGATGTGGATCAGACCATCGCCACCCTCCAGCGGATCCGGGATCTGCCGGTGGAGACCATCGTCCCCGGCCACGGCGATCCCATCCTGCGGGGGGAGGCGCCGGACGTGATCCAGGGACACATCAACTACCTGACCGCCATCGTCCGGGAGGTCCGACGACACATCCAGCAGAAGAAGCCGCGGGAGGCGTTGCGGGAGATCGATGTGGAGAGCTGCGGGATCCCCCGCATCGCGCTGAACGGCCTAGCGCCGCAGCTCCATCAGCGGAACCTGCTCGCCCTCTACCAGCGCCTCAGCGGGGAGACTTCCCCGTCCCGCAAAGGGCGCGTCGCGAAGACCACTACCACTGCCCGATCCTCGTCGAAGAGCGCATGAGCGTCTGGGAACGGGCCCGACGGCGGGGCCGCTTCCTCGAGCTGATCCTGGAGGACAAGCGGGCGGAGCTGGCCCGGCGCCGTCGGGTGCTGGACGAAGGGGTGTTGCGCCTGCAAGCCCGAATGTGGCCTGCCCCTATCTCCCTTCGCGCCGTCTTCCCGGATCGGCCTGCGAGCCCCCGTCCGGTGGCCGCCCTGATGCGAGCCGCGCCCTTCGAAGGGCTCCTGCGCCCCGGGTATGACCCCGTGGGGCTGGCCCTCGCCCTGGCCGCCGGCGGCGTCGCCGCTCTGGCGGTGATGACGGACGCCCGCTACTACCAGGGTCGCTTGGAGCATCTGGCAGCGGTCAAACAGGCGTTGCTGCGCCGGCGGCTTGACCTCCCCGTGATCCGCCATGACTTCTTCTTGGATCCCTTCCAGGTCCTGGAGGCACGGGCCTTCGGGGCGGATGCCATCTGGATCAGCCTGACGATGCTGAGCCCCTCCGGCCTGCAGGCCCTTCTGGAGGCCGCTTCCGAGTGCGGCCTGTCGGTCCTGGCTGAGGTCCGTACGGAGGAGGAGGTGGAAAGGGCCCAGACAGCGGGCGTGGAGGCCTTCATTGTCCAGCGGCGGGACTGGCGCACTTTCACGGTGGACCCGACGCTGCCGGCCCGGCTGCGCCCTGTCCTCCCGGAGTCAGCGCTCGTCCTGCTCGCCGGGGGGATCCGTTCGCCTCAGGAGGTCACGGAGGCCGCGGCCCTGGGGTTCCACGGGGTGATCCTGGAGGAGCCGCTCCTGCGGGCCGCGGATCCCCTCGCCTGGTTGGCTGGGCTGGGGCTCCTGCCGGAGGCGTCCCGGAGGAGGGAAGCAGGATGAAGGATCGCCGGTGGGAGATGCGGGGGAGCGCCACGCCAGCTCCGGAGACCATGCAGCGCCTACCCCGATCGTTCTTCGCGCGGCCCACCCTGGAGGTAGCGCGGGATCTGCTGGGCCGGCGGCTGGTGCGCATGGTGGGGAAGCGGCGGATCTCCGGGCGCATTGTGGAAGTGGAGGCCTACATCGGGGAGGATGATCAGGCCTCCCACGCCGCCGTCGGCCGGACCCCCCGGAGCGCGGTGATGTATGGCCCGCCCGGTTATGCCTACGTGTATTTCATCTACGGCCAGCACTACTGCCTGAACGTAGTCACCGAGCGGGAGGGGTTCCCGGCCGCCATCCTGATCCGGGCCCTGGAGCCGGAGGAGGGGCTGGACTGGATTGCCCGTCGACGGCGGGGGATCCCGATGCGGGACTGGCTGCGGGGGCCGGGGCGGGTGTGCGCCGGGCTGGGCATCGACCGGCGGTTCAACGGCCATGACCTGTGCGCTCCCGACGCCCGGCTGTGGCTCGAAGCCGGCGAGCCGGTCCCGGAGGAACAGGTGGCCACCGGCCCCCGCATCCGGGTGCGGGGGGATGTTTTGGCCCGCACCCGGCCCTGGCGCTTCTACATCCGGGATCATCCGTGCGTATCGGGGTGATCGTCCGCCCAGATCAGGGCTGGACGATCCACTTGCCCTGCATCCCCAGGTCCCAGTGGGCGCCGTCGTTCTCGAAGCAGCCCATCTGCCACTCCCCGGCCTTGTCCGCCGGGACGGTGAAGATGAGGGTCACCGGCTCATCCCCGGGCTCCAGAACCACCATGAAACCGTGTTCGTGTTCTTCCTCTTCTTCCATCAGCTCCCGGACGTCGATGGCTTTCCCGCCCCGCTCGGCTTTCACGGTGATCCCTTCGAAGAAGTCCTGATGGAAGCCCACAGGCCGGCCGTTTTCGGTCCTCAGCTCCCGGCCGATCATCAGCTCGTGAGGCTCCTTCCCCTGGTTCACCAGGGTGAGGCGCACCTCCTGGCCAGCCTTCACCGTGATGGTGGCGGGATCGAAGCGATATTCGTCCATCTTCAACGTGAGGCGCTGGGGACCGGCCGGGCCGGCAGGCGCGCATGCGGCGAGGAGCAGGCCGAGGATCAGCATCGCCGCGCTCCACCATCGGACGGGCATGGAGACCTCCTGGGAGGGGGATTCCAGCGGGGTCTTTCGGGGACCCCGCCCGCCAAATTATAACAACATGCTTTATCTAAAGCAAACTTTATCTAAATCAAAGGGAGCTGGATCAGGCTGCGTCCTATTTTGTCAGGCCTGGCCGCTTCGTAGGACAACTGCGAGCAGTTGTTCCACGATTTTGGGACACGTCCGCGGATCGATGATATGGGCAGCTCCGGATCGGGGATAGGCGGTCGGGATCTTCCCTCGGAGCCTCTTCTCGGGCGAACGTCCCGATCCATGGGGATGAAGGATCTTGACGAGTCCCTCAAGCTTTCCTATCATTCCTTTGCAACCCGGGTTCGGAGCCTTGGCGGGCGCGGAGGCAGGGGAACAAAGCGCGTCGCTTGGGAAGAGGCTCCGGATATGCTGGGAAGCCTGGATCCTTTGCGATGAGGCGTGGAACCGATGCCGCCCCTTCTCGATGTCCGGAACCTGGAGGTGCGTTTCTTCACGCGAGATGGCGTCGTGCACGCGGTGAACGGGGTCTCCTTCCAGCTGAACGAGGGGGAGACGCTGGGGATCGTTGGGGAGTCGGGCAGCGGCAAGAGCGTGACGATGCTCTCGATCCTGCGCTTGATCCCCCAGCCCCCCGGCCGTATCACCCGGGGGCAGGTTCTCTTTCAGGGGGTGGACCTGTTGAAGCTGGATGAGGCGGATATCCGTCGCATCCGCGGCTCCAAGATCGCTATGGTCTTCCAGGATCCCATGACCTCCCTCAACCCCGTCCTCACCATCGGGCGCCAGATCACCGAGGTGCTGGAGACCCACCTCAACATGTCCCCCCGGGAGGCCCGCGGGCGGGCCATCGAGCTCCTGCGGATGGTGGGGATCCCCAACGCGGAGGAACGCCTGAACGACTATCCCCACCAGTTCTCCGGCGGGATGCGGCAACGGGTGATGATCGCCATGGCCCTGGCCTGTCATCCCCAGATCCTCATCGCCGACGAGCCCACCACCGCCCTCGATGTGACCATCCAGGCCCAGATCATCGATCTGGTGAAGCGCTTGCGGGACGAGCTGGGGATGGCCATCATCTGGATCACCCACGATCTGGGGGTGGTGGCCGGGCTGGCCCACCGGGTGGCGGTGATGTATGCCGGCTACATCGTGGAGGAGGCGCCGGTCCTCGAGCTGTATCACAACCCGCGCCATCCTTACACCCTGGGCCTGCTGGGCTCCCTCCCCCGCCTGGACCGGCGGGAGCGCCGGCGGCTGGTGTCCATCGATGGGATGCCCCCGGACCTGTTGGAGCTGCCGCGGGGCTGCCCCTTCGCGCCGCGCTGCCCCTACGCCATCGATCGCTGCTGGGAGGAGAACCCCCAGCTGGAAGAGGTCGCCCCGCATCATCGGATCGCCTGCTGGGTCGACGTCACAACCGGGAGGCCGCGGTGAACCGGAACGGACAGGTGTTGCTCCGAGTGGAGAACCTGGTGAAATGGTTCCCCATCACCCGGGGGATCATCTTCACCCGCACTATCGGCTACGTCCACGCGGTGGATGGCGTGTCGTTCGAGATCCGGCGGGGGGAGACCCTGGGGCTGGTCGGGGAATCCGGTTGCGGGAAGTCCACCGTCGGCCGGACCATCCTGCAGCTGCACCGGCCGACGCGCGGGCGGGTGATCTTCGATGGGGTGGATCTGACGCAGCTGAAGGGAGGCGAGCTGCGGCGCATGCGGCGTCGCATGCAGATCATCTTCCAGGACCCCTATGCCTCTCTGAACCCGCGCATGACCGTGGGCCAGATCATCGCCGAACCCCTGGAGATCCACGGGATCGCCCGGGGCAAGGAGGCCCGGGAGCGGGTGGAAGAGCTGTTGCGTCTGGTCGGGCTTAACCCGGTCTTCGCCGACCGCTACCCCCACGAGTTCTCCGGCGGCCAGCGCCAGCGCATCGGCATCGCCCGCGCCCTGGCCCTCCAGCCGGACTTCATCGTGTGTGACGAGCCCATCTCCGCCCTCGACGTCTCCATCCAGGCTCAGATCGTCAACCTGCTGCAGGAGCTCCAGGAGCGCTTCCATCTCACGTATCTCTTCATCGCCCACGACCTGGCCATGGTCCGGCACATCAGCGACCGGGTGGCGGTGATGTATCTGGGCAAGATCGTGGAGCTGGCGGACCGCATCGAGCTGTATGAGAACCCGTTGCACCCCTACACCCAGGCCCTGCTCTCCGCCGTCCCGGTGCCGGACCCCGCGGTGGAGGCCCGCCGGCAGCGGATCATCCTGCGGGGGGAGGTGCCGAGCCCGGTCAACCCTCCCAGCGGGTGCCGATTCCATCCCCGGTGTCCTATCGCTCAGGAGATCTGCAAGCGCGTGGAGCCGGAGTGGCGGGAGGTCCGCCCTGGCCACTGGGTGGCCTGTCACCTCGCGGAATAGGGAACGAGAGGGAACCCCCGGGGCGGGCCGCGCGGCCCGCCCCGCTCACCCACCTCATCCGGAGATTCGGAAGCGGGGGTCCTCCCGGAGCATCCGCCGCAGGCCCTCTTCTAAGGAGACTTTCGGGCGATATCCCAGCCGCTGTTCGGCTTTGCGGAGGTCGGCGCACAGCCGGGCCACTCCCCCGTCCTGGGCCGGGCTGTGGACCACCGGGACGCGTCGGCCCACCGCCCGCATCACCATCTCCGCCAGCTCGTTGATAGAGGTCTCGCGTCCGCTGCCGATGTTGAGGATCTCCCCGTTGAGATCCGGGCGCCGACCGGCGGCGACCAGGGCCTCCACCACATCCTCCACATACACGAAATCCCGCGTCTGCCGGCCGTCCCCGAAGATCACCAGGGTGCCCCCCTCGATGGCCTGCTGGAGGAAGCGGGTGGTGACGGGGGCATGGGCGACGGGCAGAGGCTGGCCTGGCCCGTAAGCGTTGAAGATCCGCAGCACGACGACCTCAAACCCCCACAGGCGCCCCAGGGTCAGGACGAAGTGCTCCGCCGCCAGCTTGGTCACCGCGTAGGTCGAGCGCGGACGGGGCAGGAGATCCTCGTGGACCGGCTGCACCGGCTGATCCCCATACACGGCCCCGGAGGAGGCCAGCACCAGCCGCCTTACTCCCGCATCCCGCATCGCCTCCAGCAGGGCCACCGTCCCGCCCACGTTCACGTCCTGATAGATGCGGGGATACAGGATGGACTCCGGGACCGAGACCCGCGCGGCCAGATGATACACCAAGTCCACCCCCTGCAGCAGGGTCCAGAGCCGGGGGACGTCCCGGACGTCCCCCCGGTGGAACACCACCCGCGGATCCAGGCGCTGGGGATCCCCGGCGCTGAGATCGTCCAGGACCAGCACGGTGTGGCCTTCGCGAACCAGGCGGTTGGCCAGGGCGGAGCCGAGGAACCCGGCTCCTCCGGTGATGAAGACGCGCATGCGACCTCCCGGATCCACGTGCGAGGGGATTGGGCTGACTCATCGCGTCAGCAACCAGCCCACCAGGGCGTCCATGTCATAGAACATCTCGGTGGGCCGCACGTCCTCGGGGACCGGCTCCCGATAGCGGTTCAGCCAGACGCAGTCGATCTTCAGCCGGAGAGCCGGCCGGATATCGTGGAGGAGGCTCTGAGCGATGTGCAGGATCTCCTCCCGGCGGGCGCCGTAGCGGGCGCAGAAGGCCAGCCAATGCTGGGGGTTGGGCTTGTAGGTGCGGGTGTCCTCCGCGGTGATAGCGCCGTCGATCTCCAGGCCGTGACGCCGCACCGTCTCCGCCAGTAGATCCCGGTCCACGTTGGAGAGGATGATGCGGCGGAAGCCCAGCACCCGGAGCGCCTTTAGGCCGTCCACGGTGTCGGGGAAGGGCGGCCAGCTCGGGAGGCTCTCGGCGAAGCGCCTCGCCTCATCCTCGGACAGGGAAACCCCGAAGCGGGCGGCAGTCGCCCGGGCGCTCTCCATCAGGATCTCCCGATATCGATGGTAAGGGCCTGACTCCAGGCGGTGCTCCTCCTCCACATACACCCGAAGCAGCTCCTCCGGCGCCGGGTCCACCCCATGCCGGCGCAGGAGCCCGCCGAGATGCTCGGCAAGTCCCGTCCGCCAGTCGATCAAAGTTCCGTAACAATCGAGCGTGAGATAGCGATAGTCGCGCATCGGGCAGCGCACCTCCTCAGGAAGGATCCCCATCTTAACAGGGGGACCACATCGCTCCGTCCCTGTGGGTCCGGCCTGCGGCCTTCACTGGTTTTACCGTCTCAGCCGGTGATCCGGAAACGGCCCGGGGCGGGCTTCCCGGATCCTAAGGGAGAGATTCCCCGAATCGCCCTTGTTCAGGATAACATGAGGGAGTCCGGTTGCGAAGGGCCGGAGGTGGGCTCCTCGGCTGAGCGGGATTCGGATCTCTGGAGGGGCATCGAATGCAGGAGGAACGGGAAATCCAGGCGCTCCGCCCGACCCGGGAGCTGGACATCCGGGGGGAGGTATGCCCATATACCTACGTGAAGACGCGCCTGGCCCTGGAGGAGCTGGAGGTGGGCCAGGTGCTCCGGGTGCTGGTGGATTACGAGCCGGCCACCCACAACGTCCCCCGCAGCGTGGCCGTGCAGGGGGACGAGGTGCTCCGGGTGGAGCCGATTGGGGAGGGTGCATGGGCCATCTGGATCCGGAAGCGGAACCCCTATTTCTGAGCCCAACGCATGCGGCCCGCATCCTCACCCACGTCCAGGCGGAGTGGCCCCTGGAGGCCTGCGGGCTGCTCGGAGGCGTAGGCCGCCGGGTGCTGCAGGTGTATCCGGTCCGCAACGAGCTGGCCAGCCCGGTCCGCTACCGCGTCCACCCCGAGGATCTCATCCGAGTGGTGCAGGAGCTGGAGTCCCGAGGCTGGGAGCTGGTGGGGATCTATCATTCCCATCCCCACGGCCCCCCGGTCCCTTCTCCGACCGACGTGGCCGAGGCCTATTACCCGGAGTCCGTCTACCTGATCGCCGCCCCGGTCCAGGGGGAATGGCGTCTGCGGGCCTTCCGGATCGTGAACGGCCAGGTGCGGGAGGTTCCCATCCGGCTGGTGGAGGATGTCTCGCCGTGAGCGACCGGAAGCGAACGCGGATCCCAACCCGTCGGGGCCGGGTCGGCGCGGGCGGGGTTGTCCGGTCCCCATCTTCCTCGCATCGCGATGACACGTCCTCCGGGATCCTTTCTCTTAAGAAGGGCTTGGGGCGGATCCTGCTGCTGGTCTTCCTGGCCGGGTGCGGGGCTTGGGGGGAATCCGCTGCGCCGCCGGATCCTACCCCCACCGCGGCGCCTTCCCCGCTCCCCTCGCCGATCCCGACGCCGGCCCGCTGGCCGATCCGCCTGCATCCGGCCCTTCCGGAGGAGGTGCGGTCGGAGATCACGCAGCGCCTCGCTCGGGATCCCCGCTGGGGGGTCGGCGATTCCGGGGTGGAGATCGGTCCCGTCTCTCCAGACGACCCCGGACGTCTGGGGATGTGGATCTACGCGCTGGCCGCGCCGTTCCCCACCGTGACCGACGGGGTTTCCTTCGCCGCGTTGCGGGCGCGCTGGCAGGGTCAGGCCAGCCTCCCCGGGCCTCTCTTCGTCGCCCCGGAGACCATGCGATTGTTTGCGGCGTGGTGGGGGCCCCCGGATCCCCAGGTCGTGATCCCGGTCCCGGAGGCGGAGCTGGTGGATCGCCTGTGGGCGACGCGCCCGGCCTGGGCCCTGGTCCCCTTCCACCGCCTGGAGCCCCGGCTGAAGGTGATCGCGGTGGATGGCCTCTCCCCCATGGAGCGCGGCCTGGATCCCCGACGGTATCCACTGGCCGTGGGGTTCGGTGTGGAGTCGGCCTCCCCAGGGTTCCCGACAGGGGAACTCCAGCGGGCGGTGGGGAAGCTCACAAACCGGGATGAGGATCGGATGACGATCCTGGCGATGACAGGGGTCACCGCCCTGGTGCGGGGCACGGCGGTCCAGATGGAGCGTTACGGGGTCCTGTTCCCGGCTCGGGATATCGCCCCGTGGCTACAGGGGGCGGATCTCACCCACATCAGCAACGAGGTCTCATTCTGGGAAGGGTGTCCACCCCCGCGGCCCCGGAGCGGGGTGGTGTTCTGCAGCGATCCCCGTTACGTGGAGCTGTTGACCTACATCGGCACGGACATCGTGGAGCTCACCGGGAACCACCTGGCGGACTACGGGAAGGAGCCGTTGCGGAAGACGCTGGCCCTCTACCGGCGTCTGGGGATGCGCTATTACGGGGGTGGGGAGAACCTGGAGGAGGCCCTGCGGCCGCTGCAGATCGAGCACAACGGGAACCGCTTGGCCTTCGTGGGCTGCAACCCGGTGGGCCCGGCTTACGACTGGGCCACCCCGACGGAGCCGGGGGCGGCCCCGTGCGTGCCGGAACTCCATGAGGCCGTCCGTCGCCTGCGGGCGGAGGGGTGGCTCCCCATCGTTACCCTGCAATACTGGGAGTTCTACGACTACGCCCCGACCCCTCAGCAGGTCCAGGACTTCCGGTTCTGGCGGGATCTGGGGGCGGTGATCGTCAGCGGCAGCCAGGGCCACCACGCGCAGACCTTTGAGGTGGGGCCGGGGTGGTTCATCCACTACGGGCTGGGGAACCTGTTCTTCGACCAGGTGGATCCCATCGGGGTCCGGCAGACCTTCATCGACTGGCATGTGTTCTACGAGGGGCGATATCTGGGGGTGCTGTTGCGGACGGCCTTCCTGGAGGATCTCGCCCGTCCGCGCCCGATGACCCCGGAGGAGCGTCGGGCGCTGCTGGAGTGGTTGTTCGCGCTGATGCCGGAGTGAGAACGCTTGGGGGCACAGGTCTCAACCTGTGCCCCCGGTGCTTTATGAGGCCGCCGCGCGGATGGGGAGGCGCTGGAGGGCTTTTTCGATGCGCTCCAGGGCCTTCTGGATGTTCTCGATGGAGTTGGCGAAGGAGAGACGCAGGAAGCCCTCGCCGTATTCCCCGAAGGCCGTGCCGGAGAGCACGGCCACCCCCGCTTCCTCCAGGAGATAGCTGGCCAGCTCCCGGGAGGACATCCCGGTCCCTTCGATGTTGGGGAAAGCGTAGAAGGCGCCTTTAGGTTTCAGGCAGCGGAAGCCGGGGAGGCGGTTGAGCCCCTCCACCATCACCTCACGGCGCTCCCGGAAGGCGGCCACCATGCGATCGACGTCGTCCTGGGGGCCGGTGAGGGCGGCGATGCCGGCGATCTGGGTGAAGGCGGCGGTGCAGGAATTGGAGTTGATCATCAGTCGGGTGACGGCCTCGGCCAGGGGTTCGGGCATCACCCCGTAGCCCAAGCGCCAGCCGGTCATGGCGTAGGTCTTGCTGAAGCCGTCCAGGATGATGGTGCGCTCCAGCATCCCGGGGAAGCTGGCGATGCTGATGTGTTCCCCTTCATAGAGGATGCGGCTGTAGATCTCATCGGAGAGCACCACCAAATCGTGTTTCAGGCACAGCTCGGCGATGGCTTCCAGGTCCTCTCGGGTCAGCACCCCGCCGGTAGGGTTGGCGGGGGAGTTGAGGATGAGCATGCGGGTGCGGGGGGTGATCAGGCGGGCCAGCTCCTCCACATCCACCCGGAACTCGTTCTCCATGCGCAGGCGCAGGGGGACGGGGCGAGCGCCCACGAAGCGGATCATGGACTCATAGATGGGGAAGCCAGGGTTGGGATAGATGACCTCGTCCCCCTCCTCCACCAGGGCCAGAATGGCGAAGAACATGATGGGCTTGCCGCCGGGCACCACCACCACGTGCTCGGGCCCGACGGGGATTCCCCGGGTGCGGCGGATGTAGTCGGCGATGGCCTCCCGCAGGGCGGGGATCCCGGCGGCGGGGGTGTAGTGGGTCCATCCCTCGTCCAAGGCGCGGACGGCAGCGGCCTTGATGTGGGCCGGGGTGTCGAAGTCTGGCTCCCCGATCTCCAGATGGATGATCTCCCGCCCCTGGGCCTCCAGGGCCTTGGCCCGCGCCAGCACCTCAAAGGCCGTCTCCGTGCCCAAGCGGGACATCCGCTCTGCCAGCCGCATAGACGCCTCCCGTTCCACAAGCAGGTGGGGGTTGCTTCCTTCCGCACTCCGCATTATGCCTGCGGAGCGATCCCCTCACAAGTGAGGGTTGTCAGATGTTACACCGGAGTTTGGGGAGATGGCCCGGGAAGGGCCCGGCTTGTGTTACAATCTTGCGCAATGCGCAACCCGTCGCGTGGCAGCGCCCATCGATCGACCGCTCTCAGGAAGCGCCAGCGAGGATGAGGGATGGGTCCGATCCTGGAGGTTCGCGAGCTCACGTTCCGTTATGCGGCGCGGCCGCAGCCGGCCATCCGCGACCTCTCGTTCGCCCTAGAGGAGGGGGAGATGGCCTTGATGGCCGGCCCGAGCGGCTGCGGGAAGAGCACCCTCCTGCGGGCGTTGAACGGGCTGATCCCCCGCAGCTACAAAGGGGAGCTGCGAGGCACCATCCGCATCGGGGGCCACGATCCCCGCGCATGGCCCATGGCCCGGCTCTCCCAGCAGGTGGGAACCCTGCTTCAGGATCCGGAGCGTCAGATTGTGGCCGCCGACGTGCTGCACGATGTGGCCTTCGGGCTGGAGAACCTGGGCTGGCCACGGGCGAAGATCCTGGAGCGGGTGGAGGAGGTCCTGCACGCCCTGGGGATCGCCCATCTGCGCGATCGGCCCACGTTCCAGCTCTCCGGGGGGGAGAAGCAGCGGGTGGCCCTGGCGGGGGTGCTGGCCATGGCCCCACGGATCCTGTTGCTGGACGAGCCCCTCGCTTCCCTGGATCCCCAGAGCGCCCAGGAGGCCCTGGCGGTCTTCCGCCAGCTTCATCGGGAGGGTCACACCATCCTGCTGGTGGAGCATCGGGTGGAGGACGCCCTCCAGGCGGGCCCCAGGCGGGTGCTGTATTTGGAGGACGGACGCTTGGTCTTCGATGGGGATCCGGAGTCCTTCTTCGAACGCGTGGATCCGACCGCGGTGAAGGTTCCGTTCCGGGTCTGGCTTCAGCGCTGGTCGGCGCTGACGCGGCGCCCGACGCCGGGGGTGGAGATCCCTCCGGCCTCTCCCACCGCGCCTCCGCTGGTTGTCTTCGAGGACGTGTCCTTCGGCTACGGAGATGGTCCCGATGTGCTGCGGGGGATCCAGGCGGAGATCCGGAAAGGGGACAGCCTGGCCATCCTCGGCCCCAACGGCGCAGGCAAGACGACATTGCTGAAGCTGGCCATGGGGCTGCTCAAGCCCCGAAGGGGCCGGGTCTGGGTCGGAGGAAAGGAGACACGGGCGCAGACGGTGGCCAGCATCGCCCGCACCATCGGCTATGTGTTCCAGAGCCCCAGCCATATGCTCTTCGCCCCCACGGTGTGGGAGGAGGTGGCTTTCGGGCCCCGGAACCTGGGCCGCCCTCCCCATCAGGTCGAAGCCGACGTCCGCTGGGCCCTGGAGCAGGTGGGGTTGCTGGACCAGGCCCGCTCCTCCCCATGGGCCCTGAGTTTCGGTCAGCAGAAGCGGGTGACCATCGCTTCGGTCCTCAGCATGCGGAGCCGGATCCTGGTGATGGACGAGCCCACGGCAGGCCAGGACTATCAGACCTGCATGCGCTTGATGAACGCCATCGCCGAGCTGGTCTTCGGGACGGCCCAGGCAGCGGACGCCCTGGTGTTCATCACCCATGATCTGGATCTGGCCCTCTCCTTCGCCAACCGCATCTGGGTGATGGCGGATGGTCAGCTGATCGCCGACGGCCCCCCGGAGGCCGTGCTGAGCGATCCGGAGGTGATGCGCCGGGGGCGGCTGGTCCCGACCTCTCTGCTGGAGGCGAACCGCCAGTATCTTCCCCGAACCGGCCGCTTCATGCGGGCCGAGCGCCTGTGCGCCTGGCTCCAGGGTGTTGGGAGTGATTCTTTATAATTGAAGAGAAGCCAGCCCTCTTTCTTTAAGAGGGTGGAGCATCCTTATCTCAGGAGGCGGCCATGGCGCGCAAGGCTCTGACCTGGCTGATCTTATTGATCGTGGTCGTCCTGTTGATGGGGCTGGCCAGCCTGATGACCGGGCCGGAGGGAGTTCGGCTGCAGGGCTTCGGCTGGCTGCTCTGGGTGGCCATCGGGGCCGTGATCGTCTACATCATCTACTTCGCCACCGCGGATCATCCGGCCTGGCAGATCGGCACCCGTGAGGTCGTGTATATGGCCATCGGCGCTGCCCTCTACGGCGTCTTCTCTTATCTTTTCAATGGCACCGTCTTCGTGGTCCCCTCGGTGAGTCAGGTGGCGCTGCGCCCGGCCATCGTCTTCCCGGTCTTCTTCGGCTACGTCTTCGGACCCGCTGTCGGCTTCTTCACCGGGGCCGTGGGCAACATCCTGGGGGACTTCCTTACCGGCTGGGGGGTGTTCCCGGCGTGGGATATCGGGAACGGCCTGGTCGGCCTGGTGGCCGGGCTGCCGGTGATCCTGGGGCGCGAGCGGGCCCTGAACATCCTCACCGGTGTAGTGGCCGCGGTGGGGGTGGCGCTGAGCTTGTGGGCGATGACCACCGAGATTGAGAGCCCCTTCTTCGGCGGACCCCTCAGCCCGCTGATGCGCTGGGTGCCGCTCATCGGTGCGGCCCTGGTGGTGGCCCTGCGGTTCGCTTTGGGAGGGAACATCGCCCTGGCCTCAGTGATCGTCTGGGGGGCGGTGGCCAACATCGTGGGCATCGGCTTCGCGGCCATCGCCGACATCTGGATCAACGGCTATCCGCCCGCGGTGGCCCTGCTTGGGGAGTTCGTGCCGGCGGCGGGACCGAACATCCTCCACGCGGCCATCCTCACCCCGTTGCTGGTGGGCGCCTACAACGCCCTGCAGCAGCAACTGGGCCGGGGCGCCGGGGTGGCATGAGCCAGGGTCTCCGCGTCTGGAAGAGGAGGGCCCGGTGCTGGTGACATGGCCCTATCGACGGCGGGGCAGCTTCCTGGAGGCCTTCGACCCGCGGGCTCGTCTGCTCGCCGCCCTTTCGTTGATGCTCTCCACCCTCTTCTTCTGGGACGTGCGGGTGCTGGCGGGCCTGTGGGGCCTGGCCCTCCTCTACTTCCGGCTGAACCGGCTGACCTGGCGGGAAACCCGTCGGGCCTGGCTGTTCACCGGCTTCGTGGCCTTCGTGTTCGTGTTCATCACGTTCCTGACCGGCCGCGGAGGCTTTGAGGTCTATCAGACGGAGCGGCTGCTGGCCCGCTTGGTCCTGCCGATCTCTCTGTTCGGGTGGACCCCGGCCATCCCTATCACGGTGGAGCGCCTCTTCTTCGCCCTCAGCCAGATGTGCCGGATGGGGACGGTGATCACCGCTGCCATCCTGATCCCCTATACCCTGGATCCCTCCCAGTATGGCGTGGTCTTCCGGGGCCTGGGTCTGCCGGACAAGATCGCTTACGCCATGGACCTGGCCTTCCGCTTCATCCCCACCCTGGGACGGGACGCCATGCAAACTATGGATGCCCAGCGGGCCCGGGGATATGAGCTGGAGAACGTGCGCGGCGGCCCCATCGCCCAAATCCGGCGCCTCGCGCCCTTGGTGGTACCGGTCACCCTGCACGCCCTGATGGCCGCCGAGGACATCATCGACGCGATGGACCTGCGGGCCTTCGGCGTGGGACGCCGCACTTGGCTGACGGAGCTGCGGTTCCAGCGCCACGATTTCCTCCTCTTGGGCCTCAGCGCCGCCCTGTTCTTCGGGTCCATGGCCGCCGCCGCCCTGGGCTTCGGCCGGTTCTGGACGCCGTGACCCCGCAGATCCCTCCCGCGACACCCGCTGGCCCGCAGGGCCTGGAAGGCTGCCGGAGATCTCCAACGAAGTGGAGAAGGCCTGCCGGAACCCCGGGGAATGCCTGAACGTCTTTCTTTCAGGAAAAGGGTCTTCTGGAGTATAGGCTCTCTGCTTCTGGGAGGGAGCAAGTGATGAGGAAAGCGATCCTGGCGGGTCTGCTCTGTGTCTTCGCTTCCTGCGCCCCGAGGCCGCTGGTGCCTCCCTCGAACGGCACCATCATCCCCACACCGGCCTTCTGGGAGTCCATCACCCCGATCGGCGAGATCCTCGCGGATCCCTCGGGCTACCAGGGCCGGGAGGTGACGATCCTCGCCTATTACCGGGGGTGGGATCTGCTGGGGGAAGCCGGGGTGGGGCCGCCCCTCACCCGCAGCGACGTCGCCGTCGCCGACCCGACCGGCTGCATCTACATCGCGCCCGCCGGGGAGGAGGCAATGAAGGACATCCCCCTCCGCCCATTCGACCGGGAGGCCACCGAAACGCTGCTCCGGTTGCACGGGCAGGTCCGGCGGAGCCCCCGCGGTCAACCCTACATCCTGGTGACGAAAGGGGAAGTGTGGAACGGGTTGCCCGCCCGCGTCCTCCTGCGGGTCCGCCGAACCGGTGGCATCGCCGGGATGGACCACGAGCTGATGGCGATGGCGGACGGCACGCTCTATTTCCTGGATCGGAAAAACCGCCTTCATGTTCGCTGGAAGACGACCCCGGATGCGGTCGCCCGGACGGTGGAAGGCCTCCGCCCGTTCCTGGATCAAGAGGTGGGCACGCCGGTCCCGGATGGCTTCGCTTACGCGGTCACGGTTCAGGAAGGGGAGCAGATCAGGAAGGTGATCTTCCACGAGGGGACGCTTCCGGGGGCAGCGGATCCGGCGCTGGCCCCGCTTCGGGAATGGTTAAGGGAAGCGATGGAGCGCGCGCCTTATCCTCCCCCAACCCCTACAGCGCATCCGGATGCGGTGAGGGCAGCGATCCGGTTCCTGGCCATGCAGCTGGATCTCTCCCCCGAAGCGATCCGGGTCATCGCATGGGAGCCGGTGGACTGGCCGGACGCCGCTCTGGGATGCCCGGAGCCGGGGAAGGTGTATGCGCAGATCATCACGCCGGGCTACGTGGTCTTCCTGGAAGCCCGCGGGGAGACCTTCCGCGTCCACACCGACCGGACAGGGGAACGGGCCTGTCGCCCGTGAGCCGGCTCAGGGGAGCCGAGCAGCGAGCCATCCGAGAACCAGATGAGGGGTCACATGGGCTTCGATCCAGGCCGCCAGCAGGAGCGGCGGGATCGCCAGCCCGAGGAGCTTGATCCAATCCGCCAGAGCCAGCAGCAGGCGATCCCGCAGGCTCCGGGGATGCGGCGGGGTGAGCAGCGTCAGGCTCAGGCGTAACGCGCCCGCGAACGCCAGGCCGACGGCAGGCAGCTCGACGAGCCCGTGGGGGAGCACAGCCAGGATCCCCGCCATCCCCAGCGAGGGATCGATGGTGAAGAGCATACGGAGCAGCATCCCGATGAACCCCATCAACCCCACCGGATAGAAGGCCACCCACAGGCCCAGGCTGAGGGCCCCCAGGAGGGTGTTCACCAGCACCGCCCGCAGGTTGTGGATGAAGATCCCCCACGCCGTCAGCGGGAGGGCCAGCGAGCGCGAGAGGTTCTGCCCGCCGGGCCCCAGCCGTTCCAGGATCGCCTCCGCGGGGAGGGAGCCTATCCCGGGCGTCAAGGACCACCCGAGGGCGAACCCCATCAGCCCCAGGAGGGCCAGGGTCGCCAGCGCCCCTCCGGAGCGGCGGATCGGCCCCCAGAGCCCATCCCATCCGCTTCGCGGCAACCCGTCGGGATCCCCCGTCCGTAGCGCCCGCCAGAACCCCCGCGCCATCCCCCGCAGATCCAGCGTGTCGAACTCCGCGCTGAGCAGCTGCTCCCGGTTGAACAGGGCGATGCCCATCCGGACCAGCAGGACGGCGTAGGCGAGCAGGATGCACAGGATGATCACTAGCATCCGGTAGCTGCCCCAGAAGAGGAGGGAGGACTCGAAGACCAGCAGCATGGAAAGGGGGAGGATGATGAAGCTGGCCAGAAGGTTGGCCCCGCGGACGCTATGGGATTGAGTGGAGATCACAATGGCCCCCGCCACCATCACCACCGCGTGCAGGCTCAGGATGCCGTAAAGGGAGAGGACGAGCGCTGGCTCCGGAGGAAGGGCACGCCGCGCGATGAGGATGAGCAGATACAGGGTGACCCCAAGCAACGAGGTGGCGGTGGGGACGATGAGGGCGGCCAGCCCCTTGCCGACATAGAGCTGCAGGTCGCTCACGGGGGCCGCCAGCAGCGGCTCCAGGGTCCGCCGTTCCTTCTCCCCCACGAAGGTCTCCAGAGGGATGATGAGACAGACCGTCAGGGGCAGGAAGCCGGTCGCCAGGGCCAAGAACGGCAGCAGGCGTTCCGCCACCAGCTGGGCGCCGAACTGGGCCATGTAGCGGGTCGCGGCTTCCGCGGAGAGCAGGGCCAGCACCGGAAAGATGAACAGGAGCAGGGCCAGGGGCGAGACCAGCCGCCAGTCCCGCAGGATGTCCAGCAGATCCCGCCGGAAGATCACCCACGCTCCCCGCAGCCAGCGTTGACCTCGCTTTCCCAGATCCCGGAGCCCCATCCCCTCGTTCACGAGCGGCATGCGTGTTCTCCCTCGAATTGGGCCACTGGATCCGGTGAAGCGGGCGGAGCGGCCCCGTTCAGGATGCGGAGGTAAAGGTCCTCCAGGGGGCGAGGGACCTCCGACAGGGAGACCACCGGCAGCCCATGGGCCAGCAACGCCTGCAACACCCGCGGGTTCTCCCGCTCCGGATCCGAGGTCCGATAGCGAACCCAATGGTCTCCCCATTCCACAACGGCGAGGCCCTCCGGGAGGAGCTCCAGGGCCTGCCCCGCCGGCGCGGCGAGACGCAGCTCGTAGACCGGCGGCCCCAGGAAGCGGTCCCGCAGCGCCTGGGGGGTGCCCTCCACGAGGATCCGGCCGCGGCAGAGGATGGCGATGCGGTGAGCGAGGGCCTCGGCCTCGTAGAGATTATGGGTGCACAGCAGAACGGCGTGACCCTCTTGCGCCAAGCTGCGGATCATCTCCCGGGCCACCTGGGCGCTCTGCGGATCCATCGCCGAGGTGGGCTCGTCCAGCAGGAAAACGGGCGGCAAGGGGAGGAACGCGCGCAACAGCGCCAGCTTCTGGCGCATCCCTTTGGAATACGTGGCGATGCGCTGGTGGAGGGCGCCGCGGAGCTCCAGGCGGTCCAGCCAGGCCTCCAGCCGTTGCTTCAGGAGCGGACGGGGGACCTCGTAGAGATCCGCGAAGAAAGCGAGATACTCGTAGCCGGTCATCCGCAGGTAGAGGCCGGGCAACTCGGTCAGCAGCCCGACCCGCCGGTGGACCTCCTCGGGCTGGCGCAGGACGTCGTAGCCGGCGACCAGGGCCCGGCCGGCCGTCGGCCGCAGCAACGCGGCCAGCATCCGGACGGTGGTGGTTTTGCCGGCGCCGTTGGGGCCCAGGAGGGCTACGATCTCCCCCGGGCGCACCTCCAGGGAGACCTCCTCCACGGCGGTGATGTTCCCAAAGGTCTTGCGAAGCCCTTCCGCCTGGATCACGGTGAACGCTCAGAAGGGGAGTGAGCGTGAAGCATCCGCAGCGCCCGTGCGGCCCGCTGCAAGGCGGCCAGGTGGGCCAGGAGGGCGAAAAGCAGCAGCAACGGTCCATACCAGCCGGTGAGGAGGGCCAGGAGGATCAGGAAGAAGCGCTCCAGCCGGGTGAAGAAGCCCTCCCGGAGGGAGAGGCCCAGCCCCTCCCCGCGGGCGCGGGCGTAGCTGACCATCAGGGCGCCCAGGAGCGCGAACCCGGCAATCCAGCTGCCCCACGGGGTGCCGGCCCGTTGCCAGGCCGCCCCGATGCCGAGCAGAATCGCCCCATCGCTGTAACGATCCAGCGTGGAATCCAGGAAAGCCCCCGCCGGGGAGGCCTTGCCGGAGAGGCGGGCCAGCGACCCATCCAGGGCGTCACAGAGCCCGCTGAGGGCCCAGAGCGCCGCGGCACCCCATCGGAGCCCCAGGCCGACCAGCAGCCCGGCGCCCAGGCTCAGCAGAAACCCCAGAATCGTCACCGCGTTCGGATGGATCCCCAGCGAATCCAGCCCGCGGGCCAGCCGGGCCAGGATCGGCTCCGCCCACGCCCGCCATCGCTCCGCAGCCATTCTCTACCCTCATTCGCAAGAGATCGATCTTTGTAGGAGGGGCTTTAGCCCCGAATCTCCGTCTTCGATCCTGCGAAAAGGTCGCGGTGAAAGCCGCTCCTACAATCAGGGCTTTGTTTGCGATCGTGCAGCTGGGCCCCGGCTCAGTAGGGCTTGGCCAGGAGCCGATAGCTGTTGGGCTGGCGAGCCTGGAGGACCTGAAGCTCCTCCCGCTGGCGGCGGACCTCCTCCAGGTCGATGCGGGCCACCACGTAGCCCTCCGTCGGCTCATCCAGGGAGGCGAAGACCTGACCCCGCGGCCCGAGGATCATGGAGTCGCCGACGAACTCGTAAGTCACCTCCTTGCCGACGCGGTTGGCCGCCACCAGGAAGAACGTGTTCTCCAGCGCCCTCGCCCGGGTCACGATTCGCCATTCCTCCCGCAGGGGCTGCTCCCAGGCCGCCGGGACCGCCAGGAGCTCCGCCCCGCTGAGGGCCAGCACCCGGGCGGCCTCCGGGAACAGGAGGTCCCACCCCAGCAACACCCCCAGCCATCCGAACCCGGTCTCGAAGACGGGGAACCGGTAGCCGCCCCGGAAGAGCAGCCGCTCCTCCCCCTTCAGGTGCACCTTATGGTAAACCCCCAGGGTCTCCCCATCCGGCCCGATCACCACCGCGGAGTTGTAGAGGATGGTCTCCACCCGTTCCCGGACGGCCATCCCGAACACCACGTGGACCCCGAACTCTCTTGCCCGCTGGGCGATGCGGTGGGTGGAGGGACCGGGGATCCGCTGGGCCCATTCGGTGAAGCGGGCGCCGCATTCGTAGCCCGTGGTCACCAGCTCGGGGAAGACGATCAGATCGACCCGCTGCTCGCTGGCGACCCGGGCGATCCATTCCGCCATGCGGGACAGGTTGTCTTCCATTTCGTTCAGACGCGCGTCCATTTGCACAGCTGCCACAGTGATTTCGCGCATGGATTCCTCCCGACGGGATGAGGGGCTCCGGTCCCCTTGGATCTCCATAATTATAATGTTAAGGGCTGGGGGCCTCACGGGGTGGATCCCCAGCCCGTTTGATCCTCTGCCCAACAACGGGGTGCCCAGCACGAGTTTCCAGCGGGTTCCGAAATATGGCGACGCGCAAGCCGATGGTCGCCCTGGTGGGGCGGCCCAACGTGGGGAAGTCCTCCCTCTTCAACCGGCTGATCGGCCAGCGGCTGGCCCTGGTGGACGAACGCCCGGGGACGACGCGGGATCGCCTCCATGGGGAGGTGATCTGGAACGGCTTCGCCTTCACCCTGGTGGACACGGGTGGACTGGAGGTGTTGCCTCCTAAGGTGGAGGCCGGCCTCCGGCCGGCCCAGCCTCTGGCGGAAGACTCCGCCGCCTTTATCCCCCAGATCCGCGCCCAGGCTGAGATCGCCATCGCCGAGGCCGACGTCTTGGTCATGGTGGTGGACGTCCAGGCCGGCCTCACCGCCGCCGATGAGGCCGTGGCGGAGGTCCTGCGGCGGACGCAGAAGCCGGTGCTGGTGGCCGCGAACAAGGCGGATAACCCCGAGCTGCGGGAGGCGGCGGTGGAGTTCTACCGGCTGGGATTGGGGGAGGTCTACCCCATCTCCGCCCTCCATGGCACTGGCATCGGCGAGCTGCTGGACGCCATCGTGGCCGCTCTGCCGGGCCTGGCCGAAGCGGAGGAGGAAGAGGGCATCCGCATCGCCATCGTCGGGCGCCCCAACGTCGGGAAGTCCTCCCTGCTCAACGCCATCCTGGGGGAGGAGCGGGTCATCGTCAGCCCGATCCCCGGAACCACACGGGATGCCATCGACACACCCATCGAATGGGAGGGGAAGAAGATCATCCTCATTGACACGGCCGGGATCCGCCGGCGGGGCCAAATCCGGCCGGGGATCGAGCGCTACAGCGTCCTGCGGGCCCTGCGGGCCATCCAGCGCAGCGACGTGGTCCTCCTGGTGCTGGACGCGCAGGAGGGCGTCACCCATCAGGACGCGGTGATCGGCGGGATGGTGGTGGATGAGGCCCGCAGTGTGATCCTGGTGGTCAACAAGTGGGATCTCATGTTGGACGAGCGGGGACGGCCCCGGGTGAAGCCGGAGGAGTTCATCCAGCATATCCGGGGGACCCTGAAGTTCCTGGATTACGCGCCGGTGCATTTCGTGTCGGCGAAGACCGGCTACGGCGTCCCGGCCCTGCTCCCCCTGGCCCTGCAGGTCTACCGGGAGCGCCATGTGCGCCTGAGCACCTCCGAGCTGAACCGGCTCGTCCGCGAGGCGCTGGAGGCTCAGCCCCCTCCGACGCGGAAAGGGAAGCCTCTCAAGATCTATTACGTGACCCAGGCCCGGACCGATCCTCCGACCATCGTGTTCTTCGTCAACGACGCGGACCTGGTCCACTTCTCCTATGAGCGCTACTTGGAGAACCGAATCCGGGCGCGTTACCCGTTCACCGGAACCCCTCTGCGGCTGGTCTTCCGAGGGCACGAGCGGGAATCTTCATAGCCGCTGTCCGCCCGGCGGCTCATCGCAACCGGCGAGGCCGGTGGATGGCCCGGTAAACCCGGTAGTGCCGGTCGTCGAAGAGGATCTCCACGTTCCCGAAGGCCCGCTCGATGAGGGCGCGGTAGGGGAGCACCACGGCGCCCACCAGATACAGCCGCCCGCCCGGGCGCAGCACCGCGGGCGCATCATGGACGAACTGCATGGCCACCTCCCGTTCCACCCCGAAGCCTTGATGGATCGGCGGGTTGGTCACCACCACATCGAAGCGCTCCCCCCGCACGCCATCGATGACATCGCTCAGGCGCACCTCGACGTGGGGCAGTTCGTAGAGGGAGAGGGTGCGCCGGCTGGCCTCCAGGGCCGCGGCGCTGATGTCTACCATCACCACTCGCCCCTCCCGGGCCTCATGGCCGGCGATCACCCCCACGATGCCATACCCGCATCCCAGATCCAACACATGGTCCTGGGGGCGGATCTCCATCTGCTCGATGAGGTGCTGTGTCCCTTCATCCAAAGCAGACCATGAGAACAGCCCGGGCCGGGTAATGAAACGCCAGGTCCGGCCCCGGACAGTAGCCTCCCGCTCGACGAAATCTTCCCCAGGGGGCTCCAAGCGGAGGTCGGGTGGGCGGGTGGCCACAGCCACCCGGTAGCCTCCGCCGTAGGCCCACACGGGGGCCTTGCCGAACAGATCCGCGGCGTAGGCGATGATCCCCTCAATCCCACCCCGCTTCGGCCCGGCCAGATAGAGGCGCCCGCCGGGCTTCAGGGCCCAGGCGGCGATGCGCACTAGGCGCTGGGCCACCTCCTTTCCCTTCGGGATGTTAAGGAAGACCACATCGAAGGTCCCGGGCTGGAGCCCGGGGATTCCATCGCCGTGGATCAGGAGGGCGCGGCCCTCCAGGCCGTTCATGGCCATGGTGCGCCGGGCAGCCTCCACCGCCAGGCCGTGGTCGCTGGCCAGGACGATGCGGCCGGCGGTGCGCCGGGCAGCCAGCACCCCCAGCCAGCCCACCCCGCAGTTGAGATCCAGCACGTGATCCTGGGGCCCGACTTCCATCACCTGGGCGATGAGCGCAACCCCCGGGTCCACATGGCTCCAGATCTCCAGGCCGGGCTTGCCTGCCCATCGGATCCACTCGTTCCCGATGCGATCCTCAAACTCTCGCCAGACGTAGTAATCGGTCACGCCCATACGAGCGTCCGGATAAGGGAGAGATTCGCAACATGCGGCTCCAAAAAAACGGGCGAGGCCCCTCAGGCCCCGCCCGGCTTCAGTGGAGGCGGCGGGAATCGAACCCGCGTCCGGAGGATTCCACCGCCGGTGCCTACCGGTGTATCCGGTTCTTCCTCTCGCCGGCCGGTCCTCCCACCGGCAAGGTCTCCGGCCGGCCAGCCCCTTCGATCTTAGGCAGCCCTCCGGGGCGCCGGGCCGCCGCACGCCGACTTTGTCACACCCGAGCCGGCCCCGTCGGCGATGGGTCCGGTCGAGCGGGTCCCCTCATCGGGGGACCGTCCCCTCACGCTGGCTTAGGCGGCCAGCGGGAGAGCCGCGTAGTCGCGGTTGGCACTTGTTTTTTGCTCGGGTTGTTCACGGGGTCCGAGCGGCCCCGACCGGCCACCGACGATCTGCCTCCCCCGTCGAGCCCAGTTCGCCCCCATCTGCACTACATATTATAGCGCAAATCGCGTGTGGATGCGCGATGCGGCGTCTCGCTCCCGAAGGGGGCTTTTCCCCCGGCGGGAATTCCCATGTCACCTCATGGAGACCGCCGCATCTAAGGGAAGTGAAGGGCCCTTTTCCAGGGCCTCCACGAGCCCTGGACGGTCCGCGCCATCGGGCCCTCCGACGGGGAGGATGGGGGGCGCAACGCCCCCCATCCGGTCTCCCTCAGAGGGCGGCGGGCCGGGGCCCGCATCCTTCACCCGCGCATCCTTACCCGGAGGAGGTCCGTATGGCGTTGCTGGACGCGCGCACCCGAGAGGAAGTCCGCCGGCTGCTGGCCGATCTGCCCCATCCGGTGCGGTTGCGGGTTTTCATCCAGCATACGGATTGCATCTATTGCCGGGAGACCCGACAGCTGGTGGAGGAGGTAGCGGCCCTCTCCGATCGCCTCTCCCTGGAGGTCCATAACCGGATCACGGACCGGGAGGTCGCGGAGCGTTACGGGATCGATAAGGTCCCGGCCGTGGTCATCGAAGGGGACCGGGACTACGGCATCCGCTACTTCGGGATCCCGTCTGGCTATGAGTTCGGCTCGCTGATCGAGGACATCCGGATGGTGGGGGCGCGGGATTCGGGGCTCTCGCCGGCGAGCCGCCAGCGCCTGGCCCGGATCCAGACGCCGGTCCACATCCAGGTCTTCGTCACGCCCACGTGCCCGTATTGTCCGCGGATGGTCCGGCTGGCCCATCAGGCGGCCTTCGAGAGCCCATGGATCCGCGCGGACATGATCGAGGCGATGGAGTTCCCCGAGCTGGCGGATTTCTACGGGGTCTATGGGGTGCCCCGCACGGTGATCAACGAGGTCATCCACATCGAGGGAGCCGTGCCGGAAGGCTACTTCATCAACGAGCTGATGAAGGTGACGGATCCGGAGGCGATGGCGAAGGCCACGGCGGCCTGGGAGCGGATGCGCCACGCCATCGCCGCGGGTCATGCCCACTCTCATCACCACGATGATGAGGACTGAACATCCTTGTGCGCAGGAGGTGGATCATGGTGGTGAACATGGCCGGCTGGGATCGCATCGTGCGGCTGATCGTGGCGGTCGTCTTCATCCTGGTCTCAGCCTTCGTCCTCCGCTTTAACACCCTGGGCATCATCCTGACCGTCATCGCCGTCGTCTTCATCCTCACCTCCCTGATCGGCTGGTGCCCGCTCTACACGGTCTTGGGTTTCCGGACGAAGCGCTGAGGCGGCCGCGGATAAGGGCAGCGGGGGCGCAACGGTGTCGCGCCCCCGCCGGCCTCCGCCCGAGCGGGTGGATTTGACAGAACGGCAGGGACCGGCTAAATTCTTAAATAGAGAAAGCGGGCGGGCGTAGCTCAGGTGGTAGAGCGTTGGCTTCCCAAGCCAAAGGCCGCGGGTTCGAATCCCGTCGCCCGCTCTCCGGCAAGGAAACGGGGGCAGATCCAGGATCTGCCCCTTTTGTTTTGATGCGGGGTGCGCCTCCCGGATCCCGGGCAAGGCGAGCATCCGTTGAGGCATCAGGCGAATCATTTGTTCTCGGATTCCAACAGGAGGATCCCCCCGGATGGGCATCCTGCGTAGCCGGATGGGACGCCTCTTGGCAAACCTCCCGGGATGGCGTCGGGAGCCCTTTCTGTCCCCCATCCGTTCGGATGAGGCACCCTCCGGATCCACCGGGACGGTCCGGGAGGAAGGGGCGCCTCCCGCTTCTCCTGAAGACTCGCTCCGGCTCCTGGAGGAGCGCCTGGGCTGGTCGTTCCAGAACCCCGAGTGGCTTCGGGAGGCCCTGACCCACCGCTCCTACGTCAACGAGCACCCCGGGGAGGGGGTCCGAGATAACGAGCGGCTGGAGTTCCTGGGGGACGCGGTGCTGCAGCTGGTCGTCAGCGCGGAGCTGTTCCGCCGCTTCCCGGAATGGCCGGAGGGGCGCCTGACGGCCCTGCGGACCGCCCTCATTCGGGGCGAGCAGCTGGCGGCCTGGGCCGAGACCCTGGAGCTCGGCCGCTTCCTCCGGCTGGGGAAGGGAGAGGCGGAGGGAAGCCGGACCCGGCCTTCCATCCTGGCAGACGCCTTCGAAGCCCTCCTGGGGGCGTTGTATCTGGACGGCGGGCTGGCGGCGGCCGAGGCCCTGCTGCGCCGGTTGCTTCCGGAGGCTATCGCGCGGGCCCTGGAGAACCTGGAGCGGCACGATCCGAAGGGGCGCCTGCAGCAGTGGAGCCAGGCGGTGCGGGGCCAGACGCCGGTCTATGAGGTGGTGGCGGTGGAAGGCCCTCCCCACGCGGCGCGCTTCACCGTGCGGGTGCGGATCGGGGAGGAGGTGGTCGGGGAAGGCCAGGGGACCAGCAAACGAGAGGCCACCCGGGAGGCTGCCCGGGATGCCCTGCGGCGCCTGGGCCTGGAGGAGGCGTAAGCCGGTTCGGATCAGGCGCAGCGGCGTTGCGCCTCTACCGGCTGGCCGATCGAACATCCGGATGAAGAGGGGTGTATGGAGCGCCGATGGCTGGAGAAATTGGAGGCGGTGGAGCGGCGATATGAGGAGCTGACGGCCCTGCTGGCGGATTCGGTGGTGGCGGCCGACCTCGCCCGGCTTCGCTCCCTCAGCCAGGAGCGAGAGGAGCTGGAGCCCATCGTGGAGACTTTCCGGCGCTATCGAACGGTGAGCCGTCAGCGGGAGGAGGCCCAACAGCTGTTGGAGACCGCCGAGGAGGAGGAGCTGGCCGCCCTGGCCCGGGAGGAGCTGGAGCGGCTCACCGAGGAGCAGGAGCGCCTGGAGCAGGAGCTCCTGCGGCAGCTGCTCCCCCGCGATCCGAACGACGAGAAGAACGTGATCGTGGAGATCCGGGCGGGAGCGGGTGGGGAGGAGGCGGCCCTGTTCGCGGCCGATCTCTTCCGGATGTATACCCGCTACGCCGAGCGGAAAGGCTGGGCGGTGGAGCTCCTCAGCGCCAACGAGACCGGCCTGGGCGGCTTCAAGGAAGTGATCTTCATGATCCGCGGCCGCGGCGCCTACTCCCGCCTGAAATACGAGAGCGGCGTCCACCGGGTCCAGCGGATCCCCATCACGGAGGCCTCCGGACGCATCCATACCAGCACCGCCACCGTCGCGGTGCTCCCCGAAATGGACGAGGTGGAGGTCCAGATCGATCCCAAGGACCTCATCATCGAGACCTTCCGAGCGGGGACGGCGGGAGGACAGCATATGCAAAAGAACGAGACCGCCGTGCGGATCACCCATGTCCCGACCGGCATTGTAGTCTCCTGTCAGGACGAGCGGTCCCAGTTCCAGAACAAGCAACGGGCCCTGGCCATCCTACGGGCGCGGCTGTATGAGCTGGAGCGTCGGAAGCGAGAGGCGGAGGTCCGCGAGGCCCGACGCAGCCAGGTGGGGACCGCCGAGCGGGCGGAGAAGATCCGCACGTATAATTTCCCCCAGAACCGGGTCACCGATCATCGCATCCATCTCACCCTGTATCGCCTGCAAGAGGTCCTGGACGGGGATCTGGATCCGCTGATCGAGGCGCTGATCCTGGACGATCAGACCCGCCGCCTGGCTGAGCTGCAAACGGCCGGATGAGGAGCTCCCCGGAAGGAGGGCGTCCGGGCATGGAAGAGACCGGGCAGGTGTTCCAGCGTTCCTCCCGCTGGCTGACGGCCACGCGGGTGCACCGGCACTCGTGGGTGCGCCGTTTCCTGACCTTCCTGCTGCACCTCGCCTATCGCCTGGTGTTGCGCCTGGAGGTGGTCGGGCTGGAGAACATCCCGGCCAGCGGGCCGGTCATCCTGGCCATCAACCATATCAGCTTCCTGGATCCCGTGCTGGTGGTCAGCGTGCTCCGCCGCAAGGTCCTCCCCATGGCCAAGGCCGAGGTCTTCCGCGATGTGGTGCTGGGCCCTCTGGTCAGCGCCTTTGACGCCTTCCCGGTCCGGCGTGGGGAGATCGATCGCCGGGCCGTTCAGACGGCCCTGGAGGTGCTCCGGATGGGTGGGGTGTTGCTCATCGCCCCCGAGGGCACCCGGAGCCCCACCGGGGCTCTGATCCGGGGGAAGGAGGGGGCGGTCTACCTGGCCTGGCGCACCGGCGCCCCCATCGTGCCCGTGGGGGTGGATGGGACCGATCGCTTCAAGTTCAACATCCGCCGGCTCCGGCGCACGCCGGTGCGCGTGGTCTTCGGCTCCCCCTTCCGGGTGGAGATCCCGGAGGAGCGGAGCCGGGAGGCCCTGCGGGAGGCCACGGACGAGCTGATGGTCCAGATCGCCGCGCTGTTGCCCCCGGAACGGCGCGGGGTTTACGCCAACTTCCCCGCTGCGACCCCCCGCTACCTTCGGCCGCTAACGGCTCCGGAGAACTTCATGGCCCTGCGGACGCGGGAGCCTGCTCCATCAGAATTCGTTGAGCGAGCGGAAACCCCTTGACCTCGAGGCGGGGGATAGATCGACGAACGCGCGCGCCTTCGATCTCAATGCCGACCACCCGATCATACGCATCGAAATCCAGCACGATCCCGTGGGCCACTTCTTCCGAACTCGACACTCGGCCGATCCGCAAGCCGGACATAGATCATAACGGAGCATGACGCTCTCTAAAATATTTTGTTGTCCTCCTATAAGCCGCAACCCTATTTAAGCAAAAGTAGTCTGTCGAGACTGCTCTGTAATTTTAAGAGTTTAGGGTTTGCCGCCACTTTCTCTGAAGGGCTCCGGCTCTAACGCCAGGCCATGGCGGCAATGTCCCCCTGCGCGGTGAGGCGGTCGATCCGGCCGGAGAGGAGATTGATCCGGTAGAGGTCCCCCTGATAGCGGACCAGGAGGCTCTGGCCGTCGGGGGCCCAGAGCATATCCGGCGGGCCGCCGAACCCGATCTCCCCCTCCGGTGGGAACAGCCGTCGCCGGTTGCTCCCGTCGTGGTCCATCCCGTAGAGGTCGTAGCGCGAGGCGTCCCCCATCTCAGGCTGCCGGGCCTGTCCGAAGAAGATCCCCCGCGGGGTCCACAAGATGGCCGCCCACATCCCGACGTCCTCCAGAAGCGGGCGTGCCCAGCCACCCTCGACGGCCACGATCCACAGATCGAAGCGCGTCGATTGTTCCGGCGGCTCCTCCCCTCGAGGCGGGCCGTGGACCAGGGCGGCCAGGTAGCGCCCGTCGGGTGACCAGGAGAGGGCGGGCGTCCACGCCCAGGCGCCCCCCGTCTCGTAAACCGGGAAGGTGATCCGGAGGGTGATCCGGAGGCTCTCCACATCCAGGATGCCGATCCCGTCCGTCCGCCCGAAGGCCAGGCGCCGGCCGTCCGGGGACCAGGCCCAGCGCATCCCCCACCAGCCGTAGGGACCTCCCGCTGTGGAGGTGAGGACCTGACGCGCCGTGATGCGTCCACCGGCCCAGCGGCCGATCCACAGGTCGTTGTTCGCCCGCCATCCCGGCGGCCCGGGGCTGGGCTCCCCGGTGGTGAAGGCCATGCGGTCCCCCCGGGGGGACCAGTCCAGCCAGAGGATGTTCTCCGGGCCGGCAGGCTGGGAACGGGGCGGGTCCGCCCGGAGATCCAGTCCCCACAGGGTGTTCAGCAGGCGGGAGGAGGCCGTGAGGGGTGCCCGGGAGAACAGCAGGATGGATGCGTCCGGAGAGAGGGCGAAGACCCGACCGTCCAAATCGCCGAAGCGGGTGAGCGGAAGGATCCGGGAGGTCTCCCCGGCCATCCGCCATGCGTCCCGGCGGGCCAGGAAGACCAGGGTGCCGGAGATGGGGAGGGAGGCTACCTCGCCACCCAGGCCCACGGCGAGGATCTCGGGCACTGGCTCCCGGAGGCGCTCCCGATGCACCTCCCGGCGCTCCACCAGCTGGCCGTCCGCCCATGTGAGGCGGACGGTGACCCGTTCCATCCCGGGCTCCCCCCGGCGGATCAGGCGGGTCTCTCCGGGGGCCAGCCGGGCGTCCTTCAGGATCTGCTGGGGGAAGGGCAGGGGGATCTCCTCGACCTCCAGGGTCTGGGTGATGCGGGTGACGGTGATCACCATCCCAGGCTGGATGGGGACGTTCTCCGGTGGGGTGACGCGGTCCAGGTCCCGAAGGGTGATGCCAGCCTGGGCCAGGGCCTCCCGGACCGTGGGGCCGCGGACGTAAACCGTCCGGCGCTGGCCATCGGCCACCACGGTCACCGGGGCTGGCCGGGCGGTGCAGGCGGCCAGCGCCATCGCTCCCAGTCCGATGATCCAGCGTCCCCATCCGTTCGGCATCGCGATGTGCGACTCCGAGAGGGGTGGGGAGGCCTTTGGGCCTCGCCCCAGCCTGCGTATTTTACTGGAGGGAGCGACCGCCTGCCGGGCGGCATGCCATTCGGTGTCGAGGGGTGGACTGAAGCCCTGAACTGTCGTTTTCGATCCTGCAAGGGTCGCGGCTAAAGCCACTCCTACCGAAAACATCGTGTAGGAGGAGCTTCCGCCCTGGGCGGGTGTCCCGCATGGCAACGGCGGTCATTTCTGAAGGGAGGGCCTTCAGTCCCAAACCCTTTCTTCTCGCCCCTGCAGGGGGTCGTGGCGGAAGTCGCTCCTATTAGGAAGGCTTTAGCCCCGCGAGGCCACGCTTTCTTTACACCCTGATCTACGGCGGGCCCCGCAGGATCATGGGAAGAAAGATGATGGCTGGGCAGACGGCGATCACGTTGTTGTCCTCCCGCGCCTCCCAGACCCGCCCGGTGAGGGGGCTCTCCCCATAGGGATCCACATCGAGGTTCAGGAAGAAGCAACGACCGGGTTGGAAGGACGCAGTCCCGGTGATGGGGATCTCCTGACCGGGGGCCAACGGGGGAAGCCAGATGCCCGAAGGCCCTTCCATCCACGCCGCGAAGCCTTCGCCGTCCCACGGCCCGGCCGGAGGGTTCCCGGACGCGCGCTGCTGCAGCGCCACCAGGAAGCCGCCGACGCGAGGAGGGACCGGCGCGGCGCCCGCGTTCCGGACCCATGCGTTCACTTGGGCCATGTCCCCGACCAGCCGGAGCGTAGGGCTGAGGAGAATCAGATCCGGGAGCATCTCCTCCGGATTGCCGCGCAGATCTCCCAGGCGGATGGTGTAGGTCACCCACGCCCGGCTCTCGGGAGTGGCGGTGAAGCGGGCCAGCGGCCAGAGGATGCCCTCCGGCGTGTAGAACGGGATGGGATTGAGCCCTTCCTGGCTGGTGGAGAGGATCCGAGCGTAGGTGATGGTGTAAATCCCCGTTGGCACGCGCACGGCCATCCCCGTGGCGAACTCGAAGCCTGTGCCCCCAATGGTCCCTACGGTGATCTCATATTCCGGCGGCTGATACCGGGCATAGGCCGTGGTCATCCAGGAGGCGAAAAGGGTGTGGGTGGGCTGCACATTGAGGAACAGCACGCCGGTGGGCTCCACCGTCCAGGTGATCTCACCATCGAAGGGATCGGCCCAGACCTCCACCCGGGTGATCCAATCCGGGTAGGTCAGTCCCCCGAAGCCGATGCGGAGGCGATCCACGGTGGCGTTCTCAATCCGGTTCTCCCGGGTGACAGGTAAGTATGGATCCCCTAGGCTGGTGACACCAATGGTGAGGGTCTGCCATCGAGTGTTGGGGAAGACTTCGGCCGCGCGCAGGGCCGGCGCGGGGAGTGGAGTGGGCCACGGGGGAGGCGGAGGAGGTGGCAGGGCCCGTGCGATCCCATGCCAGACGAAGATCCCCAACAGCCCCAGGCCCGACAGGAGGAGGCTGAGCAGGCGAAGGATCGGTCCAAATCGCAGACCGCTTTTCGTCTGTTCGGTCATTATTCTCTAACCACTCGGGCGGATGGAGGGGTTGAATTCAAAATCTGCCTCTCCATCCGCCCAGAAGGTGTCGGGAGACCTTCACCCGTCCCACCCGCTTGGCGTGCGGGTCGGCGTCGGCGTGGGTGTCCGGGGGGGCGTGGGCGTCCACACCGGCGTGGGCGTCGGGGTGCGGGTGGGCGTGCGGGTCGGCGTGCGGGTGGGTGTGATCGTCGGCGTCCGTGTGGGCGTAGGCGTGAATGTGCGGGTTGGTGTGCGCGTGGGCGTGCGGGTGGGCGTAGGCGTGCAGACCGACGGCGGACATACCGTCGGTGTGGGCGTGCGGGTGGGCGTCGGCGTCCGCGTGCGCGTGGGAGTGCGAGTCGGCGTGATAGTCGGTGTGCGCGTGGGGGTGCGGGTCGGCGTGGGCGTGCAGATCGACGGCGGGCACGGCGTGGGCGTAGGCGTGCGGGTGCGCGTTGGCCTGCGGGTGCGCGTAGGCGTGCGGGTGGGCGTGCGCGTTGCAGTGGCCGTGGGCGTGGAGGTCGATGTCGGCGTCGGGGTTGCCGTCGCCGTAGGGGTAGGCGTCGGTGTGTCCGTGGGCGGCGGCGTGGGCGTGGGCGTATCGGTGGGACCCGGGGTGAACGTCGGCGTGGGAGGCGGCTCCACCGTTGGGATCTGCGGCGGCAGCCCCAGCAGACGGACGGTCCGGAAGCGCTCGTTGATGGCCTCGCGGCGGGCGATCAGCGGGATGTGGGAGACGATAGGCCGCAGGAAGGGGGTGATGATCATATGGTTGTAGCGCACCACCACCACCACCCGGTCTCCGGGGCCGCCCGCGTCGTTGCCGGGCTCGCAGCGCAGGGTGGCCGGATCGAATTCGAAGCCTGCCCGGCTGCTGCAGATGGTCACGCCGTAGAAGCCCGGCGCATCCGAGCCGGGCCCGCCGGCCTGTTCCCCGAAGGAGGTGACCAAGAGACCGTAAAGGATCTCGCGTCCCCGCATCAGGCCGGCCTGCAGCCGGGCCTGCTCCCGGTCGGCCTCATCCGTGCAGCCGCTGAGACAGAAGGCCTCATCGTATTGCCCGGTAGAAAGGTACCGGGCCGCCGCCCGGGCGTTGTTCTCAATGGTCGCCCAGGCGTAGAACACCCGGGCCAGCTCGATGACCATGAAGACCAGCATCAGGAAGATAGGCAGGGCCACGGCGAACTCCAGCGTCCCCTGAGCCAATCGGCGCATGATCCCTCCTTTGCGGCACAAGAGAAGCCACCTATCGGTTCAAGCGGGTGAAGATCCGACGGGCGATCTCCCGGAAGATCTGTTGCAGGGTGCTGGCGTCCGGGGCGTAGAAGTAATTGCTGCACGACTGCCCCTGGGGTTTCCAGACCGCTCCGGAGCTGAACCAGTCGTCCCCGCTCTGCAGGCAATCGGCCCGGTTGTCCCCATCCGTGCTGTCGGCGAGGTAGCGCATGAACTTCTCCCCGACATCGCGATCTCGCCCCCCACCGGGCCGGACGTTCAGGCTGTGCATCCCGGTGCCGTAGCCGATCGAGAAGACCACTACGTTGGCCTCTCTCAGCACGTCCACCATATCCAGCGCGGCGTCCTCCGCATCGTAACGGGGGCTCGTGCTGGGATGGCGCGCTTCGAAGTCTCCATCCTGACAGAACGGACGGTAGGTGGGATCCCCCCAATACCAGGTGGGCTCCCCCCACCCCGGGGGCGGTGTATATTTCGGGCAGAGCCCGAAGTTCTTGGTTGCCGGATCTGGCGAGCTCGGAACGGGATCTGTGGCGTTGGCGGCGGCATCGCTCAGCATCACGATGGCCCAGAGGGCACCGGTCTCCGCCGGACGTCCCTGGGTGGCCAAGACGTTGTAAGCCAGCCGGAGGGCTCCTTGGACGTTGCTGCTGGGACACGGGCGGGGATCGTTGCCGGGCCCCGGCTCGAAGACAGGCACCGGGACGCAGTTCCCCGATTCGGAGGTGCAATCCATCCCTGCGCATTTTGCAGTCTGTGCGTTTTGGGAAGGGTCATAAACCTGGATGCTCCGGATCGCGTTCTCAACGGCCATCAGGCTGGTCCCCCCGTTCAGATCCACCCACAGGCGAGGCTGGCGATCGAAGGAGATCACCGCCACGCGGTCGTAGGGGTAATACATCCGGGCGGCGAATTCCAGCGCTGCCTGCCGCACAAAGCGGAAGGGTTCACAGGCGTCCGTCGGGTTGCAGAAGTGCGGCCGCTGGGGCCGAGGACATGCCGGATTGGGATCGGGGGCATCGGTGGGGATGCACACGATGGGGTTTGCGGAGGCGAGGACCATGCGGGTGTCGTAGGCCATAGACTCTGAGTTGTCGATGATCAGCACTAGGTCCACCGAGGCGGCCTCCCCTGTGGCGGAGCCGGAGAGGCGCGCGCTCTCCCAGCCCACCACGCGCAGGAAGGTCATCGGGACGGTCACCTCCGCTTCGACACGCACCAGCTTGCGCCTGGGGGTGGTGCAGAGCTCCGCGGCGTAGGGGCCCGGATCGTCGCATGTGTAGACCCGGATAGCGGCGACGTCGAAGCCCTGGGCGGTCAGGAAATCCTGAGCGGCCTGCTGAATGTCGGCCAGGGTGCGGCCGACGCGGAACTGATTGGAGCCGGCCAGGGTTGCTCCATCCAGGGCGTGCTGCAAGCGGTGCCGGGCGGCGTAAAGCCGGGCGCCGTCCATGGCCAGGCCGGCCAGGGCCAGCAGCCCCACTACCATGAAAGCGAACAGGACCACAATCTGACCGCGGCCGCGCATCTTTCCTCCTTCCGTTGGCGACCCCGAAGGGGCTGGAGGGACCTGTGCCGGGCTCATTCCATCGGATCCACCGAAGGCAGCGGCATCCAGGCCGACGCATACATCGGGATGATTTCAGGGAATATCGATGTGAACAGGCCCAGACGCTGACGATAGTGATAATAGGCCTCCACGATCAGGATCCCTTTGCTCGGGGAACGACCAACCTGCGCAGTGATGGCCTCGTTGGTGACTCGAGAGCTTTGATTGTTGAATCGTGACCAGCCGTTGGGGGCGTCTCGGGGGAGCCGCCAGACCAATGTGCCGTCCTGCCGGACGCCGAAGGCGGAGATCACCAGGTCGTCCCCCAGGCCGGAGTTCAGCGCATAGGGCTGGAAGGCCTCGTCAAATCGCTGGGAGATGGGGTTCAGGAACAGGTCGCTGCCGCACACAGCGCTGGGATCCCGCGGGTCCTCCTGGCGATCCGCGTAGAGGCAGGGATCCCCATCGGCCCCGAAGCGGGCGGCTTCCCGCACGGCGTCCTGCAGGGAGAGATAGGCTGCAATGGCGAACCCGATCTCGGTGAGCCCAGCGATGAGGATCAGAAAGAGGGGGAGTAGAATCGCCAGCTCCACGATGCTCTGGGCCCGCCGTCCTCTCCGTCCCCGCTCGCTCATAGACCCTCCGTATCCAAAAGCCCATCCAGAGCGGTTTAAATTTAATTCGACATTCACTGCACCCCCCTATGGGGGATTATATTAAAAAATCTCAAACCGTCAATAGCCCGAAAGTCCAGGGTGGGGCGGGGAGGGGCCGTAACCCCCCCACCTCTTTGGGCGGTTTACCTCACGGAGGTAAGAGACATATGACCTCACGGATCCGAGAGGTGCGGATGCGGGGGGCATCCTTCCGCCGGGGTCAGGGGTTGGTGGAGTTCGCCTTGATCCTCCCGGTGCTGTTGCTGTTCATGCTGGGGATCATGGAGTTCGGCCGCGTCCTCTACATCTACACCGAGGTCTCCAATGCGGCCCGGGAGGCCTTACGGGCGGGGGCGGCGACCATCCACCGGGCCAATGACGCCGATCGGGGGAAGGTCACCGCTGCGGAGTGCAATGAGATCCTGAACCGGGCCTACGGGACCCTGGCCCTGACGCCCCGGAGCCAGGTGACGATCACGGTGGAATACCTGCGCCCCACCTCTGGTGGTGGCAGCACCTCCCTGGGGGTATGCGCTTCGGATCCCGCGCAGATCCAGCTGCCGACAGCGGTCCTGGCCCTGAACGATCAGGTGTATGTGGAAGTGCAATCCCGGGTGAGCGCGGCCACGCCCCTGATGCAGCCCTTCCTTCCGGGCCTGACGCTGCGCTTCGCCGGGATGCGCTCGGTGGTCCCGATCAGCGGCATCGCGATGCCGAAACCGTAGAGGGAGCCCTATGGGGACCATGGGACGAGGACGCGGTCAGAGCCTGGTGGAGTTCGCCCTGGCAGCCACTGTCTTGCTGATCCTGCTCACCGGGGTGCTGGACCTGGGCCGGATGTATATGGCCTGGGTGGCCATCCAGGACGCCGCCGGGGAGGGGGCGCTGTATGCGGCGATGAACCCCCGCTGCATCAGCGCGGCCAACGGCCCGGATTGCCAGACGCCCAACAACGCCTACGACCGCACCTTCATCGCCATCCGCTCCACCCCCGGGACCCCCCTGGATCCCTACCGGGTGACGATCGTGATCACGCCGAACGATCCGGGGCAGATCTGCTTCGGCACGCCGATCACAGTCTCGACGCGGTATTCGTTCACGATGATCACGCCGGTGATGCAGGCGATGTTCGGCCCAGAGGTGGCGCTGCGGGCTTACGCGGTGCAGCGCGCCCTCAACAACGGTTCAAGCGGATGCCCATAGATCGGGATGTCCGGAGGAGGTGGAAACATGCACGGACGAAGCCGAGGACAAGCGCTGGTGTTGATCGCGTTGGCCTTCGTGGGCCTTCTGGCCCTCACGGCCCTGGCCCTGGACGGGAGCAACGCCTACGGCCAGCGCCGGCGGGCCCAGAACGGGGCCGACGCCGGGGCCCTGACCGGGGCGCGTTTCCTCTGGAACCCCAAACCCTGGTGCAACAACCTTCAGGGCTACGGCTGCCCGGAGGCGGCGCTGTTGCGGGCGGTGAACAGCGCCGTGGAGGCCCACGGCCTGCCGGATACGGACGGCCAGCCCGGGAACGCGTATAACGCCAACATCCAGGTCTTCTACACTGACGCCGACGGGAACGTCCTCGGCCCGGTCGGCGGCGGCTTCGTCCCGGCCAAGATCGGGACGAAGGACGTGAAGGGCGTCCGCGTGGTGGTCTGGAACCCCTTCTCCGCCTTCATCGCCCAGATCATCGGTCAGGCGAACCTGCGCGTGAGCGCGGAGGCGGTGGCGGTCTACCAGCCGCCTGTCTCTTGCAATGGCTGGGCCATCTTCGGCGGGTGCACCGGCAACTGCCAGCCCAACGTCCTCAAGGCCACCGGCGGCGGCCAGGCCGGGGTCGTCAACGGCAACATCCACTCCAATGCCGACATCAATATCAGCCAGCAGATGTATATCAACGGCGTCTGTGACTATGTGACGGAGAAGAAAGGGCAGGGGAAGTGCCAGACCACCCAGCAGGGCAGCTACATCCCGATGCCCGAGTTTTATAAATACGAAGACTTCCTGCCCGGCGGCTCCAAGTGGAACCAGGCGGATGCGAGCCGGCGCTATTACTTCAGCGGTCCCATCACGCTGAAATCCAGCGGCCTCTGCCCCTCGCCCGGGAACAACAGCGGCGGCTCCTATAAGCTCTGCGACGGGCTCTACGTGGTCAACGGCGACGTCACCATCCAGGGCGGGGGAACCGTCACGCTGACGATCGTGACCAACGGCGAGATCAAGTCCACCAGCTCGAACAACGATGACGCCTACTTCAAGGGGTTCTATCGGGAGCCGGACGGCAAGGGGCAGCTCCTGTTCTTCTCGACATCCAATGACACCAACAACGGGGCGATCCAGCTCTCGTATGCCTCGATCACCTGGGAGGGCCTGATCTACGCCCCCAACGGCTTGGTCAACCTCTCGGGCAGCCAGGGGTTCACCGGGAACGGTGCCATCTTCGGCTACGAGGTCGACGTCTCCGGCGCCAACTTCCAGCTGACCTATATCGATGAGGCCTGTCCGACCTCGCCTCCCCAGCTCTTCCTGTTCAAGTGAGCCGATCCCTGTCCCGGGAGGCTCCCGTTAGCAGGCCTCCCGGGACCTTTATCTTCCCACTCTCAGCGCTCAGGATCCGGAAATGCGGACGCACAAAGGTTGGCATCGAGTTGGGGCAACGCTTCTCATCGCGGGCGCCGGGTTCCTCGCCCTGCTGCTCCTCATGAGCCGCCGGGCCGAGGCCGGCGTCCAGGTCCTTTCCCAGACCACGTTGGTGGATTTCGGCGCCGGGGAGTTCCTCCGCACCGGGCTGGCCGGCATAGGGGACGGCGCGGTCTCGCTGCTCCGGGCCGGCCTGAGCGGGGAGTGGATCACCACGGTGGTGACGGCGGGCCTGGTCCCCCGTTGGGGTCACGCTGCGGTCTACACGAACGGGCGCATCTATGTGATCGGCGGGCTCCACGATGCCACCGTGGGCAGCGCCCTGACGCACGCCATCGTGCAATCGGCCACGGTCCTGGGCGATCATAACCTCACGCCATGGGTCACCGTCACGACCAACCTCACCGGGATCTTCCCCTATGGCACCGCCTATGGGGGAGCGGTGCAGGTCGGCCCCTTCCTGTATGTCATCGGCGGCAGGCGGGAGCCGAACCCAGACATCGGAGCGGCCCAGCGTCAGGTAGCCTACGCCCGGGTGAACCCGGATGGCTCCCTCTCCCCGTTCACGGAGGCGGTCTCCCTGCCCGTCGGGCTGGAGAGCATGGCGACGGTGGCGTGGGCGGGGTGGATCTACGTCCTGGGCGGGATCGATGAAAGCCTCCAGGTGACCGACACCATTTACGTGGCCCGGCCGGACCCGGCCACTGGTCTCATCACCGGCTGGACCCGCCTCACGTGGACCCTGCCTTATCCCCTGTGGCGGCACGCCGCGGTGGCCGAGCAGGGCTATCTCTATGTGATCGGGGGGATGACCGGGACGAGCAGCCTGCCCCTGTATGAGGTCTGGTTCGCGCCCCTGGGGGATGGGACGCTCCTCGGGCCCTTCACCCGCACCGAGCCCCTGGACAACAACCTGGTGGAGCTGGCGGCCATCGGCTACAACGGCCTGTTGCTCACCAGCGGAGGGTTGCAGAGCAACCTCAGCGATGTCAGCCGGGACGTGCGGGCAGGGGTGATCGCCGACACCAGGGAGGTAATCACCTGGACGGCCACCAGCCTGATCACCCCACCCCGCAGCGCCCACGCCATGGTCGTGCTCCCCGACGGCTGGGTCTACGTGATCGGGGGGCGCGATCAGAACACCCCCCTGACCCACATCAACGCCGGACGACTGGGCGCGGAGGGGGCAGGGCTCTTCGTCTCCAGTGGGCGCTACCTCGCCCCGCCCTTTCATCTGGACCGGCGGCGACTGCTGTTGACGCTGGACTTCCAGTTCCTGCGTCCGCCCGGGACCGACGCCGCGGTCCGCATCCGATCCCAGGCTCAGGACGGCTTCCCGTGGAGCGACTGGGGCCCGTGGACGCCGCTCACCGGGACGGGAGAGGTCACCCTTTCCATCCCCCTCAACTTCTACGTCCAGTCCCTTCAGTATGAAGTGGTCTTCAGCACCACGAACCCCCTCACCGCGCCCTTCCTGCTCCGGGCCGATCTGCGCTACGAGGTCCCGGACAAGCCGCCTGCCTGGGTCAAACAGGCGATGCCGCCGGAGGGGAATGCGGTGCGGCCCGGGGATCGGATCACCTACACGGTGGTCCTGACCAACGACAGCGGGGCCACCCTCCACAACCTCCGGCTGATGGACGACTTCCCGGCCGGGACGGCCTACGTGGCAGGCTCGGCCTCCGCCTCCGCAGGGCTCTCGTGGACGGTCTCCGCCAGCGGGTGGGTGGGGGAGATGACCGCCCTCGCCCCCGGGAGCGTCCTGACGTTCACCTTCGCGGTCACCGTGACTGCCGGGGGTGGCCAGATCCAGAACCAGGCCGTTCTCCAGACCGATGAGTTCGGGTTGCTCTCCGGCAACGTCGTCGTCCATCCGGTGGTCGCGTTGACCGGTACCCTCAGCGCCCTCCCGCCCGCCGGGAGCGTGGTCTTCCCTGGGGATCTGCTCACCTATACTGTGTGGGTGACCAACCCTGCGTCCGCTCCGCTGGGGGCGGCGCAGATCACCGGGCAGCTCCCCCTCGCCGTCGTCCCGCTCCCCAACGGCCTTCAGGTCAGCGCGGGGTCGGTGTTCACGGGATCCTGGCCGACCTTCCGCTGGGACCTGCCCGGCCTGGGCGCGGGGGCGGCCGCGGCCCTCACCTGGACGGTGCAGATCACGGACCCGATGTGGATCGAGGACGGGGCCTGGCTCACCGCTACGGCATCCCTCTCCGGCACCCCGCCCCTCCCACTGGGGGCTATCACCCACGTGGTACGTCAGCCGTATGCCCTCCAGATCGTCAAGACCGACGATCGAAGCCAAGCGGACATCGAGGAGATCCTCCGCTATACCATCACCCTCACCAACACCGGCTGGGTGACGGTGACAGACCTTCGGATCACCGACACGCTGACCGGATGGCCGTGGATCACTTTCGTGGATCCACCGGTGGAGGCCAGGGAGATGGTGATCACGCTCCCCGCCCTGGGGCCCCGGGCGACGATCTCCTTCGTCCGGAGCACTCAGATCAGCGTCTCCGCCAACCTCTCGGACGTGGTCGCCTTCACCAACACGGTCACCGCCCGCGCCTTCGGGACGGCAGGGGTTCCCCTGGCGGACCGCTTCGAGGCTTCCGACGTCACCACCCTGGCCGGACCGGATCTGGTGGTCGCCATCCCACCGGAATCCGTGAGCTTTGATGGAAGCACAGTCACGCTCACGGTGGTCGTCACTAACGTCGGGCCGGGAACCGCCCGTCCGTTGTCCAGTGAGAACCCCCTGTGCGCGCCGCACTGGGTGCTGGTGGGGTTCTGGGCGAACGACGAACCCGTTCGTGCGGACTATCTCGATCTGGGAGCGCATCGGCTGCCTCCGGGCGCCGCGGCCTCCGGGGTCTTCACGCTGTCACTTACGAGGACTGCCTCGATCCGCGCCATGGTGGACGCCTACACCCCCGGCTTTGGCTTCCCCGGCCGGGGATGCGTGATGGAAACGCGGGAGGACAACAACGTCACCGAGCCGGTGAGGGTGGGCGGATATCGGGTGTTCCTCCCCCTGATCCTGCGAGGTCCGTGAGCCGATCCGTGGATCCATCGGCTGTCTGGTGATTCCGGACCAGGGCTTCCCAACGTGGTAGGTTCGATGGTAAGATCTCCTCAGCCGGAGGCTGGCGGGATCGCATCCGGAGGGAGAAGGTCCATGGCGTGGGAAGGCGCTCGCGTTCAAAGAAGGCATGGGTGGGCGCGCGGCGGGCTGCGGGCCGGGCTGGGCCTGGCGTTGGGGATGGGGCTCGCCCTGGGGTGGGGCGATCGGGCCAGCGCCCAGTTCCCCACCCCGGGCCCGACGCCCACCCCGTTCCCGACGTGGACGCCCACCCCGGTGGCGACCCCGACGGATACGCCGGTTCCTTCGCCCACGCCGACGCCTTCTCCCTCCCCTACGTTCACGCCGACGTCCACGTCCGTGCCTCCTCCTACGCAGCCCCCTCCCACGGTAACTCCTATCCCCTCTCCGACGGTTTCTCCCATGCCCACCGCTCCGGCGGTCCCAGCTCCCTCGTCTCCGCCCCCGGGTCCATCGGGAGGGTCCGATGCAGCGAGCCCCAGCGTGGCCACACCCGGTTTGGATGTCGCCCGGCTGCCGCGGACCGGCGGGGCGCTCTGGGGGCCAGTGGCCGGGGGCGGTCTGGCCATGCTGGCGGCTTTACTGGCGTGGCGCCGCCGGCGATTTCGGAGGCGGCGGTAGGCGCGAGGGCGCACTGGGGGACAAAAGGCCTATACGGAAAATTGGAAAGGGCCTATAATATTCAGTAATCGGATGACTTTTGACGGCCCCACCCGCTCCCGAATTGGGGAGTGATAGGGTGCGGGGTTGTGCAGGGGCTCGATGGGGGCGGGTTGCGATCCGGAGGAGGCGGTGTGCCGTGGAGGGTGATTAGGATCCTGAACCGGAGGCAGAGGGATGCGCCGGCGCAGAAATCGAACGTTGTTGCTGCTCATCCTGCTGATCCTGGTCCTGATGGGGGCCGCGCTGTTGCTCGTGCCCCGTTTCGCTGCGGGCCCGGCCCCGACGCCAACGCCCACACCCCCTTCGCTGAAGCCCATCGTCATCGCGGCCCAGAGCATCCCGCGCGGGGCGTTGATCACGGAGTCGGATGTCACCCTGCGGGGATGGCCGGTTGAGGTCCTGCCGGAGGGGGCTTTCGCGGATCCGAAGGAGGTGATCGGGAAGGTGGCCCGGGTGGACATCCCCCGGCAGAAGCCCATCGTGCCGGAGGACCTGACGGTGCAGCCCGCAGAGGCGGCGCGGCGGGGATCGGAGGCCAGCCTCTTCGTGCCGCCCGGGAAAGTAGCCTTCCCCATCCCGGCCGACGAGGCGGGGGCCGTCGCCTTCAACCTGGCGCCTGGGGATCGGGTGGACGTGCTGGTGACGTTCCGTCTGGTTCCAGTCAAGGCGACCGCCGATGGGGAGTTCCGCCCGCAGATCCTGGACGAAGATCTGTTCAATCGGTTGCGGGCCCTTGGGGTGGAGCCCGGCGCCGCGGCGCAGGCGGCCGTGGTGAAGCCGGAGCAGCAGGTGGAATTCCGGGTCAGCCAGCTGGTCCTTCAGAACGTGGAGATCCTTTCTATCGGATCCTTTGAGCCTCCGCAGCCTCTGCCCCCGCCTGGGCCGACGCCGACGCCGGGTCCCGCGCCCACGCCCACTCCGATGCCGCGCCAGCGATACATCACGTTGCTGGTCGATCCGCAGGAGGCGTTGATCCTGCAGTGGCTGCGGGAATCCGGAGCGGTGGTGGACCTGGCCTTGCGCAACCCGACGGATAACCAGCTGGTGCGGACGGACCCGGTGACCTTAGGATGGCTGCTCCAGCGGATCGGGATCACCCTCCCGCCGCCCGGGCGCTTCGGCCTTGCCCCGGATATGATCCCGGGTTGTCCGGATGCGTTCGCCCGGGAGCCGTGCCGGTGAGCTACATATTTTGATCGAGGAGATCCGATGGCGGACGCGCGGATTCGCGTGCTGATTGTGGATGATGTCCCCGAGACGCGGGAGAACCTGAAGAAGCTCCTTTTGTTCGAGCCGGACATCGAGGTGGTGGGGAGCGCAGCCACCGCGGAGGAAGGGATCCGGCTGGCGCGGGACCTGCAGCCGGACGTGGTCTTGCTGGACATCAACCTGCCGGGGATGAGCGGCATCGCCGCGGTGGAGCGAATCATGGAGGTCGCTCCCCTCACGCAGGTGGTCATGATGTCCGTTCAGAGCGACGCGGACTACCTGCGGCGGGCGATGCTGGCCGGAGCCCGGGACTTCCTCCCTAAGCCCTTCTCGGCGGACGAGCTGGTGGCCACGGTCCGTCGGGTGGTCCGGACCCGGCGGCCTCCGGCGGTGCTGCCGCCCACAGGCCCGCTGGGGGTCGCGGCCGGGCCGGGCGGCGCGCGGGGGAAGGTGGTGGCCGTCTACAGCCCGAAGGGGGGCGTGGGGACCACGATGATCGCAGTGAACCTGGCGGTCGCCCTCCAGAAGCCGGATCGCAAGGTGGCCCTCATCGACGCTTCCCTGCCGTTCGGGGATGTGGGAGTGTTCTTGAACCTGCAGGGGCCCCGCCATCTGGCCGATCTGGCCCAGATGGATGAGGTGGATCCGGAGGCGTTGACCTTGACGATGCTCGCCCACGCCTCGGGGTTGAAGGTGCTGCTGGCCCCGCCCCGGCCGGAGCTGGCGGAGTATGTGACCGCGGAGGCGATGAAGCGCATCCTGGGGTTGGCCCGCGGTCTCTTCGACATCCTGGTCATCGACACAACGACCCAGCCCTCGGATCTCACGCTACAGATCCTCGATGAGGCCGATCGGATCGTGCTGGTAGTGACGCCGGACGTGCCCACCATCAAGAACGCCCGTCTGTTCTTCGATGTGGCGGCCCAGCTGGAGTACCCGCCCCAGAAGACCCTGATGGTCCTCAACAAGGCCGACCGGCGCTTCGGGATCACGGCGGAGATGGTGGAGCAGGCCCTCAAGCACCCGGTGGTTGCCCAGATTCCCTGGGATGAGACGACGGTGTTGCAGTCGATCAACAAGGGCAGCCCGCTGGTCGCCCAGCGGGCCCGGCCCATCGCCCAGGCCCTCCTCCAGCTGGCCGGGCGGGTCGAGGAGGCGCTATCCGCCGCCCCCGAGGCGGAGGAGGTCCGGCGGCGGACTGGCCGTTAGGAGGCTGTTCCCACTCGCTTTCCGGAGGTGAAGGATGTCGCTCCTGCGACGGATTCAGGGAAGCCAGAGTCCTCCTGCAGCGTCGCCGAGCCCCGAGCCGGCGCGCCCGGGGCCGGCCCCGGAGCCTCCGCCGCCTTCCGCCCCCCGCCGGCCGTTGCCGACCACCACCGGCCTCCGGGATGCCTACGCGGATCTCAAAAGCCGGATCCAGAACAAACTCCTCGCGGAGCTGGAGCCCACCCTGGATCTCTCCCGCACCGAAGAGCTGCGGGCGATGATCGAGGAGAAGTTCGACGCCGTCCTGGCGGAGGATCACATCGTCCTGAGCCGCCTGGAGCGCCAGCGGCTGTTCGAGCAGATCGTGGCCGAGATCCTGGGCTACGGCCCCCTGGAGCCCCTGCTCCAGGATGACACCATCACCGAGATCATGGTCAACGGGCCCAAGAAGGTCTACATCGAGCGCAACGGGAAGATCGAGCGGACGAACGTGGTCTTCGAGGACGATGAACATCTGATGCGGATCATCGAACGCATCGTCGCTCCCCTGGGCCGGCGGGTGGACGAGAGCATGCCCTACGTGGACGCTCGGCTGCCCGACGGCTCCCGCGTCAACATTGTGATCCCCCCGATCTCCCTGATCGGCCCGGTGGTGACCATCCGGAAGTTCTACCGGACCCCTCTCACGGTGGAGGATCTGATCCGCCTGGGCTCGGCCACGCCGGAGGTGATGGAGTTCCTGAAAGCCTGCGTCCAGGCGAGGATCAACATCGTGGTCTCCGGCGGGACGGGCTCGGGCAAGACCACCTTGCTCAACATCCTCTCCGGCTTCATCCCGGAGGGGGAGCGGATCATCACCATTGAGAACGCGGCGGAGCTGCAGCTGCGCCAGGAGCATGTGGTCACCCTGGAGACCCGCCCACCGAACATTGAGGGGAAGGGCGAGATCACCATGCGGGATCTGGTGATCAACGCCCTGCGGATGCGCCCGGACCGGATCATTGTCGGGGAGTGCCGCGGGGGCGAGGCCTTTGACATGCTCCAGGCGATGAACACCGGCCACGAGGGCTCCATGACCACCATCCACGCCAACAGCCCCCGTGACGCCCTGGCCCGCCTGGAGAACATGGTGCTGATGGCCGGGACGGATCTCCCCCACCGGGCGATCCGGGAGCAGATCGCCATGGCCATCGACCTGATCGTCCAGACCTCCCGCATGCGGGACGGCTCCCGCAAGATCGTCTCCGTCACAGAGATCCAGGGCCTGGAGGGGGAGGTGATCACCGCCACCGAGCTCTTCAAATTCGAGCAATACGGGATGGAAGGGGGGAAGATCGTTGGCCGGCTGGTGCCCACGGGGATCCGGCCGCGCTTCATCGACCGCCTGGAGGAGGCCGGCATCCGCCTGCCGCCCTCGATCTTCGGCATCGGGCGTCGATAGGGGGAAGGGGATGGCCTGGCAGACTTATGTGCTGATCGGCGGGGGCGCGCTGATCGTGATCCTCCTGCTCCTCTACATCTTCGGAGGGGAAGAGGAGGAGGTGGTCGAGCGGCTGGAACGCTACGCCGCTGCCCCGCCCGTGCGCCGGGGCGAGGGGCCATCCCGTCCGGCGCCCTCCCGCCGGGCCATGCCATTCAGTGAAAATCTGAACCGGGCCATCGCCGGGCGGGGGTTCGCGGAGGACCTGCGCCTCCAGCTGGCCCGGGCGGATCTCAAGATCACCCCGGCGGAGTTCCTGGTCATGCAGATCCTCTCCGCGGGGCTTGGGCTCCTGCTGGCCCAGCTGATCTTCCGCTTCCTGCCGCTCACGTTGCTGGGAGCGGTGGCCGGCTTCTTCGCCCCCCGCTTGTATGTGGCCTGGCGCCAGCGGCGGCGGCTGCAGGCCTTCAACGCCCAGCTGGGGGACGCCATCAACCTGATGGTGAACGGCCTGCGGGCTGGCTACAGCGTCCTGCAGGCCATGGAGGCCGTGGCCCGGGAGCTCCCCCCGCCGATCTCTGTCGAGTTCGATCGCGTGGTCAAGGAACAGCAGCTGGGCCTCTCCCTGGAACAGGCCCTCCAGAACATGCTCCGTCGGGTCCGCAGTGATGACCTGGAGATGCTGGTCACGGCGATCCTGATCCACCGCGAGGTGGGCGGGAACCTGGCCGAGATCCTAGACACCATCAGCTTCACCATCCGCGAGCGCGTGCGGATCCAAGGGGAGATCCGGGCGCTGACCGCCCAGCAAACCCTCAGCGGCTATGTCCTGATGTTCCTCCCCATCGCCCTGGGCCTGATCCTGTTCGGGATCAACCGCAACTACATGTTGAATTTCTTCAACAGCGGGATCCTGGGCTATTTTATGATCTCCTGCACCCTGGTCATGATGCTCATCGGTTACTTCGTGATCCGCCGGATTGTCCGGATCGAGGTGTAAGAGGATGGTGAGCCTGATCGTGGTTCTGGTCATCTTGGCCCTGGGGGTGATCGCGCTGGCCTTGGTGATCGGCCTGGGGGCGCCGCGGGAGGAGGAGGTGCTTCAGGCCCGGCTGGCGGAGTTCGCCGCCCGGGACGTGCCGGTGACCCTGGAGGACATCGAGCTCTCCATTCCTTTCACCCAGCGGGTGATCGTCCCCCTCCTTCGCCAGATCGCGGCCTTCATCACCCGGTTCACCCCGCAATCGATCATTGAGGACACCCGTCGCCGCCTGGAGCTGGCCGGCAATCCCACCCGCCTGGGGGCGGCAGAGTTCTTCGTGCTGCGTCTGCTGGTCGGGCTGTTCCTCTTCGGCCTCCTCCAGGTGCTGCTGCTGCGGGCCCCGCCGCCCCAGCGGTGGGTTCTCAGCCTGGCCATGGGCGGGCTGGGTTTTTACCTTCCCATGCTCTGGCTCAACCAACAGATCGCCCGGCGCAAGCGGGAGATCCTGAAGACGTTGCCGGACGCTCTGGATCTCCTGGTGATCTGTGTGGAGGCCGGCCTGGGCTTCGACGCGGCGATGCAGAAGGTGGCGGAGCGTTGGAACCACAACGAGCTGGGGCGCGCCTTCGCCCGTGTCCTCCATGAGATCGCCCTGGGGCGCTCCCGCAAGGACGCCCTGCGGGATATGGCGGCGCGGGTGGATCTGCCGGAGATGACTACCTTCGTAGCGGCCATCATCCAGGCGGAGCAGCTGGGGGTGAGCATCGCCAAGGTGCTTCACATCCAGGCGGATCAGATGCGCCTGCGCCGCCGGCAGCGGGCGGAGGAGCTGGCCCGCCAAGCCCCGATCAAGATGCTGTTCCCGCTGGTCTTCCTGATCTTCCCCGCCATGTTCGTGGTCCTGCTCGGGCCGGCCCTGCTCATCGTGCTCAAGCAGTTCGGCGGCGGGTTCCTCCCTTAGCGAAAAACCTCCGGGTTGAGCTCTCGCTTTGGGGTAGAATGTGCGTCGGATCTCCCTCCCGGTCCGCCTGACCCTGCCCTTCCGCATCCTGGAGGAGGCGCTGGATCTCCTCTTCCCTCCGCGCTGTGCCGGTTGTGGGAGGCCGGGAGCCTTCTGGTGCGCCGCCTGCGCGGCGGCGGTCATTCCGATTATGCCGCCGGTCTGCCCAGGCTGCGGGATCCCGTGGCCGGAGGGGGATCGCTGCCCCACGTGCCGGGCCGATCCGCCCCGGCTGGCGGGGATCCGCTCGGCCTGTCTCTATCGGGGACCCCTCCGCCGGGCGGTGCACCGGCTAAAATTCCATGGACGCTATGCGGTGGCCCGGGCCCTGGCCCCGCTGATGGCCGACGGCTGGACCCGTTTCGCCCTGGAGGCCGACCTGCTGATCCCGGTTCCTGCCCACCGGGGGCGAGAGCGTCAGCGGGGGTATAATCAGGCCGCCCTGCTCGCGGAGGCCCTGGCCGAACACCTGAGCCTCCCCGTGCACCCGGAGGCGCTGCGGCGCGTGCGGGCCACGCCCTCCCAGGTGGGGCTGGACCACCTCGCGCGACGGGCGAACGTGCAGGGGGTTTTCCAGGCCGATCCCCGCTGGATCGCGGGCAGGCGGGTGGCGGTGATCGACGATGTGTGCACCAGCGGGGCCACCCTGGAGGCCTGCGCAGCGGCCCTCTATCAGGCCGGCGCGGTCACGGTATGGGGGTTCACCCTCGCGCGGGTGATCCTACGAAGATCCCTTTCGATCCCCTTAGGAGGAGCCTATGGAGCTGATCGTGCGGGGACGGAACATTGAGATCACGGAGGCCATCGAGGCCTACGCACGCAAGCGGATCGCACGGCTGGAGCGCTTCCTGCCCACGATCTCGCAGGCTGAGCTGGAGCTGGCCCAGGAGAACACCCGTAGCCGGGATCAACGTCAGATCGCGCAGCTCACCCTGCGGATGACGCCGGGCCTCCTCCTCCGGGCCGAGGAGCGCCACGCGGATCTCCTGGCGGCCATTGACCTGGTGGTGGACAAGATGGAGCGGCGCATCGAGCGGTTCAAGGGCCGGCGGGAGGGACGCGCGCGGGCTGGCATGGAGGAGACCGCCCCGGCCGCGATCGGGGAAACCGAAGAGGGCGGCCGGATTGTGAAGATCAAGCGGTTCGAGGTCACGGCGATGACGCCGGAGGAAGCCATCGAGCAGATGGAGCTGCTCGGCCACGACTTCTTCATCTTCTACAACCCGGAGACCGCCAGCATCAACGTGGTCTACCGCCGGCGGGACGGCCATTACGGCCTGATCCAGCCGGAGCTGGCGTGAGCGGGAGGAGATCCCCGATGCCAGGGAAGAAAACGAAGGGCTCACGGGGGACCAGCCGGAAGACCGCCAGGGGGGGGTTACTGCTGAGGAACGGGCCGCGATGAAGGGGCGCTCAGGCAGAGCGCCTACAAATTCCAAACGCGGTATGCAACCCTGGGTTTCACCGATGCGGCGCGCCTGGATGAGGGAGCGATGTGGCCCGTCGCGTTTGCGTTGAGAGAGGTATCCGAGGCAGAGGAGGCCCGGATCATTGCGCTCATCCGGAAGGCGGTCGGCCTGTAAAGGACCTGCTCAAGGAGCCTGCGCCCGGAACCCGCTGTTCTACGGCGAAGAGAGGGGCTCCGGGGTCAGATAGGGCTCCGCCACCCATCCTTCCATACCTCCCTCCGCTGTCCGCGCCCGATACCAGCGCAGGCCGTCCGCTTCCTGGGGCTCCGGGAAGACCCATAACCGGGTGCCCTCCGGGAGCACCGCGACGGTCGGATGGTTCAGCCCCGGGCCCTCCCGGAGCCGCAGCCCGAGCCCCCCTGTCCCCGCCACGCGCATCCACCGCCCCTCCGGTGTGGGGGTGAGGGGGAGGGAAGGAGCCGGCGTCCCGCCGGGCTGCGGCGTCCGGGTGATCAGGATCAGCCGGGCGGGCTGGGTGGGGGGAGCGGATCGAGCGGCCGGGCGCAGCTGGGCCAGCCCGGCCCCTAAGCTGAAGAGGAAGAGCCCGACGAGCAGGATCGGAAGCCCGCGTCGCATCCGCAGCCCTCACCGCCTGGCGGGCGGCTCGAAGAAGGGGGGCTGCTCCAGGCGCCAGAGGGCCCACAGGGCGAAGCCCACCACCAATCCCCCGATCAGGTAGCTCTCCAGCGCCCCCGCCATGGCGACGAACATCGCCAGCACCCCCAGGGTCACCTGAGCCAGATACAGCGTTAACACCGCCTCCCGATGGGTCAGCCCCGCCCGCACCAGCCGGTGGGAGAGATGATCCTTCCCCGGCGTGGTCAGTGGGTTGAGGCCCCGCCGGAGCCGCGAGAGCACCACCAGAGCGGTGTCGAAAATGGGGATCCCCAGGACCAGCACCGGGACCATCCAGGTGACGAAGGCGACGTTGTTGGGGAAGCGAAGCTTGATCCCCAGGACCGCCATCAGGAACCCCAGGAACAGGCTCCCGGCATCCCCCATGAAGATCGAGGCCGGGTTGAAATTGTAGCGCAGGAAGCCGATGCAGGCCCCCAGGACAGCGGCGGCCATGGCACCCACCAGATATTGGCCGTTCAGGGCGGCCAGGAGCAGGAAGAAGGCCGCGGCGACCGCACCGATCCCTCCCGACAGGCCGTCCATGTTGTCGATGAGGTTGAAGGCGTTGGTGATCCCGACCAGCCAGAGCAGCGTCACTAGGAGGTTCAGGATCGGCCAGGGGAAGAGGGAGACGGTCACGCCCGTCGCCATCACCACGCCGGCGATGAGCACTTGGCCGGCCAGCTTGATCAACGGGCGCATCCCCCAGCGGTCATCCCAGATCCCCAGGAACGAGATGGCGGTGGCCCCCGCCAGGATCCCGGCCAGCTGGGGAAGGTTGTAGCGGCCCTCGAAGAGCAACAGGGCCAGCAGCACGGCCAGGTAAAGGGCGAGGCCGCCCAGCAGCGGGATGGGCCGCGTGTGTAGCTTGCGCGAGGCCGGATGATCCACCATCCCCACGCGGACGGCCACCGCGCGGGCCACCGGCGTCATCACCAGCGCGATGGCGAGGGCGCCGAGGAAGATCACCAGCCAGGCCGTCTGCGCACGCATCCCTTCCCGCCCCCCTCCGGGGCATTACCGGCAGACCTGCAGGCTCACGGCGTCGATCACCGCCGCGCTGCCCGGACCGCTCCCATTATTGTAAACGCCGATGGTCAGGGTGAGGATCTGGCCTGCATAAGGCGTGAGGTCCAGGCTCACCGGCTCCCACGCTCCGGTGTTCGCCGAGTCGACCAGCAGCGGGATCCATTCGTTCCGGGCGTTCCGGAAGCCGATGTAGAAGCGATCGCCGCTTTCCCGGATTTGAGGCAGGCGCCACAGGCTCAGGGTGGCCCGGCTTCCATCCAGGCTCACCCGCCGCCAGAGGGTGGCATAGGAGGAAGAGGTCGCCTGCAGGTCCCCCAGGCGGACCGCCCACTGCCCCTCGTAAACCGGGCTCTGGACCCGGGCGATGGGCGCCGTTGGATTGAGGATCTGCCAGCTTCCCGCTAAATCCGCTTCAAATCCTCCGTTTGCCAAACGTTCCACACAAGCCGGGGGCGGTGGGGGCGGGGGAGTGATCCCCTCCCCACGCATAATCAAGGGCAGGAACACCTGACCGGGGGGGCGCGCCCCGGCTGCCACATAGAACTGCACCGGCGGAGGCGTCCCCGAGAGATTGCCTGCTGCGTCGAAGGCAGCGACCGTCCACTGATATTCCCCAGGAGCCAGGTTGGCCAGGAAGGGCGGCGCAGTTACCGTGAAGCGAGCGGTGTTGATCAGCACCACGTATCCGGCCGGCGTCTCGGCGCCCGTGGGCGCCCACTCCATCCGGACCGGCGGGGTGTAGGTCATCGTCACCGTGGGGGTGATCAGGACCGGTGTCCCCGGCGGCGTGCGGTCCAGGGTGAAGGTCACCGCAGCGGGGGTGGGGTCCACAATGGTGTCCCGCACCGCCCGGGCCAGCACCCCATAGGTCCCATCCGTCAAATCGGAAGGCGGGGACCAGGACCAGGTGAGGCGGCCGGTGGCGGTCAGCCAGACCGGCCCGGCTCCCCAGCCCGAGCCGTTCCACCATCGCTGGTCGCTCGTCCGCTGGAGCGCTACCTGAACCGCTGTGACGTCCGAGGGCGAGGCCGTCCCGGCGATGATGGGGACGTGGTTCAGCAGCGCGTTGGGGGTCGGCGCGGTGATGGTTGTCTCCGGCGGGGCCCCGCAGGCCAGCATCGCGTTCAGGAGGCGGTCCAGCAGCGCGGCCCGGGCGCTCATCGGCCAGGCGCTCTCCAGCGGGAACCCGAAGACCGCCACCTGCGGGCAGGGCGCGCCGAAAAAGGTGGCCGCCGCCCGTCCGTCCGGATACTGCATCAGGATCTGGGCTTCGGGACCCGGCGTCAACACGTCCGGCGTGGTCACCCGGTGGCTGCCCATCGTCCCGTCGTCCAGCGTGAGATCGCCGATGCCGTCCAGCAGCCCGCCCGAGACCGGGCGCACGGTTCGGGTCCCTGCGTCGTCGGCGGAGAACCCGGCTCGCAGGACATCCCGCAGGAAGCCGGGATCTCGCTGGCTCAGGTCCTGGCCGACGTTCGAGCCGCTGAGGATCAGGCGGCCTCCGTTGCGGAGATAGGTCCGCAGCCGGGCCCGCGCCGCGTCGTCCAGGGTGGGCTCCGAGAAGCCCTCCTCCCCGAGCGCCCAGATCACCGCGGCGTATCCCTCCAGGGGGAGCGCGCCGCCGGCGACGGCTTCATCGGTCGCGCCATCGAAAGGCAACGAGAGGGCGCGGCCGATCCCCGCCAGGGCGTCGAAGCCGTTCATTCGAGCAAGGGGCATCCGGGTCACGAGGCCCAGGCTGCCGCCCAGATCCTCCACGGGCCGCATGGCCGCGTCCAGCCGGTCGAACCCGTCCACGAGCAGCAGGCGGGGCGCGCCCCACGGCCCCACCCGGACCCCGACGACGGGCGTGGGGAAGGACTCGCCGCCGGCGTTCACGCCCGTCACCCGGAAGAACACTGCCCTCCCCTCCGGCAGGCCGGAGAGGGTCCACGTGGTGTCGTTCACCAGCACCCCGTCGCTCCACGCGAACCCATCGGTGCTGGTGTAGACCTTGTAGGCGGTGGCCGGGTGCCCCAGGAGGACGCCGCCGTCGCTGGGGGAGGGCTGCCAGGAGAGGGTCACCTGGCCCGGCCCGGTCTGGCGGGCGACCGGGGCCTGGGGAGGCTCGGGGAGGAAGACCGGGGCGCGGCCGTCCCGCTGGGCGTAGTAGCGCACGATCCCCTTGTAGATCGCCCGGGCCACGATCTGCGCGAAACGAGGATCTTTCAGGGCCGCCGCGTCCTGCGGGTTGTCGTGGAAGGCCACCTCCATCAGGACGCCCGGCATGGTGGAGAGCAGGCGCAGCTCCCCCAGGTTGGCCTGTTTCTTTCCTCGATCGATCCAGTTCGGATCCCACGCCGCCCGCAGGTCCTGGATGACCTGGGTGTGCACGGCGTTCTGCAGCTCCAGGCTGCCCGGCGTGCGCTGGTAGTTCGGGTCGCTGTTGTCGTAAACGTAAGACTCCGTCCCGCGCAGCGTCCCGTTGTAGCCGTTGGTGTGGAAGGAGAAGTAGACCGGGTCGTCGAAGGGCTCCCGCTCCCACTCGGCGTAGCGAGGTCGGGCGGTGACGTCGTCGATGGCGTCTCCGCAGGCGCTGTGGGTGTTGCACTGGAAGGGATCATAAACCGAAGGGGGAGCGCCCTGATACTTCGCCCAGTAGCGGGCCGCCTCCTCCCACCGAGGCCGCCCGCTGGGCCCGGGGCTGGGCGGCGGTCCATCCCCCCGGACGGTGCCCATCCCCCCACCGATCCGGATCGCGTCGGCGACCACCACCCGGTTCAGGTTCTCCGGCCGGTCGGTGCGGTTGGTGAGGATGACCCGGGCGGGTTGCCCGCCCCGGAAGGGAAAGGTTCCCAGGTAGCGCCAGGTGTAGCCGTGGCCCTGCTGGTTGATGCGGACCTCGCTGCGTCCGCCGGCGTGCTCGATCAGGAATTGCGCATCGGTGCTCCGGTTGGAGCCGGCGGTATACCACACGTAGACGGCATACAAGCCATCCCGTGGCGGGAAGAGAGTCCAAACGGCCATGGCGGTGGCCGTCCCCAGCGTGGTGAGGGCGGTGCGATAGGTGCCGCCGTTGTAGCCGGGAAGGGTGCCCGGAGACCACGGGCCCTGTTCCTGATACGTGGCGGGGTTGTCGTTGTCGGCGATCCCTTCCCAGGTGTTCATGTCCCGTTCGCGCACCGGCCAGACGTCCGCGCCGGCGTTGTAGAGATACTGGATCAGGAACTGGTTGACGACCTCCGCGTTGTTGAGGTCCTCCACCAGCCCGTTGGTGTTGCCCCGTTGGGTCAGCCAGCGGCCTCCGGGGGCATACCAATACCAGCCGTGCCCGGCACTGAGGTAGATCGCCTTCCCGCTGAGGAAGCCGGAGGCCTGAGGGCGGCTGTAGGCCGGCGGGCCGGAGACGCCGAGCGGCTGCAGGGTTTCCCCGCTGGCCTTCGCCAGCTCCGTCGGTTTGTTCAGGGGCGGAGGCTCTCGGAGGAACCAGGAGAGGGCATAGAACCGCCCGTCGACCGGGTTGCGGGCCATCACCTGCACGTTCTGCACTCCAAAGGGCTCCAGGTGTCGCAGGAACAGGTAAAGGGCCTGATCGATGGTCCAGGGGCTCAGGACCGGCCCCTCGGGAGAGGCCCGCTCCAGGTAGGCGACAGGCAGCTCCAGGTAGAGGGTGAGGACCGCTCCGGACCACTGGAAGCTGGCCAGGCGCGCCCCGGCCGGGAGCGGGGACCAGAGGCCAGCGGCCCGCTCCTCCGGAGTGGGGCCAGTGATCAGGGCCTGCAGGCGCAGGGAGAGGCGATCGGTGATCGAGGCGGCCGCCTGCGGGAACACGCGGGAGACGCAGCGAACCCGGCTGTCCCACGGGTCTGTGTAGAAGCACACCGAGGCGCCTTCGGACTGGGGGCGGACGACGGCGGCCATCCCCCGCCAGGCCAGCCCTAGCAACAGGAGGCTCAGGAACCCCCCACCCAACAGAAGCGCCGCACCTGCCCGCCGGAAGCCCAAAGCCCTTCTGGACCGCTGGGCATCCCTGTCCATCCCGCCTCCCACCGGGCGACCCGATTGGATGCTTCTCAGTGAGTGTAGCCGAGCCGGGGCGCGCCTGCAACCGGCGCGTTGGCAGTATGCTTGGAGGGAAGGGGAGGTGGGAGCGATGGGGGAGATCGTGCTGATCTTCGATGGGTGGTGTGGCTTTTGCACCCGGGCGGCCCGCTGGATCCGGCGCTGGGACCGACGGGGGCGAGTCCGGCTGGTGCCCTGCCAGCGGCCGGGCGCGCCGGAGCGCTACGGCCTGACCCGGGCGCAGTGCGAGGAGGCGGCCTGGGCGATCACCCCCGATGGGCAGCGCCATCGGGGCGCGGCGGCGGTCCTGGCCGCCCTGGACGGCGCCCTCGGCTGGCCGGGGCTCCTTCGGCTCTACGCCTTTCCCCCGATTCGGTGGCTTGTGGACGGCCTATACGAACAAATCGCCTGGCATCGCGGGCGATTGCCCGGCGTGCGTCCGTATTGCGAGGAGCATCCCGAAGAGTGCGGCGCGTAGCCGCTGGATCAGCGGGCGGGGAGAGTGCTTCTCCATCTCCCCGCCCATTCCCGGGTTCATCGGAGTTCTCCCACCACGTCCGCCAGCGGTTGGCCTTTGGTCTCGTAAGGCAGGGAGAGGGCGGCCAGCCCGGAGAGGACGTAGGCGGCGGCGAAGACCGTGAGGGCCAGCGGCATTGAGACCCCCAGCAGATATCCGCCGAGGGTGGGAGCCAGGGCGCCGGCGATGCGGGTCATCCCGCTGGCCGCGCCCATCCCTGTGGTGCGCAGCTGGGTGGGGTAAGCCTCCGGGGTATAGGCGTAAAGGGCGCCCCAGGCTCCCAGGGCGAAGAAGGACATCCAGATCGCCGCCGCGACGTAGGCGGGCAGCGAGACCGCCACGGCGAAGAGATACGTGAAGATGCCGCTGGCGATCAGATACAGCCCCAGGGTCATCCGCCGCCCGAGGCGCTCCACCAGATAGGCCGCCGAGAAATAGCCCGGCAGCTGGGCCAGGGTGAGGATGAAGATGTATTCATAGGACCGCAGGAAGGTCATCCCCCGCTGCACGAAGAGGCTGGGCAGCCAGGTGAACACCCCGTAGTATCCCAGGGAGATGCCGAACCAGATCAGCCAGAGCAGCGCGGTGGTGCGGGTGTAAGGTCGACGCCACAGGTCGCCCACGCTCACTTGCGGCACGGGCGGGACGACGAGGCGGATGTCCTCGGGCAGCGGGGCTCCGTTCTCCCGGGCCACTTGGCGCAGGATCGCCCGCGCCTCTTCCTCCCGGCCGTGCACCAGGAGGAAGCGAGGGGACTCGGGGACGTAGCGGCGGATCCAGAAGACGATGAGGCCGGGCAGGGCGGAGATGGCCAGCAGCGGCCGCCAGCCCACCCGGGGCACGATCAGCCAGGCCAGGCCGGCCGCGACCAGGGCGCCCAGGGCCCAGAAGGCCTCCAGATACACGAGGTAACGCCCGCGCTGCTTGCGGGGGAGATACTCGGCGAAGATCGCATAGTCCACCGGCAACGTGCCGCCCACGCCGAAGCCGGTGAGGGCCCGCAACAGGACCAGTGTAGCGAAGTTGGGGGAGAAGGCCGAGAGCAGGCCGAAGCCGGAGTCGATGAGCACCGTGAGGATGAACCCCAGCTTCCGCCCGATGCGGTCGGAGAGCGTCCCCCAGAACCAGGCCCCGGCCAGCATCCCGAGGAAGATGGCGGTGCCCAGGAGGCCGGCCTGGGCGGTGGTCAGCTTCCACTCCTGTCGGATGGCCGGCAGGGCGAAGGAAATCAGCAGCACCTCCATCGCGTCGGCTGCCCATCCCGCCCCGCAGATGGCCATCAGCTTGTATTGAAAGCGGCCGAGGCCCACCCGATCGATGGCCTCCTCGAAGGTCCAGGTCGCTGGAGCGGCGGTAGCCATGGGAAGACCTCCTGCCGAAGTTTCACGCTCCGAAAGGGTGGCGTTTGGGTTCGGCCCATCGGGCCTTCTTATTCGACCAGATAGCCGCGCTGACGGAGCGCCTCCCGGGCGCGCTCCAGCAGCTCCGGGCTTCGGGCCTCCAGGGTGTGCAGGTGGAGCCCCTCCGTGAGCTCGCTCAACAGGCGGGCGCCGGTCCGGCGGACGGCCTCCATGAACTGGCGGACATCCTCCCGAGAGGCCACGTGGAGGCTGCCCCGCAGCTCCCCGTAGATGGGGTGCTCCACGATGACGTCCACCACCTCCACCCCCAGATCCACCAGCAGCGTGAGCTCGTCCTCGGTCTGCTCGGGGGTGTGGCGGACCGCCACCAGGGTGCGGTGGGCTGGACGGGCGCGGGGGAGGAGATATCCACGGGGGGTGGCGAGGATCTCCACCCCGGCCGCCCGCAGCACCGCGATGTCCTGCACGATGAGCTGCCGGCTGGCCCCCAGCCGGCGGGCCAGCTCCGCCCCGGTGAGGGGACGGTCGGCCGCCTGCAGGAGCTCCAGAAGGCGGGCCCGGCGCGCTTCCGGGCCCGCCGGCCGCTCGGCGATGGGCTGCTCCCGGAGGGCCATGTCCTTCCTCTTCAGGCTGCCGCAGGTGCCCGCACCCGCAGGGCGTCCACCGTGGTCAGGGTGCCCCGAAACAGGAAGGCCGTCTGGCGGTTGGCGGCCTCCATGTCGAAGGGGTGCAGCGCCGAGGTGGCGTCCACCGGGATGATGACGTGGAACCAGCGCAGGGCTGCGCTGGCCGCGGTGTAATGCACGCAGATGCTGGCTACCGTCCCGCAGATCACCAGATCCCGGATGCCCCGCAGCCGCAGCTCATGCTCCAGAGGCGTCCCGTAGAAGGCATCGTAGCGGCGCTTGGGCAGCACCAGCTCCCCTTCCTGAGGCTTCAGCTCCTCGACGATCTCCCATCCCCACGTCCCGGCTACGCAATGTTCCCCCCAGATGGGGAACTCCGGGTCCCCGGGATAGTGCGTGTCCTGGGTGAAGACGACGAACATGCCGCTGGCGCGGGCCAGATCCAGGAGCCGGCGGATACGGGGGACCGTCGCCGGGGCGTCGGGAACGAAGAGCTTGCCCTGAGGATGGACGAAGTCGTTCTGCATATCCACCACGATCAGCGCGGTGGTTCGGGGGTCCACTTCCACCGATGGCGTCAGTGAATACTCAGGCACCTCCACCATCCGCCCCATGGGGTCCTCCTCTTGTCGAGACATTTGACAAGTCATTTGTCATGACAGATTTTAAGCCAGGAAAAGGATCTGTCAAGCGGGGGAGGTCGCTTCGATGGATCGGGGATTCAGGATCCGGGGACTGGGGAGGCCTTTGAAGAGTCTTCCCCGTGAGCCTGATACCATTCCCACGCCCGCCGGATGGCCTCGCGGACCGGGATCTCAGGGCGGTAGCCCAGCTCGGCCTCGGCCTTGCTTCCATCGCACCAGATGAAGTGAGCGCTCAGCCAGAGCTGATCGGGACCCACGGGCAGGGGGAGCCCGAGGGCCGCGGCGAGGCGGGCGGCCCCCGCCAGGGCTTTCATGATCCGACGCGGAAGCACGCGTGGGGGAGCGGGGACGCCCACCACCTCAGCGATCTGTTGGGCCAGATCTCGGTAGGTCAGGTTCTCGCCGCCCAGAATGTAACGCTCCCCGCTCCGCCCATGCAGCAGGGCGAGGAGGTGCCCTCGGGCCACGTCCTCTACGGCCACCACGTTCACCCCGCCGGGGGGGAGGGCCGGCACGCGCCTCCGGGCCATCTCCAGGATCAGGCTCCCGGAGATGCGGTGGTGGTCGCGAGGGCCCAGGATGACGGAGGGGTTCACGATGACTACCTCCAGCCCCTGGGCGACGAAGACCCGGGCGATGGCCTCGGCCATCGCCTTGCTGTATCCGTAGAGGAAACGCCCGGGCGGCAGGTTGTAGGGATGGTCTTCGGTCAGCAGGGTTCCATCGGCCGGCACCCCCAGGGCGGCCAGGGAGCTGGTCAGCACCACCCGCCGGACGTTCATCTCCCGGGCGATGGCGAGGACGTTCCGCGTGCCCTCGATGTTGACCCGCAGGATCTGCGCTCCCGGGGTGCGCCAGTAAGCGGAGACCGCGGCGGTGTGGAAGACGGCCTCGCAGCCCACCATGGCCGGCCGCAGGCTCTCCGGCTCCAGCACATCCCCGATGGCGTGCTCCACATCCAGGTCCTCCACGGCCTTCAAGGAGGACGTGGCCCGCCGCAGGATCCGCACCGTCCATCCTTGCTGGCGAAGATAGGCGGCCAGGTTCGCCCCGACGAAGCCCGTTCCCCCGGTGATCAGCGCCCGCATCGCTTAATCCTCCTCGCTGGCGGATCCCGCGGGCAGCCCCGCCCACGCGCGGTAGGCCAGGGTCCAGACGGTCTCCACATAGGTGAGGATCGGGGCCATCAGCGCCCGGGTAAGGAGGGCCAGGCAGAGGGCCCCGGTGATCAGGGCGATGCCGAACCGGAACATCGTGGAGACCTCCACAGGCCCTCCGCGCCCGAAGAAGATGGCCAGCGCGGCGCCCGTCCAGAGCAGGAGAGGGATTACGCTCAGGAAGCTGAGGAGGAACTCCGTCACCCCCAGCACGCCGACGTCCAGGACCAGCCAGGTCAGGAGGAGGGCCCCGATGCGGCGCAGGCCGAGCTGCAGGCCCCGGCGCAGGGCAGCGATCCACGGCAGGTCCTCCAGCAACGCCGCCCGCAAGGCCAGGCGGGACCACAGGTGCATGACCGCGGCCAGGAGCAGCAAGCAGCCCAGCGCGAGGAAGAAGGCCAGGAGCGCGAGGAGCAGGCCGGCGATCCGCGCGCCTTCCTGGCGGGCGAGGAAGAGCAACAACGTCCCGCCCACCAGCCCGAGGATCAAGATCAAGGTAAGGAGAAAGCCGGGGGCGCCCAGCACGATCATGATCCCGATCAGTCGCAGGAAGCGGGCCACTGCCTGACGTCCCAGGAAGCCGAGTTGGGGGGAGCGCCCCGCAGCGGCCTCGCCGGCTCCCAGGATCAGCGCCCCCTGGGCCCAAAGGGCCAACAGCTGCAGAAGGAGGGAGAACGCGATCAGCCCCAGGATCGCCAGCAGCACCAGGGGCCAGTTCTGCTCCAGCCACCGGCGCACGGCCTCCGGGAAGCCGGGGGGCAACGGCTGAGGCGGCGTGGAGGTTCTGAACGAGAAGTTGAAATTGCCCGAAAGGCGCGGCGCGCCCGTGCCCAGGGCGGCCAGGACGCCGAAGAGCCAGAGGGATTTATACCGCCATGTCAGCGAGAGCCCGCGGGACAGCCACTCGCCCAGCTCCATCGTGACCCTCCTCGCCGGGGATAGGCGTCTTCGATACGACCGGATCCTCTGTACCCTCTATGATAAGGCGATCTCACCGGAGGCCCTAGATGCCCAAGGAGGGCAGGGATCCGGTTTCTGTGGGGGACGCCGGTCGGGTCCTCCGGATTCTCGGCTAAAGCTGGTCCTGCCCGGATGATTGGGCCTTCGGGATGGGCTTGCGGTGCGCTCCGGATGGTCGTCGGTGCAGGGGTCAGATCCCGGGGCACAGCCGATCAGGGAAGGCCGGTGATCGTTTCGCGAAGGGGCGGGGACGGTGATAAGATAGAAATGCCGTTCCTGTGGGCCGGTGGCGGAATCGGCAGACGCGGCAGACTTAAAATCTGCTGCCCCGGGAGGGGCGTGCGGGTTCGACTCCCGCCCGGCCCACCTGAGATGCCGCGAGCCCGGGATTGTTTCTTTATGGAACCGGTTGCGACCCACACCGGGGGGATCTGGGAGGCGGTGCTCCGCTTCCTCAGCCAGCGCTCCACTCTGACCCTGGCCACGGCCGACGAGGCGGGCCAGCCCTACGCGGCTTCCCTCTACTTCGTCCACGACGATGGATTGCGGCTGTATTTCCTTTCATCTCCCGAGAGCCGCCACACCCGTCATCTCCTGAACCGCCCGGAGGTCGCCGTCACCATTCACGGGGAGCCGTGGGATTGGCGGACCATCCAGGGCCTCCAGTTGACCGGACGGGCGGATCCGGTGGAGGACCCCGAGGAGCGAGCGCGGGTGATGGCCCGCTACCGGGCCAAGTTCCGTTTCGTTGAGGAGCTGCCCCAGGCCCTGGCCCACGCCCGCCTCTACCGCATCACCCCGCGCTGGGTCCGCTGGATCGACAACACCCGGGGCTTCGGCTATCGGGTGGAGTGGCGCCTGGGATGACCTACCTGCGGGTTCTCCTCCGTTTCTTTCAGGCGAACCTCATGGCGGCCATGGAATATCGGGCGGACTTCCTGGCCAACGCCCTGGTGGCGGTGGCGTCCTCCCTCTGGACCCTGGCCGCGCTGCAGGTGTTTTTCATGCACCGGCCGCGGCTGGGGGGCTGGCGCTATGAGGAGGCCCTCATCGTGGCCGGGCTCTTCATCGCCTTTGAGGGGATCATGGCCGCCCTTCTTCGCCCCAACCTGGAGGAGATCCCGGAGGCCATCCGCCAGGGGACGCTGGATTTCGTCCTGCTGCGCCCGCTGGACAGCCAGTTCCTGGTCTCCTTTCAACGGATGCAGATCTGGCACCTCACGGATATCCTGCTGGGCCTGGGGGTGGTGGCCTGGGCCCTCGCCCGGCTGGGCTGGCCCCCGGCGGATCGGCTGCTCCTGTTCGGGGTGATGCTGCTCGCCGGTCTGGTGATCTTTTACTCCCTCTTGATGATCCTCATCACCCTCTCGTTCTGGTTCGTGGAGGTCGGCAACATCATGGAGCTCATCTACACCTTCTTCGAGGCCGGCCGCTTCCCGGCGACGGCGTTCCCCACATGGGTCCGGATTGTCCTCACCTTCATCGTCCCCATCGCCTTCATCACCACGGTGCCCGCTCAGGCGGTGCTGGGCTGGTTGCGGCCGGCGGGGGTCGCGACAGGCTTGGCCATCGCCGCCGTCCTGTTTGCCGTCAGCCGGGCCTTCTGGCGCTACGCCCTGCGCCACTACACCAGCGCGGGGGGATGAGAGGGAAAGTTCGCGGCGGAAGCTCCTACGGCATTGATCTTTTTGTAGGAGGGGATTTAGCCCCGAACTTGGGGTCTTCGATGGTGCCAGGGTCCCGGCGAAAGCGGCTCCTGCAGGAAGAACCGTCGTCCTCCAATGGCACCGCCGGTCGCTTCTGACAGGAGGGTCTTCAACTCTGAACTCTTGTTTTCTTCGATCCCGCAAAGGTCGCGGCTGAAGCCGCTCCTACAGGGCATCGATCTTGTTGTAGGATGGGCTTTAGCCCCGAACCTCCATTCTTGAGACAGCGAGGGTCGTGATGAAAGCTGCCCTCATAAACAATGGAGGCCGAAATGAATTTCGGCTTGCGATTGGGGCTTCCGCCCTAAACCCTGGTCTTCGGTGACGCAAGGGTTGCGGCGGAAGCCGCTCCTGCCGGTATTGCTTTGATCTTTCTGCCCTAGGAGCGAGAAACGAGGGATGAGCTCGCGCTCAAATGGAATGAGGAGCCAGATCCCGTTGGGAGGGTCCGCCGAAGTCCTCCATTATCTTGAAATGAGAATCTCCGAAATGCCACACCTCACAGCCGTGGACCAGGGCGACGCCTGCGATGAGGAGGTCGGTAGTGGGCACGCGGCGGCCACTTCGGCTTAACTTCCAGGCCAGATGAGCCGCTGCAAACGCTTCCTCCCACCGAATGGGCAAATAGATGAGGGTTTCCAGATCTCGTTGTAGCAGTTCCCGCTCGTTTTCGGTTCTGGCTCCGAATAGCAGTTCGACCATAATTGGGGCTGTCAGGGCGATCTCGTGATGCTCTAGGGCCTCTTGAAGGGCCTGTTTTACGTAGGCCGAACCCCTCGGGTGGTAAAATTCGATCCATACGGATGTATCGATCAGAATCCGAGCCATTAGCGTCCCTCCCGCATGCGGCGGAGATCTTCCTGAGTGAGCTCCAGTTCGACCGCTCCGGCGTGGCTTGCGATCTGCCTTCGTCGGAGACGGTGGATCAGCTCGTGTAATGCCAGCTCGATGATCTCCTCCTTTGTTTTGGCACCGCTCAGCCGCTGCGCTTCCTCCAGTAGCCGTTCATCGATATGAACGATGACCTGTGTCATGGGCTTCTCTCCTCGCAAGGGTTTCAGAGATCATTCTAACCTGTCTCTTCGGAGGAGAGGAAAAGGTCGCGGCGGACGTCGCTCCTGCGAGCATGGATGTCGCGATGAATTTCGGCTTACGATCGGAGAGGCTTCCGCCCCGAACTTCGCATTCTCGATGGCGCAAGGGTCCCGGCGAAGGCGGCTCCTGCAGGAAGAACCGTCGTCCTCCAATGGCACCGCCGGTCGCTTCTGACGGGAGGGCCTTCAACGCTGAACGCTTGTTTTCTTCGATCCCGCGAAGGTCGCGGCTACAAAAATCGATCTTTGGTAGGAGAGGCTGTAGCTCCGGACCCGCGTCTTCGATGACACAAGGTCGCGGCTGAAGCGGCTCCTACAAAAATCGATCTTTGGTAGGAGGGGCTTTAGCCCCGAATCCGTGTCTTCGATGGCACGATGGTCGCGGCTAAAGCCGCTCCTACAAGAAAGGGCTTGCCTTCACAGGAAGCGGCGGAGCTGCTCCGGGGAGAGGTTGCCGCCGCTTAGGATCAGGGCGATGGTCTTCCCGCGCACCTGTTCCCGGAGCCGCAGGGCGGCCATCAGGGGCGCGGCGCCCGCCGGCTCCGCCAGGGTCTTGGCCTTCTCCAGATAGATCCGCACGCCTTCCACCAGCTCCTCATCGTCCACCAGGATGAAATCGTCCAGCCCCTCCCACATGATCCGCTGGGGCAGCATAAACGGGCGCCGGGTGGCCAGGCCCTCCGCCAGGGTCTCCATCGGCGCCTCGGTCCAGCGCCGGTGGCGCCAGGTGAGATAGGCCGCGGGGGCGCGGGCGCTCTGCACGCCGATGACCCGGATCGAGGGGTTCAGGGTCTTCGCCACCAAGCACGCCCCCGCCGCCCCGCTGCCCCCGCCCACGGGGACGAAGATCATCTCGACGTCCGGCTGGTCCTCCAGGATCTCCAAGGTTTCCGTGGCCACCCCGGCGATGAGCTCCGGCTCATCCCCCGAGGAGATGTAGCGCAGGCCCTCCTCGGAGGCCGCGCGCTCGCAGTAGGAGCGGGCGTCGTCGAAATCCCGCCCGTGGACCCGGATCTCCGCGCCGTAGCTCCGGATGGCCTCCACTTTGACGGGATTGGCGTTCTCGGGGACCACGATCACCGCCCGGACCCCGAAGAGGGCGGCGGCGTAGGCGATGGACTGGCCGTGGTTGCCGGTGGAGGCGGTGATCACCCCTCGGGCCCGCTCCTCCGGCGAGAGACGGGACATCAGATAGATCCCCCCGCGCACTTTGAAGGCCCCGATGGGCTGGTAGTTTTCGTGCTTGACGTAAACCCGGGCCTCCAGCAGCCGGTCCAGGGCCGGGTAGCGATGCAGGGGCGTGCGGGGCAGGAAGCGCCCCAGGACCTGCCGGGCTCGCAGCACGTCGGCGAAGGTGGGCATTTGATGTGCCTCCATTGGGCACCTCCGTTCCGGTGAGAGTCCTGCTTGAAACAACCCGATGCGGGCCGAAATCGAATTTCGGCCTGCGTTCACCGCGCCAGCCGCACGATGGTGGCGCCGTCGTCCGGAGTGGGCTCGAAAGCCTCCACGTGAGGATGCCCTTTCAGGCGCTCCCGCACGGCCCGGCGCAGCGCCCCGGTGCCCTTGCCGTGGATGATCCGCACGAAGGGCATGCCGGCCAGGAAGGCGTCGTCCAGGAATTTCTCGAGGACGGGGAGGGCGTCCTCCACCCGCATCCCCCGTAGGTCGAGGTCCAGGGCCACCCCAGCCGGCGGCGGAGGGGAGGGGGCGGCGGCCGAGGGTGGGGTGGGCCGTTCCCGGCGCTCCAGGTCTGCGAGGGGCATCCGCAGCCGCCAGCGGCCCACCTGCACGTCCGCCTCCTCGCCCTCGATGTGAAGGATCTCGCCTTCCGCCTGGAGGGGGCGCACCCACACGCGGTCACCGAGGGCGAAGGCGGGCCCCGCGGGGGCCTCCGGTGCCGCGGGCGGGGGCGTGTGGAGGCTCCGGGCGCGGGCCCGCAGGGCCTCCAGGCGCTGCCGGGCGGCCTCCACCTCCGCCTGATGGATCCGCCGGACCTGCCGTCGGATGCGTTCCACCTCTTCTTGCGCTTCCCGGAGCAGCGCCTCGATCTGCTCCCGGGCCTCGCGGAGCCGCCGCTCCCGCTCCGCCTCGATGCGGGCGATGCGCTCGCGCCATTCGGCTTCCAGGGCGCGGGCGGCGGCCCGGGCCTGTTCGGCCTCCTCCCAGGCCCGGGCGGCCTCCGCTCGCAGCCGCTCGGCCTCTGTGAGCAGCGCCTCCAGGCGCAGGGCCTCCGGCGAAACATAGCGCTGCGCGCGGGCGATCAGGGCTTCAGGCATCCCCAGCCGGCGGGCAATGAGGAAGGCGTTGGAGCGCCCGGGAAGCCCGATGCGCACCCGATAGGTGGGGGCCAGGGTCTCCGGGTCGAACTCCACGCTGGCGTTGACCGCCCCCGGCGTGGTCTGGGCCCACAGCTTGAGCTCTGGGAAGTGGGTGGCCACCAGGGTGGTGGCCCTCCGCTCGTGGAAGTGCTCCAGCAGGGCGCGGGCCAGCGCCGCCCCCTCCATCGGATCCGTCCCCGCCCCCAGCTCGTCCAGGAGGACCAGGGAGCGGGCGGTGGCTTTCTCCAAAAAGCCCAGGATGTTGGTGAGGTGAGCGGAGAAGGTGGAGAGGTTCTGCTCGATGCTCTGCTCATCCCCGATGTCCGCGTAAATGCCGTCGAAGGCCGGCAGGCGGGAGCCCTCCGCCGCCGGGATGTGCAGGCCGCTCTGGGCCATGATCGCCAGGAGCCCTACGGTTTTCAGGGCCACCGTCTTGCCGCCGGTGTTGGGACCGGTGAGGATGAGCATGAACGTGGCGGGGTCCGGCGTGATATCAATGGGCACCACCCGCTGGGGATCCAGCAGCGGGTGGCGGGCCTGGCGCAGCCAGAGGGGCGACTGCGTCCGACGCTCAGGGGGCTCCTCCGGCCACGGGACGATCTCCGGGCGCTCCGCGCGCAGGTCGATGGCGTAGCGGGCCTTGGCCAGCGCCAGGTCGAGATCCGCCACGGCCTCCAGGGTGGCGCGGATCTCCTCCGCCCGGGCGCCCACGGCGGCGCTTAAGGCGGCCAGGATGCGGGCGATCTCCTTCTCCTCCTGGGCCCGGGCCGCGCGGAGCCGGTTCCCCAGCTCCACCACCGGCAACGGCTCGATGAACAGGGTGGCCCCGCTGGCGGAGACGTCATGGACCAGGCCCGGGATCTTCCCCCGATGCTCGGCCTGCACCGGGATCACGAAGCGGTCCCCACGCAGGGTGATCAGGGGCTCCTGCAGATACGGCGCGTAGCGGGGGTCCGTGAGGTAAGCCTGCAGCCGGCTCTGGATCTCCTGGGTCAGGCGACGGATCTCGGCGCGCAGGGCCCGGAGGGTCGGGCTGGCCTCGTCTTTCACCTCCCCCGCCTCGTCCAGGCAGCGGGCGATCTCCTCCTCCAGCTCCGAGAACTCCTGCATGCGCGCCGCGTGGCGGGCCAGATGGGGCCACTCCCCGGATCGCCGCAGCAGGGTCCGGCGGGCGCGCCGGGCGGCCTGCAGGGTCTCCCGCAGGGCGAGGAGGTCGGCGGGGGAGAGGGTCGCTCCGTGCCGGGCCGCCTCCAGGTGGGGGCGGAGGTCCCGGACCCCGCTTAGGTCGAAGCCGGGCTCCCGGGCGAGGAGCTGGCGGGCCTCCTCCGTTTCGGCGAGCCGGGCGAGGACCTCAGCAGGGTCGGCGGAGGGGCGCAGGGCGCGGGCCTTCTCCGCGCTCCAGGGGAAGGCGGTGTAAGCCGCCAGCCGCTCCCGGATCTTGGGCCATTCCAGGGTGATCAGGTCGTGCTCGCGCACCGCATCTCCCTGCTTCGGGGATCTCAGCATGATCATACCCCGGGTCTGAAGGGGAGAGACCTGTGGGTATAATCGGGGCGGCGAAAACCCGGCAGGAGGCTGGCCATGCGGCCCCATCGGATCGAGCCGCTGATCGGCGCGGAGGAGCTGGCGGCGCGGGTGCGGGATCTGGCGGCGCAGATCTCTGCGGATTACCGGGGGCAGGAGCTGCTGGTGGTGGGGGTCCTCAAGGGCGCCTTCGTGTTCTGCGCGGATCTCCTCCGGCACCTGGAGGGGGTGCGGGCCCAAGTGGATTTCATCGCCTGCTCCAGCTACGGGACGGCCACCGAGACCTCGGGGGTGGTCCGCATCCTGAAGGATCTCAATGCCCCGGTCACCGATCGGGACGTGTTGCTGGTGGAGGACATCGTGGACACGGGGCTGACGTTGCAGTATCTGCAGGCCCATCTGCGGAGCCAGGGCCCGCGCAGCCTGCGCACCGCCGTGCTCTTGGACA
>NZ_FYEK01000076.1 GCF_900187885.1 Thermoflexus hugenholtzii JAD2 | reverse complement strand
CCGCGGCCCGGGAAAGGCCCCCTTCCCCTGCGCAATGAGCGAGGCAGAGCTTCTGGCGAACGACGTCCCCGCCGGCACCACCTGCCTGCGAGTGCAACTCTGGACCGCCCCCGGCGGCTTCCAGCGGGATGCCAACGGGACGATGTGGGCCGTGCTGCTGCCCGCCCGCCTGCAGTTCCCCGCCGCCCGCCTGAACACCGAGGTGAGCCCCGGACGGGAGGTGGCCATTAACTTCCCCTACGCCTCCCACCCGGCCACCGGCCAGGTCAGCGAGGTGGACTTCGGGGATCGAACGCTGCCCGCCTTCCACGGCTACTTCCAGCGGGGATGGCCTGTGCGCCTGCG
>NZ_FYEK01000075.1 GCF_900187885.1 Thermoflexus hugenholtzii JAD2 | reverse complement strand
TCAGGATCTGGCGGACATCATCGCCTTCATCCGGACCTTCAACCCCCACCAGCCGTGAGAGAGGGCTGGCGCTGGCCTCGAGGACGACGCCGCGCTATAATGAGAGAGCGGTGGGGAGTCGTCTAAGGGGCAGGACACCGGCCTTTGGAGCCGAGGGTGGAGGTTCGAGTCCTCCCTCCCCAGAGCGCAGAGGCCCGGCCGCGCGGCCGGGCCTCTTTCTTTGAGGCTCCACACAAATCATTCGCAGACCGCCTTATGAAAGGGAGCCGTTCCACCGTCGCAGGATCTCCCCGGCCATCTGTTCGATGTAGCGGGCGTCGGAGGCCACGGCGAGGAACCGGAAGCCCTGGGCCCACCGGTGCACGGCTTCCTCAACGGACATGCACATCATCCCCGCTGGCCGGCCGGCCCGCTGGGCAGCCCGCAGGACCGTCTGGACGGCTTCCTCCCAGGCCGGGTTCTCCCGGAAGTCTGTCCCTCGCAGACCCATCGAGGAGGCCAGATCATTGGGGCCGATGAACACCACGTCCACCCCCTCCGCTCCGCAGATCTCGTCGGCCCGCTCCACTGCCCGGATGTGTTCGATCTGGACCACCACCAGGACCTCGTCGTCGATGGCCTGCAGGTAGTCCGTCCCGTGCAGGCAGGGCCCCAGCCAGGCCCCTACCGAGCGGATCCCCCGGGGTGGGAAGCGGGCGGCCTCCGCGGCCCGCCGGGCTTCCTCGCCGTTCATCACCATCGGCACCACGATCCCCAGCGCTCCGGTGTCCAGGGCCAGCTTGATCCACGTGGGGTCGTTCCACGGCACCCGGACCAGCGGGGTGGTGCCGGTGGGGAGGATGGCCATCACGCTTTGGGCCATGGCGTCGTAGCTGAAGGGGCTGTGCTCCGTGTCCACCACCAGCCAGTCGAAGCCCAAGCGGGCCATCAGGGCCGCCGCGTAGGGGCTGCCCAGGCCCAGCCAGGCCCCCACGGTCGCCGCTCCGTCGCGCAACCGGGCCCGCGTGCGATTCGGGATCATCCGTCCCTCCGATGCCAGAGGTTTCGCTTCTTCCGGGTAGACATCCGGTGATCCTGCGCCTCCCCCTTCGCCGCCCAGGCCGAGGACACCTCAACGGCCATTGATATGGTTGAGAAACCGAGCCTTGTTTATAACGCAAAACACCGTTCCCTGCCAAGGGGAAGGACCGCTGGGGTTCGGACATAAAAGGGAAGGGAGAGGAAGGGGGATGCCCCGGGAGAGAGCCCGGCTCGCCTCGATGCCTGCACGTCTTTCGAGGCAGGGTGTGTTCCGATTTTGCTGGGCCTGGCCGCCTTGTAGGACGACTGCTCGCAGTTGTCCTACGATTTTGGGACACACCTCGGAGGCGAGCGGAGTTGACGGATCGCAAGAGATCTCCTACAATAAAGAACGATGAAGGAAGCGAAAGACCTGCTCACAGGCAATTCGGGATGGGGCCGCCGGATGCCCGAGGGGGTGCTGGCGGCCTTTTCGTTTCAGGAAGGATCTACGCGGGCGTTGAGATGCCCGCTGCATGGGACAAGCAGGCAGTGTAACATCGCAAGGAGAGCGAAATCTGAACTGTTCTACGCAGGAGGCGAATTGCACAATGGCTCAGGTGTTACGGATTGTGCCCCTGGGAGGGTTGGGGGAGATCGGCAAGAACATGATGGCGATCGAATATGGCCGCAACATCCTGATCATCGACGCCGGGATCATGTTCCCGGAGAACGACATGCTGGGGGTGGATTTCATCATCCCCGACTGGCAGTATTTACGGGACAAGAAGGCATGGGTACGGGCCATCGTGGTCACCCATGGGCATGAGGACCACATTGGGGCCCTCCCGTTCCTGATCCGGGAGATCCCGGCGCCGGTCTACGCCACGCCCCTGACCCGGGGGCTGATCGAGGTCAAGCTCAAGCAGGCGAAGGTCATAGAGGGGGTCACCCTGCACACGGTGCAGGCCGGGGACCGGCTGACCATCGGGCCCTTCACCGTGGAGCTGTTCCGGGTCTGCCACAGCATCCCGGACGGCGTGGGGCTGGGGATCACCACCCCGGCGGGCCTGATCGTCCACACCGGGGATTTCAAGTTCGACCAGACGCCGGTGGACGGCAAGCCGACGGATTTCGCCACCCTGGCAGAGTTCAGCAAGCGGGGGGTGCTGGCTCTGCTCTCTGACAGCACCAACGCCGACCGCCCCGGCTGGACGCCTTCGGAGCGGGTGATCGACCCGGCCTTCGACGCCGCGTTCCGCCAGGCGAAGGGCCGCATCATCGTGGCTACCTTCGCCTCCCTGATCTCTCGCTTCCAGCAGGTGATCCAGGCCGCGGTCCGCCACGGGCGCAAGGTCGCCTTCGCCGGGACCAGCATGCTGGAGAACGTAAAGATCGCCCAGAAGCTGGGCTATCTGGAGATCCCTCCCGGGGTGCTCATCCGCCTCGACGAGATGGATCGGTATCCGCCGTCTCAGGTGGTGATCCTCACCACCGGGGCCCAGGGAGAGCCCTCCTCGGTGCTGGCCCGCATGGCCGCCGGCCAGCATCCCCAGCTCAAGATCGTGCCGGGCGACACGGTCATCCTCTCCGCCCACCCGATCCCGGGCAACGAAGAGATGGTGCATCGAACCATCAACCGGCTCTTCCAGCGGGGAGCCGATGTGCTCTATGATCCGATCGCCCCCGTGCACGTCTCCGGCCACGCCAGCCAGGAAGAGCTGAAGCTGATGATCAACCTAGTCCGGCCTCAGTATTTCATCCCCATCCACGGCGAGATCCGGCATCTGAAGGCCCACGCCCGCCTGGCCATGGAGCTGGGGATCCCGGCCGAGCGCATCTTCACTGTGGAGAACGGCTGGGTCATCGAGTTCCGGGACGGCCAGGGGCGGATCGCCGAGCGGGTGCCCGGTGGTTACGTCTTCGTGGACGGGGCCCTCATCGGCGATATCGGCCCGGAGGTGTTGCGGGAGCGCGAGGTCCTCTCCCGCGAAGGGTTCGTGGTCGCCATTGTGCGGCGGGATCCCCGCACCGGGCGGATCATCGGGCGGCCGGAGCTGATCACCCGCGGGTTTACCTTCGCCCGGGAGGCGGAGGAGCTGCTCGCGGGAGCCGAGGAGCTGATCCTCGAGACCGCGCGCTCAGCGAACGGGGAGGGGAAGTCCCGCCAAGCCCTCGCCCAACGGATCCAGAACGCCCTCGCCGACTATCTCTACCGCCACACCCGCCGTCGTCCGATGATCATCCCGGTGGTGACCGAGTAGAAACGGCTCTCGCCGCGACCCTGCGTCATTAAGATCAATATGGGTAGGAGCGGCTTCAGCCCCGACCCCTGCGCCGTCGAAGATCCAGGGTTTAGGGTTAAAACCCTTCCTATAACTGTGACCTTTCCGCCATCGAAGACCGAGAATTCAGAGTGAACGCCCCCCGCGATCGGCCTGCGCCGACCGGAGGGCATCTTTTTCCATACGACTTCAGACGCCCGGGAGGCCAAGATGATCTTGTGCGCCACCTTCTCCATCGTGGCCTTCGACCCGGCCCGCCAGGAGTGGGGCGTGGCCGTGGCCTCCAAGTTCCTGGCCGCCGGCGCCGTGGTGCCCTGGGCCCGGGCCGGCGCCGGGGCGGTCGCCACCCAGTCCTACGCCAACACCCGCTTCGGCCCCGAAGGCCTGGACCGGATGGCCAAGGGGCTCTCCGCCGAAGAAACCCTGGCCCACCTCCTGGCCGCCGACCCCGAGCGCGAGAAGCGTCAGGTCGGCCTGGTGGACCGGGCCGGCCGGGCTGCCGCTTTCACCGGTGCCGAATGCCTCCCGTGGGCCGGCCACCGGATCGGCGAAGGGTTCTGTTGTCAGGGCAACCTCCTGGTGGACGCGCGCACCCTGGAGGCCATGGCCGAGACGTTTGTGAAAACGACCGGGGAGCTGGCGGATCGCCTGGTCGCCGCCCTGCTCGCCGGCGACCGCGCCGGCGGCGACCGCCGCGGCCGTCAGTCCGCCGCCATCCTGGTGGTCCGCGAGGGCGGCGGCTACGGCGGCTTCAACGACCGCTACATGGACCTCCGGGTGGACGACGACCCGGACCCGGTGGCGAAGCTGAAGGATCTGGTGGAGCTCCATCACCTCTACTTCGGAACCCCTCGGCCGGAGGACCAGATCCCTATCGACGCCGCGCTGGCCCGGGAGATCCAGCGCCTGCTGCGCCACGTCGGCCTTTACACCGGCGAGATCACCGGGGTTTATGACGAGGCCACCCGCCGCGCCCTGGAGACGCTGTTCGGCATCGAGAACCTGGAGGAGCGCTGGCAGCCCGGCGATGCCATCGACCGGGTCGCCTGGGAGTTCCTCCGCCGCCGCTTCCCCCTTCCGGAGGGAGATGCATGAGGGAGGCCCTGACCGTCCGGACCGCGCCGGCTGCCCTCCACGAGGCGCTGGGGCTGGCGCCCGGCGCGGTGATCGCCTTCGTCGGAGCCGGTGGCAAAACCACAACGGCCTGGCGCCTCTTGCACGAGTTGGGAGGACCGGACGCCCCGGCGGTGTGGACGACCACCACACATATCGTGGAGCCGGTGCTCCCGGAAGGGATCGGCCTGCTGCTGAGTGAGGCGCCCTCCCCGGAGCTGCTCCGAGCCCTCTTCCGGCGGCTCCCCCGCTGGGTGCTCGGAGCCCGGCGGATGGAGGCCCTCGCGGAGCCTCCGAACGGTCCCTACCCGGCCCATCCTTGGAAGATCCAGGGGCCGCCGCCCGAGCACCTCGACCGGTTGATCCTCCGGATGCCAGAGGCCTCCTGGCTGATCGAAGCGGACGGCGCGCGCCGGATGGTGCTGAAATGGCCGGCGGACCATGAGCCGGCCCTGCCCGCTGAGGTCGACGCCGTGGCGGTGGTGGCCAGCCTGGAGGCCATCGGCCGCCCCATCGGCGCGGTCACCCACCGCAGCGCCCTTGCCCTCGCCCACCTCGGCGGGCACCCGGAGGACCCGGTCACACCGGAATGGCTGGCGGCTCTGGTCTCCCATCCGCAGGGTGGGCAAAAAGGGATCCCCTCCGGGGCCCGCCGCCTCCTGATCCTCACCCGGGAGCGCACCTTCGATCCGGAAGCCTTCGAGAGGGTGTGCGCGGCGCTCCCACAGGCTGTTTTCGAGCGTGTGGTGGCCCTCGTAGGGGGAGACCCGGTCGCCCTCGTCGGACCGGCAGCTCCCCGAGTGGCTGGGATCGTGCTGGCCGCTGGGGAGGGGCGGCGGTTCGGCAGCCCCAAAGCCCTGGCGGACTGGCACGGCCGCCCGCTGGTCCGTCACGTGACCACCCTCGCCCGGCGGGCTGGGCTGGATCCCCTGATCGTCGTGGTGGGGGCGCAGGCCGAGGCCGTGCGCCAAGCCTTACAAGGGCTGCCCGTCCAGATCGTCGATAACCCGAACTGGCAGGAAGGGATGAGCCGCTCGATCCGGGCCGGCCTGCAGGCGCTGCCCCCCAGCGTCGAGGCTTTCATCCTCCTCCAGGTGGATCAACCGCTGGTGCGCCCACGCTGGCTGAACCGGCTCATCGAGATCCATCGCGCCGCCGGACGGCCAATGGTGGTCGGCATGCTGGAGGGAGAACCTCGTCCGCCGGCCCTGTTCGCCCGCCCCCTGTTCCCGGCCCTGATGACCCTACAGGGAGAACAGGGGGGACGAGCCCTCGTGCGCGCCTTCCCGGAGGCCGCGGCCATGGTCCCGGTGCCCGATCCTTCCTGGGTGATGGACATCGACACCCCGGAAGCCTATCGAGAGACGATCCGTAACCTGTAGACTTAAACGTCCCGATCCACCCTGCCCCGGAGCGATTCCGAGATGGAGCGCCTGCAACGCATCCGTCATCTGATCATCGACATGGACGGCGTGCTGTGGCGCGGGAAACGGCCGATGGAGGGCCTCACGGACTTCTTCGATTTCCTGCGCCGCCACGAGATCCGCTTCATCCTGGCCACGAACAACGCCAGCCGCTCCCGGGACGATTACGTCGCGCAGCTGGCCCGCTTCGGCGTGGCGGTGCGCCCCGAGGAGGTGCTCCCTTCCTGCGACGCCACTGCCCTCTACCTCCGGCGGATCGCCTCCCCGGGCGCCCGGGTGCTGGTGATCGGCGAACAGGCCCTCCGCGCCGCCCTGGCCGAGGCAGGCTTTCAGGTGGTCGACGAAGAACACGCCGATTTCGTGGTGGTCGGCCTGGACTGGGGGCTCACGTATGAGAAGCTGGCTCGAGCCGCCCGGGCCATCTGGAACGGCGCCCGCTTCATTGGGACCAACCCGGACCCGGTGTGGCCGGGGGAGGATGGGCTTTATCCGGGCAACGGGGCCACCCTGGCCTTCCTGGAGCGGGCCACAGGCGTCACCCCCGTGGTAGTAGGGAAGCCGGAGCCCCTGATGTTCCAGATCGCCATGGAGCGAATGGGAGCCGCCCCGGAGACCACCGCGGTGATCGGCGACCAGCTGCCCACCGACATCCTGGGCGGGAAGCGCGCCGGCCTCCTCACCATTCTGGTGCTCTCCGGAGCGACCACCCCGGAGAGGCTGGCCGAAAGCTCGATCCAGCCCGACCTGGTCTTCGCGGACATCCGGTCGTTGACCGCCGCCTGGGAGGAAACCCTTCGCGTTCACCCCTCCCGGGCTTCAGAAGTATGATGGATGCTGGAGCGCATCCTGCAGGAACTGGAGGGGCCGGAAGATCCGGGGGCCCTTCCGCTATCTTCCGGGAGCGCTTGGGATTGGAATCCTCCTTCCCCCTCTCCTAATCCTCGGTGATTCGGAAGACAACGGGAAGCGATGCACCGTCAGATCCTCTCCGGGCCCTGGTGGTTCCGATCCGCGGACGGGACGGAATGGCTGCCGGCGCGGGTGCCCGGCAGCGTCCACCTGGATCTGCTCGCCCTCGGCCGGATCCCGGACCCTTTCCTCGGAGATGGCCTGCGCCGCGCCGCCTGGGTTGCGGAGAAGGATTGGGAATACCGCTGCGCCTTTCAGTCTGACTTTGCCCTCGCCGCCGCGGAGCGGGTGGAGCTGGTGTGTGGAGGGCTGGACACCCTGGCGGAGGTCTTCCTCAACGGGGAGCGCCTGGGCGAGGCCCGCAACATGTTCCGCTCGTATCGCTGGGCGGTGAAGCCCCTGCTCCGTCCCGGCGTCAACGTCCTCCTCATCCGCCTGCGCTCGCCCCTCGCCTTCGTCCGGGCGCAGCACCGCCGCCGCCCCCTCCCTGGCCTCGGGCACCCCGGGGTCGCCCACCTGCGCAAGGCGCCCAGCCACTTCGGCTGGGATTGGGGGCCGGAGCTCCCCCCGATGGGGATCTGGCGCCCCGTGGCCCTGGAGGGGTTCTCGATCGCCCGCATCGCCGATCTGCATATCCGCCAGCACCATCACGGGGAGCGGGTGATCCTGGCGCTTCAAGCACAGGTGGAACGCTGGCGGGATCTTCCCCTCTCCATGCGGATCACCCTGATGGATCCGGAAGGCAACGTCACCCGATGGGAGCTTCCCGTGGAGGAGGAGGCCTTCACGGTGGAGCTGCCCGTCTTGCGCCCCCATCGCTGGTGGCCCCACGGGCTGGGGGAGCAGCCCCTCTACGTTGTAGAGACGGAGCTGCGATCCGGGGATCGCCTTCTGGACCGGAGGCGGGAGATCCTGGGGCTGCGAACGCTGGCGCTTCAGCAGGAGAAAGATGCGTGGGGCGAATCCTTCGTCTTCGTCGTCAACGGCGTCCCCCTCTTCGCCAAAGGCGCTAACGTCGTCCCGCTCGACGCCCGAAGCCCTTTCGTGCCGGAGGAGGATCTGGATCGGCTGGTTCGGAGCGCGGCCGCTGCGGGGATGAACGTGCTGCGGGTTTGGGGCGGCGGGGGCTACGGGGATGATCGCTTCTATGCTCTGTGCGATCGCTATGGGATCCTGGTCTGGCAGGATTTCCCCTTCGCCTGTATGCTCTATCCCCTCGACGAGCCGGAATTTTTAGAGGAGGTGCGGGCGGAGGTGAGCGAGAACGTCCGCCGCCTGCGGCATCACCCTTCCCTCGCCCTCTGGTGCGGCAACAACGAGATCGAGATGCTGTGGCCGTTGTGGCGCTGGCAGGGTTGGAGGCGGGGAGCGGAGCTGGCCTGCCTGGCCGCCGCCCACGAGCGCTTCTTCTACCACACGCTCCCCGAATGGGTCCGGGCCGAGGACCCCGACCGGCCTTACTGGCCCGGCTCCCCCTCCTCCGGAGCTTTCCGCCGGGAAGTCAACGGCGACCGACGGGGCGACGCCCACCTCTGGCGGGTCTGGCACGGCCTGGCCCCCATCGCCGCCTATCGGGCCCGTATCCCCCGGTTCGTGAGCGAGTTCGGCCTGCAGTCGCTGCCGACCTCGGGAACCCTCGCCGCCTTCGGACTGCCTCCGCATCCCACCCTCCGCGCGCCTGCCCTCCGCCGCCGCCAGCGGGACCCCGGCGGGATGCAGCGGCTCCTGTATTACCTCACGGAGCGGTTCCCGATCCCGGAGGACCTGGAGGATCTGGCCTGGCTCACCCAGATCGCCCAGGCGGAGGCTGTGCGGCAGGCTGTAGAATACTGGCGGCGCCACCGCAACCGGTGCGGCGGGGCCCTCTACTGGCAGCTCAACGACACCTGGCCCGCCATCTCCTGGTCGAGCCTGGATGTCTACGGCCGATGGAAAGCCCTCCATTACGCGGCCCGCCGCTTCTTTGCCCCTATCGCCCTCTCCCTGGACGCGCAGGAGGACCGTGTGGAGATCTTTCTCTTAAACGACACCCCTTATCCTTGGCGGGGGACCATCCGCTGGTCCCTGGAGACCTTCGAGGGGCAGGTGCTCGAGCGAGGGGAAGAAATTGCGGAAGCGCCCCCGCTGCAAGGGACCCTCATCCGCGTGGTGGAGGTCGGGGCGTGGCGGCGCCGCCATCGGCGGGCGCTGGCCTTCGTGGCGGAGCGGTGGGAGGAAGGAACGCGGCAGGATCTGCGTGTGGCTCTCTTCGCCCCTGAGAAGGCCCTGCGTCTGCCGGATCCTGGCCTGATGGTGGAAGTGGAGGCTCAAGGAGAAACCATGAGGATCACCCTGCGCGCCCGCGCCCTGGCCCGCTTCGTCACCCTGATGCTCCCGGGAGCTGACATCGTCTTCAGCGACAACTTCTTCGATCTGCCCCCTGGGCGGACGGTGACGGTGCACGCGCCCCTCCCTCCGGGCTGGACCCCCGGAGCGGTCCGCCGGGCCCTGCGGGTGCGCACCCTGGCTGATCTTCCTCGAAGCCGGGGGTGGAGGGCGCGATGGCTCCGACTCCGAGGCAGGCTGGCGCCCCATGCCCTCCTCAGTCGACTTCTCCACCTCGGGTAGGAGATCGCCGGGGAGACCGGAGCCCTGGTGCGCCTTCAGACCCAAACGAAGAAGCCCGGCTCACTCGAAGATCGGCTCCAGCTCCAGGATGAACCCCGGGAGCTCGGGGTCCAGGGACACCTGCTGGACTCCTTCGTATCGCTCCACCGGGGCGCCGGGCCGATAAACCTCCACCGCCCGCCGATAAGGATCGATCAGCACCCCCACCCGCGCCCCGTTGGCCCGATAAGCCTCCATCTTCTCCCGCAACTCCCCCAGGCTCTGGAAAGCCGACCGCACCTCAAACACCGCATCCGGACAAAGGGGAACAAACCCCTCCCGCTCCTCCTGACTGAGAGCCTCCCACCGCTCCCGCCGCACCCACGAAGCATCCGGCGCAAACAGCGACCCATCCGGAAGCCGAAAACCCGTGGAAGAATCAAAAACCACCCCCAGGCGGGCCCGCTCGTTCCAGCGTTCCAGTTGATAGGCTACCTTCAGGCTACGCCGCCCGCTCTCGCCGCCAGTAGGGCTCACGATCAGCCTCCCGTCCGCGGTGCGCTCGAATTGATAGCCCGGATTGCGCTCCGAAAGCTCCCACAGCTCCTCATCCGTCACCCGATGCAGCAAATCCAATCGGATCCCCATCCCCGCCTCCTCACTCGAAGATTGGCCCCAGTTCCAGGGTGAAGCCGGGGAGCTCGGGGTCCAGGGGCACCTGCTGGACTCCTTCGTATCGCTCCACCGGGGCGCCGGGACGGTAGATCTCCACCGCGCGCCGGTAGGGGTCGATCAGCACGGCCAGGCGGGCGCCGTTGGCCAGGTAGGTCTCCATCTTCTCTCGTAGTTCTCCCAGGCTTTGGGAGGCGGAGCGGACTTCGAAGGCGGCGTCGGGGCAGAAGGGGCCGAAGCCTTCGCGCTGTTCGGGGCTGAGGGCTTCCCATCGCTCCCGCCGCACCCACGAGGCGTCCGGGGAAAGCAACGACCCATCGGGAAGCCGGAAGCCTGTGGAAGAATCCAAGACCACCCCCAAACGGGTTCGGCGGTTCCAATCCCGAAGCTGCCCGAAGATTTCCCCGCTTCGTCGTCCGCTTTCTAAGCCGGTGGGGGTCACGATGAGCCTCCCGTCGGCGGTGCGTTCGAACTGATAGCCCGGGTTGCGCTCCGAAAGCTCGCGCAGCTCCTCATCCGTCACCCGATGCAGCAGATCCAGCCGGATCCCCATCCCCGCCTCCTCACTCGAAGATCGGCCCCAGTTCCAGGGTGAAGCCGGGGAGCTCGGGGTCCAGGGGCACCTGCTGGACTCCTTCGTATCGCTCCACCGGGGCGCCGGGGCGGTAGATCTCCACGGCTTTGCGGTAGGGGTCGATCAGCACGCCCAGGCGGGCGCCGTTGGCCAGATAGACCGTCATCTTCTCCCGCAGCTCCCCCAGGCTCTGGGAAGCCGAGCGCACCTCAAACACCGCATCCGGACAAAGGGGGACAAACCCCTCCCGCTCCTCCCGACTGAGAGCCTCCCACCGCTCCCGCCGCACCCATGAAGCATCCGGTGCAAACAGCGACCCATCCGGAAGCCGAAAACCCGTGGAGGAATCAAAAACCACCCCCAGGCGGGCCCGGCGGTTCCACTCCCGAAGCTGTCCGACGATCTCCCCGCTCCGTCGTCCGCTCTCGCCACCGGTGGGGGTCACGATCAACCTCCCGTCCGCGGTGCGCTCGAATTGATAGCCCGGATTGCGCTCCGAAAGCTCCCACAGCTCCTCATCCGTCACCCGATGCAGCAGATCCAGCCGGATCCCCATCCCTACCTCCGGTTCAAGCAGACCGGGCTCCTTCCGCGGTTTCCATTCGCCTAAGTGGATTATAGCGGATAGAGATCTGGGATGAGGAAACCCATGGGCCTTCCTGTCCGTGGGGCGGCGCTCGCAGATGAAGATACAGGCCCACGCGGGATCGTGCGGACCCGAATGCAAGGCTTAAGCCAGTCGATCGGTGGATGGAGAGAAGCGATGCCGGCTGGGACTGAGTTGACAGGTAGAGGGCTCCTGCGTGTATCATGAAAACACATCGCCGGCCGGAGCGCGCCGATCTCGGAGGGACTGGACATGTCGGGGATCGATCCGCTTCGGGTTCTTCCTTCGAACTGCAGGTGTCCGCCGCGGGGGTCAGGAGGGGGTTGATCCCGCAGATCCCCGGACCGGCCGGCTTTTCCCCTTCCTGCTCCCGCTTCTCCCCATCCACGCATTGGATCCGTTCTCCGGGAACGCCCATTCACACCCTTTTGAGGAGGTTTCCCATGGGACTGGTGCTGAACGGCCTGGATGTGGAGCAGCTGCAACAGCTGAGCGCGCAGGTGCAGACGGATCCAGAGGCCGCCCGCTCCCTGAACCGCTGGACGGCACGGGTGCGCTGGTTGGGAGGGTTCAAGGGACGGGCCTACATCCGGAACCACTCCTTTGTGGTGGACGAACCCGCCGATTTGGTGGGCCAGGACGAGGCCCCCAACGCGGTGGAATATGTGCTGGGGGCCCTTGGGGCTTGCCTCACCGTCGGCTTCGTCCTCAACGCCACCAAACGTGGGATCCCTCTCCGCAACCTGGAGATCGCCCTGGAGGGGGAGATCGATAACATCCTCACCTTCCTGGGGCTGAGCCAGGAAGGGCACCCGGGCTACCGCGAGATCATCGTCAAAGCCTATGTGGACGCCGACGCCGACGAGGAGACCCTCCGGGCGATCTGGGAGGAGACGGTGGCCACCTCGCCGGTGGGCAACACGCTGGCCCGCCCGGTGACCCTGCGACCCGAGCTCCGTCGGGCGACAGCCGCTTGAGGCGGACGATCCGATTCAAGAGGAGGCACCCGGGATGAGCGCTTCGCTGAACGGCGTCGATCTGGAGGCTCTGCAACAGATGCTGGAGGAAGTCCGGGCTCGCCCGGAGGCGGTCCAGCCCCGGCGCTGGGCCCGCTTCCGATGGGAGGAGGGCCTGCGGGGCCGGGTCTACATCCGCAACCAATCCTTCACGGTGGATGAGTCGGTGGATCGCTCGGGGCGGGAGGCCGGCCTGAGCGCCCTGGAGTATGCTCTGGGGGCGCTGGGGGCCTGCCTGGGCCTGGGCTTCATCTTCCACGCTACCCGCCGCGGCATCGCCGTTCGGAACCTGGAGGTGGCCCTGGAGGGGCGCATCGAGAACCTCCTGCGCTTTCTGGGCTTCGAGGGAGAGGGCCACCCCGGCTACGGAGAGGTCATCGCCAAGGCTTACGTAGACGCGGACGCCGATGAGGAGACTCTACAGGCCCTGTGGGAGGAAACGGTGGCCACCTCCCCCGTCGGCAACACCTTCACCCGCCCGGTGGCCCTGCGCACGGAGATCGCCACGGTCTCAGGCTGGTGGTTCCGGTATTCCCCCGAAACGGAGGAGAGCTCTCCGGGGTCCCGCGGTGGGATGCCCTGCTGAGGGGGCAGCCGGGGTTTCCCTATCTCGATCCGTATCCATTCCCAGGAGGGAACGATGGCGCGCAACGGATTGCCACTCTTTCCGGTGACGGTGGTGGGCAGCTGGCCGCGGCCGCCATGGCTGCTGGAGGCCTTGCGCAAGCGCCACGCCGGCCAGCTCTCGTATCAGGAGTTCCAGGAGATCGCCGACCGCGCCGCCCTGGAGGCCCTGCGGGCCCAGGAGGAGGCGGGTGTGGAGATCGTCAGCGACGGCGAACAGCGCCGCGACAACTTCTACTCCTTCGTCGTCGAGAAGCTGGAAGGGGTCCGCATGATGAGTGTGGCCGAGATGTATGACTACGCGGAGGACAAATCCTACTTCGAGCAGATCCTCCGCCAGCTGGACGTCCCGGCCTACGCCATCAAGACCCCGGTGGCGGTGGATAAGATCCGCCTGAAGATGCCCTTGGCTCTGGACGAGCTGGAGTTCCTGCGTCGGCACACCGACCGGCCGATCAAGATCCCCCTCCCCGGCCCCTACCTGCTCACCCGCACCATGTGGGTGCAGGGCCTCTCCGACCGGGTCTACCCCACCCGGGAGGATCTGGCCCAGGACGTGGTGGCCATCCTGCGGGAGGAGATCCTTCGCTTGCGGGACGCGGGGGCGGCTTTCATCCAGCTGGACGAGCCGGTGTTGACCGAGGTGGTGTTCCAGCCGCCGGTCCACAGCCGCACTTTCATGTGCGCCTCTCTCTCGGCCGCGGGGGAGGATCCCCAGCTGGAGCTGGCCTGGGCCGCCCAGCTGATCAACCGGGTGGTGCTGGGGGTGGAAGGGGTGCGCATCGGCGTCCACATCTGCCGGGGGAATTGGACCACGCGGGAGGAGGCGCTGCTCACCGGGGATTACCGGCCGCTGCTGAGCACCCTGGAGGCCATGCGGGTGCAGCAGTGGGTGCTGGAGTTCGCCACCCCGCGGGCCGGCGACCTGGAGGTCTTCCGGGAGTGCCGGCAGAAGCGGGAGCTGGGCCTGGGGGTGGTCAACCCGCGCACCGCCGAGATCGAGCCCCCTGAGTTCATCGTCGCCCGGGTGAAGGAGGCCCTGAACTACTTCGAACCCTCGCAGATCTTCCTGAACCCGGACTGCGGCTTCGGGACCTTCGCTGAGCGCCCGGTGGCCACCCCGGAGGTGGCCTTCCGCAAGCTCCGATCCATCCGCCAGGCCGCGGAGCAGCTGCGGCGGGAGTTCGGGACGGCGTAGCCCCCTCCCCTCGCCGCCGGCGCTATGCGATAATGAGGCGGTGGGCGCCCCCGCGCGCCCATCGCCTTTTATTCCCGGGAGAGGAGGCAGGATGGCGCCTCGACGTCCGCTCTCGTTCCAGGAGATCATCCTCCGACTGCAGGAGTTCTGGGCGGAGCAGGGCTGCCTGATCTGGCAGCCCTACAGCGAGAAGGTGGGGGCCGGGACGATGAACCCGGCCACTGTGTTGCGGGTGCTGGGCCCTGAGCCCTGGCGGGTGGCCTACGTGGAGCCCTCCTATCGGCCCGCCGACGGCCGCTACGCCGAGAACCCCAACCGGATGCAGCTCCATCACCAGTTCCAGGTGATCCTCAAGCCGGATCCCGGCAACCCTCAGGAGCTCTATCTGGAGAGCCTGCGGGCCCTGGGCATCGACTTCCGCCGCCACGACGTCCGGTTCGTGGAGGACAACTGGGAGTCCCCCGCCCTGGGCGCCTGGGGACTGGGCTGGGAGGTCTGGCTGGACGGGATGGAGATCACCCAGTTCACTTACTTCCAGCAGGCCGGCGGCCTCCCCCTGGACCCGGTGGCGGTGGAGATCACCTATGGGCTGGAGCGCATCGCCCTCTACCTCCAGGGGGTTCCCTCGGTCTGGGATCTGGATTGGGACGGCACCCACACCTACGGAGAGATCCTCAAGACGTCGGAGGTTGAACACTGCGTCTACAACTTCGAGCTGGCGGACATTGAGCGGCTTCGGGAGCTGTTTCAGCACTATGAGGCGGAGGCCCGCGCCTGCATCGCCCGCGGCCTGGTGATCCCGGCCCATGACTACGTGCTGCGTTGCTCCCACACCTTCAACCTGCTGGACGCCCGGGGGGCCATCGGGGTCACCGAGCGCGCCCGCTACTTCGCCCGCATGCGGGAGCTGGCCCGCCAGGTGGCCACCCTCTACCTGCAACAGCGAGAGCGCCTGGGCTATCCCTTCCTCTGGAAGGCGCCCGCCCCGCCATCTCCCGAGCCCATGCCGCCCCTCCCCACGGTCGAGGAGGCGGAGGATCTCCTGTTGGAGATCGGCACAGAGGAGCTGCCCGCGCGAGATCTGGAGGCGGCCCTGGCCCAGCTGGCCGAGAACGCCCCCGCCATGTTCGCGGAGGCCCGGCTGGAGTATGCGTCGATGGAGGTCCATGGAACGCCGCGCCGGCTGGTCCTCTACGTCCGCCGCCTGCAACCCCGCACCCGCGCGATAGAGACCTGGGTGAAGGGCCCGCCGGCCCACGTGGCCTTCGACGCCGAGGGCCATCCCACCCCCGCCGCCCTCGGCTTCGCCCGGGCCCAGGGCGTCCCGGTGGAGGCCCTGACCGTGCGGGAGCTCCCGGAGGGCCGCTACGTGGGTGTGATCCGGCGGGCCGAGGGGCAGCCGACCCCCGCTGTCCTGACGGAGCTGCTCCCCCGACTCATCACCAGCCTGAAGTTCGAGATGAGCATGCGCTGGAACCGCAGCGGGGTTGCCTTCTCCCGGCCCATCCGCTGGCTGGTGGCCCTCTACGGGCGCGAGGTGATCCCCTTCGAGTTCGCCGGCGTCCGCAGCGGCCGCGAGACCCGCGGGCCCCGTCCTCGGGGCTCGCCGGTCCTCCGCCTGGCCCAGGCCGCCGACTACTTCCCCACCATGCGTCGAGCCCGTATCGTGCTCCCGGTGGCGGAGCGGCAGGCGCGGATCCGCAAGGAGCTGGAACGGCTGGCTGCGGAGGTGGGCGGGACGGTCCCGGAGGACCCGGAGCTCCTAGCCGAGGTGGCCAACCTGGTGGAGACACCTACCGTGTTGCGGGGCCAGTTCGACCCCGAAGCCCTCCGCCTGCCCGCCGAGGTTCTGATCACGGTGATGCGCAAGCACCAGCGTTACTTCCCGGTGCTCGGGCCCGATGGGCAGCTCCTCCCCTACTTCCTGGCGGTGCGCAACGGCGGACGGCGCGGGCTGGAGCAGGTGCGCCAGGGGAACGAGGCGGTGCTGCGGGCCCGCTTCGCCGACGCGGCCTATTTCTTCGACCACGACACCCGCCAGCACCTGGAGACCTTCCTCCCCCGCCTGGCCACCCTGACCTTCGAGGAGCGGCTGGGCTCGATGCTGGATAAGACCCGCCGCCTGGAAGCCCTGGCTCCCCGCATCGGCGAGATGCTCGGGCTGGACGCCGAAGAGATGCGGCTCCTTGCCCGAGCGGCGCATTTATGCAAGGCCGACCTGGCCACCCAGATGGTCATCGAGCTCACCGAGCTGCAGGGGGTGATGGGGCGGGAATACGCCCGCCGGTGCGGCGAGCCGGAGGGGGTGGCGACCGCCATCTTCGAGCACTACCTCCCCCGCTTCGCCGGCGACGCCCTTCCCCAGACCCGGCCGGGGATCGCCCTGGGCCTCGCCGACCGACTGGACTCCCTGGTGGGGTTGTTCGCTGTGGGGCTGGCGCCCTCCGGCTCCGCGGATCCCTACGGCCTGCGCCGGGCGGCCGCCGGCCTGATTCAGATCCTCACCGCCCACGGCCTGCGGTTCTCCCTCTCCCAGGGTCTGGCCGCCGCGGCAACCGTCCAGCCGGTGCCGGTGACTTCTGAGATCCTGGAGGAGGTGCGGGCCTTCCTCATCGGCCGGCAGCGGGCCGCCCTCCAGGAGGCCGGCTATCGCTACGATGTCATCGAGGCGATCCTCGCGGCCCGGGGCGACGATCCGGCGCGGACGGCGGAAAGCGTCGCCTCGCTCCAACGGGCGGTGGAACGGCCCGACTGGCCACGCCTGCTGGCCGCTTACAGCCGGTGCGTGCGCATTCTGCGCAAAGCCCGGTCCGAAGGGAGCGAGCCGGCCCCGGCGGTGGATCCCGCTCGCTTTGAGAGCGATGCCGAACAGGCGCTGTGGGAGGCCGTGCAGGCCGCCCGGGAGCAGGTGGGCCCGGAGAGCCCCGTGGAATCCCTGGTCGCCGCCCTGGAGCGTCTGGCCCCCTTCATCGACCGGTTCTTCGAGGAGGTCCTGGTGATGCACGAAGCGGAGGCCCTCCGCCGCAACCGCCTGGCCCTGCTCCAGGCCATCGCCGACCTGGCCGACGGGATCGCCGATCTCAGCCGGCTGGAGGGCTTTTGAAAACCTTTGGGGCATCCTTTGACTGGCCAGGGTCACGCCGGAGGAATCCATGGAGAGCCTGAAGCGACTGGACCTGAGCGGACCCGTGAAGGCACACCCTGGGATCGCTAATACGCCCCCTCTCCCATGATCACGCGGGGGATGGTGCGCAGCATGATCTCCAGGTCCAGCAGCGGGGACCAGTTCTCAATGTAGTAGATGTCCAGGAGGCACATCTCGTCGAAGGTGAGGTCGCTGCGGCCGGAGATCTGCCACAGCCCGGTCATCCCCGGGATGGCCGACAGGCGCTGGCGCTGCCAGGGCTTGTAAGCCTCTACCTCTGAAGGAACCGGCGGGCGCGGCCCCACCAGGCTCATCTCCCCCTTGAGCACATTGACCAGCTGGGGCAGCTCGTCCAGGCTCAGCCGGCGCAGGATCCGCCCCACCCGCGTCACCCGCGGATCGTTGCGGATCTTGAAGAGGGGGCCGCTGGCCTCGTTCAGCGCCCGCAGGCGCTCCTGCTCCTGCTCCGCCCCCACCCGCATGGTGCGGAACTTATACATCGTGAACAGACGGCCGTCCTTCCCCACCCGGACCTGCCGGAAGATCACCGGCCCGGGCGAATCCAGCCGGATGGCCAGGGCGATCAGGGCCATCAGGGGAGCCGCGAGGATCAGCAGGACCGTGGCCAGGATCAGATCCATGGCCCGCTTGATGCGGAACTGCCAGGGCGAAAAACGCGCCTCCCGGATCCCGATCAGGGGGATCCCATCCAGGTCCCGCACGTCCAGGCGGCTCAGGGTGAGCTGGAAGGGATCGGGGACGATGCGCACAGGGACGCGATGGGCTTCGCAGTGTTGCACCACCTCCTGGATCCGATCGTAGAAGGCCAGGGGGAGGGTGATGATCACCTCATCGACCGCCTCCTCCCGCAGGACCCGCGGCAGGTCCTCCAGGGTGCCCCGGGCGCGGAAGGGGCCGATGTCCGTGCAGGCCTTCTCCGGGTCATCGTCCACAAACCCGATGATCCGGTAGCCCAACTCCGGGCGGGCCAGGGCCGCTCGCATCACCGCTCTCCCCAGATCCCCAGCCCCGACGATTAGGGCGCGTACCACCCCGAGGCCCCGCCGGCGCAGCATCCGCTCGACCCGGCTCTCCAGGAGCCGTAGGGCGCCCAGCATCAACACCACCAGGAGGGCGGCCTCGAGAAACATCAACCGGGAGTAGAAGAGAGACTGAGAGAAAAAGACCACGGCCATGAGCACCAGCGTGCTCTTGGCCACTGCGTTGAGGACGCGATACATCTCCTCCAGCCAGGGCGCCCCCATCTGAGGCGGATACACCCGGTCCAGGCGGAAGGTTAAAAGCAGCAGGACCGTCCAGGCGATCTGGAAGGGGATATAGGCGGAGAACGGCGCGTCGAAGGTGATCTCCCGGAACCACTCCCACCGGTAACGCATGAAATACGCCAGGACGAAGGCAGCCTGGATCACCATCAGATCCAGGCCGATCCGAAGCCACTTCCATCCCCGCGGAACCTTTCGATCTCCCATCGCGCTCCGAATCCGTGATTGTCCGTTCTTGCCAAACGAATCCCAAACCAAGAGCATGGGGCCCAAGCACGCGGGCCGAAGCGGGCTTCGACTCTAAGTGCACCCTGATTATACCCTTGCCCCATCCTTCGCCTGTGGCTCTGTGAGCAGTGAGCCGGTGCGGGGGCCTTCCGCCCCGCTGAGGAGCCTTCGATACAGCCGCACGGTGGCGGCGGCGGTGGCCTCCCAGGTGAAGCGGGCGGCGCGGGCCAGGCCCCGGGCCCGCAGGGCCTCCCGGAGCGCCTCATCCCGTAACAGGGTAGAGAGCCCCTCTGTCCAGGCCTCCCCATCCATCGGGTCCACCAGCAGGCCCGCCTCGCCCACCACCTCCGGAAGCGAAGCGGCCCGCGCCGCGATCACCGGGGTCCCACAGGCCATCGCCTCCAGCGGAGGCATCCCGAACCCCTCATAGCGAGAGGGATAGGCGAAGACCGTGGCCGCGTTATACCAGAGGGGAAGCTCCTCATCGGGGATGAACCCCACCCAGCGCGCCCGCCCCTCCCGCTCCAGCTCCCGCAACCGGGGGAGAAAGGCCGGCTTCCAGCCTTTGCCCCCGACCAGGATCAACGGGACCGGCGGGGAGAGACGGGCGATGGCCTCCAGCAGCACCCCGAGGTTCTTGCGCGGCTCCAGGGTGCCCACATACAGGATGAACCGCTCCGGCAGGCCCCGGCGCGCCCGGAAGGCAGCCACCTCCTCCGCCGGCAAGGGCCGGAACCGGGGATCCACCCCCGGGTAGGCCACCGTGATCCGCTCCGGCGGAAGACCCCAGCGGCGGATCAGATCCTCCCGAGCCGCCTGGGAGATCGCCAGGATCCCTGCCGCCCGCCGGCAGGTCCATCGGGCGAACATCCGCAGATACAACCGGTTCGCCGTCCGGAAGGCCTCCGGGTAAAGGAGGAAGCTGAGGTCGTAGACGGTGACCACCACGGGCAGGCGGGCCGCCAGCGGCGCCACGAAGGCCATCGCGTGCAACAGCTCCCAACTCCCCCGAGCCAGGCGCAGCGGCAAAACCAGCTGCTCCCACAGGATCCGGACGAAAGGCTGATGGGTGGGCCAGGACGTGCGAACCCACCGGATTCCGGGGACCTCCGGGGGGATGGCCCGAGGCCCGATGAAGGCGGTGAGGGCGATCTCCGGGGCGGCCTCCGGCAGGCGCCGCAGGACCTCATAGAGATAGCGGTGGATCCCGGCGCTGCGGTAGGAGGCCTCGCCGGCCAGCAACTGCGCGTTCAGCGCGACACGCCGCATGACGGCTCCGGAAGCGATCCCGCATTCCCTCCTATCACCCGGCGATAGAGGGCGACGGTGGCCTGGGCGATCTCCGCCTGGGTGAATCGCTCCAGGACCCGGGTCCTTCCCCGCTCGCGGAGCGCCGCCCGCAAATCGGGATCCCTCATCACCCGACGCAGCGCCGCCCGCAACGCCTCTGGATCGCCCTCCGGGAACACCAAGCCAGCGTCCCCGATCACCCATGGGATCTCCCCCGCGGAGGAGCCGATGACCGGGACGCCGCAGGCCATCGCCTCGATCAGCACCCGGCCGAACTGCTCCGTCCAGTTCGGCCGGGTTCGAGAGGGCAGCACCAAGACGTCCAGACCCGCGTAGACCTCCGGCATCCGGGTCGAGGGGGAGGGCGGCTCGAAGGCGACGCGGTCCACGATCCCCAGGCGCGCCGCGAGCTGCCGCAGGGAGGGACCCGCCGGTCCGCTGCCGATGATCCGCAGCCGCCAGTTCCCCTCCAGCCCGGCCACTGCATGCAACAGAAGGTCGATCCCTTTCTCCGGCACCCAGCGCCCGACGTATCCGATGGTGAACGGCCGCGGGGAGCGCGGGGGAGCAGGCCGGAAGGACTCGGGATCCACCCCGAACTGAGGGATCACCGCCATCAAGCCGGCGTAGCCCTTGGCCCGCCAGACCCGCGCGGCCGTCTCGCTGCCGGCGATCAAGAAGTCCGCCGCCCGCAGCACCGCGCGCTCCCACCATCGAAAGGGCGGCGGATACTGGCGCAGAAGGTTCTGCCAAGAGAAGACGCCGACGCGGATCCCCAGACCCTTCGCCAGACGGACCGCGTGATAAGTGGCCAGGTTGTAGGGCTCCTCCTCGATGTGCAAAAGGTCCGGCCGCAGAGCGCGGAGGCGCCGGCCCAGATGCGGGTAAAAGTGAAGATGGAAATGCCCGTTGAAAGCGATGGGCTCCACCAGCAACGTATAGCCCCGGGTGTGCGCCCGCTCCAAAGGGAGCACCCCCCGCTCATCCCGCCAAGCAGGCGGGACCAGGACGATGAGCTCGATCCCCTCGTGGCGGGCGATCTCCTCCGCCTTGCGCTGGTAGGTGCCCACCACCAGGGCTTTGGAGAGCAGCACCACCCGCATCACTGCCTTCCGCTGTTCCCGGTCCCTCCGGCTCAATCCCTCTCCCATGCGGTGAGCATGTCCAGGCGCTGGGCGATCTCCTCGGGCAGGGACCAGCCCACCGCACTTAGAAGCTCCGGGAGCTGCTCCACCGTGCTGGCCCCGATGATGGGGCTGGTCACGGTCGGGTTGCGCAGCAACCAGGCCAGGGCCACCTGAGCAGGGGTCTTCCCCAGCTCCCGGGCGATGCGCTCCACTTCCTCCAGGACCTGCCAGGCCCGGGGGTCCTGAAGGTACCGGCGGAGCCACTCGCTGACCGCGCCCCGGCTTCCGGAGGGCGGCGGGGCGTCCCGCCGGTATTTCCCGGTGAGGAAGCCCCCGGCCAGCGGGCTGTAGGGGATGACTCCCAGGCCCTGATCCCGACAGAGCGGCATCAGCTCCCGCTCGAACTCCGCCCGGTGCAGCAGGTTGTAATGGGGCTGCAGGCTGTCGAAGCGAGCCCACCCGTGCTTGTCGCTGATCCACAATGCCTTGCAGAGCAGCCAGGCTGGGAAATTCGAGGCCCCGATGTAGCGCACCTTGCCCTGCCGTACCAGGTCGTCCAGGGCCCGCAGCGTCTCCTCCAGCGGCGTCTCCTCATCCGGCCAGTGGACCTGATAGAGGTCGATGTAGTCCGTCCCCAGGCGCCGGAGGCTCCCCTCCACGGCGTCGAAGATGTGCTTGCGGGAGAGCCCCTGGTCGTTGGGGCCCGGGCCCATGGGGCCGCGCACCTTGGTGGCGATCACCAGGGCTTCCCGGCGTTGCCCCTTCAGCCAGCGTCCGATGATCTCCTCCGTGCGCCCGGCCCACGCCCCCGGCGCCCAGTAGGGGTAGATATCCGCTGTGTCGATGAAGTTGATCCCGGCATCGACCGCGGCCGAGAGGATCCGGTGGGCCGTCGCCTCATCGGTCGTCCATCCGAAGGTCATGGTGCCCAGGCAGAGCGCGGAGACCTTGAGCCCGGTCCGTCCCAGGGTGCGATACTCCATGGCGCATCCTCCGCAGGAATGGTGTCTGGAAGCTCAGCGCCACGCCGCCCTCATGCGATGGCCCGCTCACCCAGTCCGCTCCACCCGCACGCTCTGGTCCCCGAAGGAGCCTGCTTGCGGACCGCGCGTTAGGACGGCTCGCCAGATCTCCGGGATCGTCATCACCCGGCCGGATCGATCCAGGCACAGATGTTTCGTCCAGCCGGTGGCCAGGCGCTGGCCGGTGTCGGCGTTGTAGACCGCGTAGCCGAAGGTGATCGAGCGGCTGCGGATCTCCTCCACCCATGTCCGGACGGTGACCCGATCCCCGTAGCGGGCCGGGGCTTCGTAACGGGCGTGGGCCTCGGCCACCGCGAACAACGCCCCGCTGCGCTCGATCTCCGCGTAGTCCGCCCCGCAGGCCCGCATATACTGGCTTCTTCCCTCCTCGAACCAGATCAGATAAGCGCTGTGATGCACCAGGCCCATCTGATCGGTCTCCGCATACCGCACGTAGAACGTCGTGGCCACCACCGGCCGATCCACCGGGCTCCTCCTGAAGCAGGGTCATCCGGAGCATCGACGCGCGCCCGTGCGGCGGGCTTCACCGCCGCCCGAGGAATGAGGGTTCCCTCCGGGAGAAGGGAGCAGCGGCGCGGCGCCCTTCCTTTACGGGCCGGCCCCCCGCGAGAGCTCTCCGATCTCCCGGATGGAGAGGAAGATCAGCAGCGCCAGCAGGAAGGCGAAGCCGATAAGGTGCACCACCTGCTCCCGGCGCGGATCCAGACGCCGCCCTCGAACGGCCTCGATGAGCACGAACAGGATCCGCCCGCCATCCAGGGCCGGGATGGGCAAGAGGTTGGTGAAAGCGATGGCCAAGCTGATCAGGGCGATGAAGGTGAGGAACACATAGGCGGAGCCCACCTCCACGCTGGTCCGCAGCGCCTCCCCCGCCTCCGCCCCGATGCGGACAGGGCCGGCGGGCTGGAGGACCTGGGCCGGGACCAGGCCCAGGAGGATGCGGGCCGGCAGGCTGAACAGCTGCGCCGTCAACGCCCCGAACATCACCGTCCCGCGGGCCATCGCCTCCCCGAGCCCGAACCGCTGCATCCGGCTGTAATCCGGGACCGAGGCGATGATCACCCCCATCGCTCCCTGGCCCGGCGGCGGATCCGGCCGCACGTATACGGATACTTCCTGCACGCCCTGCGCCCGCTGGATCCGCAGGATCACGGTGCGCCCCTTTCGCTCCTGCGCCAGCCGGCGCACATCCTCGGTGCGCTCCACCGGCACGCCATCCAGCGCCAGGATGACATCCCCGGCCTGGAGCCCGGCCTGGGCGGCCGGGGAACCAGCGGCCACGCCCTCCACCCGGACCTGGGAGGAGGGCACGCCGAGCAGGAAGATCAGGATGAGCACCCCCCAGGCCAGGGCCATGTTCATCAGGGGCCCGGCGGCGAGGATCAGCAAGCGCCAGGCCCACGGCCGGGCGGCGAAGCCCTCCGGGATCCCCGGATCCTCCTCGCCCCGCAGCCGCACGAAGCCGCCGAAGGGGATCGCGTTGAGGGTGAGCAGGTCTCCCGCCACCGGCCCAGGATCAGCAGCCGGGGTGGGAAGCCGAACCCGAACTCCTCCACCGCCACCCCGGCCAGCTTCGCCGTCAGGAGATGCCCCAGCTCGTGGACGAAGATCAGCGGGCCCAGCGCCAGCAAGAACCCCAAGACACCCCACGGCATCGTGATCACCGGCTCGGTCATCGCTCCCCCCAATCGAGGTTCCCCGACGGATACGACCTTCCCTCAGGAGGTCTCGCCGAGGATCTGGTCCACGGGGACGTGGAGATCCGGCAGCTGGAGCGGGGCGATGGCCTCCCCCCGCCCCACCACCCGCACCTCCCGATACCCCTCTCCCTCCGGTCCCCGATACACCTCCACCACGCCTCGCAAAAGATCCACCACCCACACCTCGACCACCCCATACCGCGCATACAGCGGCACCTTCACCCCCCGATCATACCCGGCCGAATGCTCCGCCACCTCCACGATCAGCAACACATCCTCCGCTCCTGGATGCTCCGAAGCGTAGAAATCCTCCCGCGGCCGCAACAACGCCACGTCCGGCTGCGGCTCCGAACGCCGCCCCAAACGGATGGGGTTCTGAACGCTGACGATGGCGCGCCTACCCACTCGTTGGGAGAACCAGTGGCTGATCCGGTTGACGCACCCCGCGTGCCGGCTTCCGATGGGGCTCATCTCGACGATCTCCCCCTCGATGAGTTCCACCCGGTCGTCCTCGGAGAGGATCCCCGCCTCCGCCATCCGGTGATACTCCTCCACCGTGAACAGGCGCCGCTCCACGCGAACATCCATAGGGACCTCCTTTCATGGGCCTCCCTCGGGCGGCAGGATGCGGGCCCCGCCGCCGGGGCCGCTGCGCAGCACCCGAAGCACCCCGGGCACCCCCTGGGCCCGCCGGGCCACCTCCTCCACGGCCTCCGCGGGGCAGAGCAGATGGACGTTCGGTCCGGCGTCCAGGGTGAAGGCCACCGGCAGCCCCTCCTCCCGCCAGCGACGGGCTGCCTGCAGCACGATGAGGGTGGCGGGTTCCCAGTAGAACAGGGGCGGTCGGGAGGTCATCATCACCGCGTGCATCCAGATGGCATCGGTCTCGACGATCTCCGCCAGGGCCTCGAAGTCCCGCCGCAGCACGGCTTCCCGACAGCGGGACACCCGCTCCGGCGCGGTCGCCACCCGCGGTCCATGAAGGGGGCTGGTGGCCGCCCGGCGGTGCCCCTCGCTGGACCCCACCGCCTTGTGCTGCTCGCTGACCACAGCGATCACGTCCCACAGGTCCCAGTGCTCCGGTGGGGCCACGCTATAAGCATAGGAATCCTCATGGCGCTCGCCGGCCACCCACTCCACGAATCCTGGGGGCACCGAACGGCACGCCGAACCGGAGCCCAAGCGGGCGAGGGTGGACAGGTCCCGCTCGGAGAGCCGCAGATCCAGGGCGGCGGACGCCGCAGCGGCCAGGGCGGCGAAGGCCGCCGCCGAGGAGGCCAGCCCCACGCCGGGCGGGATGTCCGTGATGGACTCCACCACGGCGCGGCCCCGGAACCCGGCCATCCTTCGCACGTGATCCAGGAACGCCGAGACCCGTTCCCGAGCCGGCCCCTCCACCGGCACGCCGTTCACGAACAGGAGATCCGGCCCTTCCGCTTCCTGGAACGTCACCGTGGTGATCGTGCGCAACCCTCCCAGGTTCATAGAAAACGAGGGATTGGCCGGGAGTCGGAGGCGCTCATCCCGATTCCCCCAGTATTTCACGAAGGCGATGTTCGGGTGGGCCAGGGCGGTGGCGCGACGCGCCATCTCTTGCGTCCGTCGAGCTGAGATCCGTCGCCTCAGTCTAACATCATCCCAGCCGGGGGCTCAAACTTCCGCCGGCCGCTGCTACTCCAGGGGGATCCCGGGAAGCAGGATAGAGGAGGCAAGGGGGAGGATCCCGCATGTCACCATAATCTCTTCATCGCCGAACCGGGTATCGCTCCACGCTGCACAGATGCGATCTCCCCGGACATCCAGACCCCAGTAATCTCCGGGCGCCGGGCTGATGGGCGGCACGGCCTGGTTCAGATCGAAGGAGCGCGTGCTCACCCGGAAGGGCATGCTCCAGGTCCGCCCGCCGTCCGGAGAGTAAGCATAGAAGGCATCGAAAAGGCGGTTCCAGGGATCCCGGCGGCGGTCCAGCCAGAACAGATGCACCCATCCCCGCGCGTCCGTCCGCACGATGGGATGGGCGGCGTCCCCCGGGGCGGCGAAAGGCCGGCTCAGCGTCCAGGTGCGACCGCCGTCCTCGCTGCGGGCGAAGGCCACCTCCGTGCCCAGGGCCTCCTGAGGGGATCCCTCCGTCCAGACCACATACAGCCGGGCCGGATCCCGGGGGTCTGCTGCGGCGCTGGGCAATGTATAAAGCCGCCACCGATCGTAAGCGCGGACAGGGCTGGGGGGCTGAAGGACCGGAGCGACATTCCGCGGAGCGGAGAAGGAAGCCCCCCCATCAAAGGACGTGACCACCCGAATCCATCCGGGCGCGGTGGGCGACATCGGCTCCACGTAGAAAAGATGAACGGCCCCATCGGCCCCCACCACCGGCATGGCCCCCTGCACCCCCTCCCCCTCGGCTGCGGTCACCGGGCGGGACCATGAAAGGCCGCCGTCTTCGGAGCGGACCACCCACAGCACGTCGGCGTGCATGGGCCGCCAGGCCACATACAGGCGCCCGTAGTAGGGGCTGGCGGGATAGGCGTCGCGGGCCAGCCAGGGTTTATCATCGAGGATCGTCGATGGATCCGAGATGATCGTCACAGCGTCCCGCCAGGTGCGCCCCCCGTCATCGGACCAGGTCAGGAACAATCCGTGATGGCGGTAAGCGGGCGTCCCGGCGCCCAGGGCCAGCACGTAGAAACGCCCTTCTTCTGTAGCCAGGGCGACCGGATCGCTCTGGCGGGTGATGGTGGGGGGCAGGCCGGGGAAGGGGATCTGGATCGGCCAGGAGCGTCCTCCGTCAAAGGAAACGTAGATCCAGACCTCACGGGTGATGTCCTGGGTGCGGCGGAAGTCCTTGGCTGCCACCACCAGATTTCGGAGGTCGCGGGGGTGGATGGCCAGGCTGGGTTCCTGCTGGGCGAAGCCGCTCCGATCGGTGTTGGCCACCGTGTTGGGACCCCACAGGGGCGGCAGGAGCATCGTGGCCTCTCCCTCCGCCCGGCGCATCGCGAGAAGCAGGCCCAGAAACAGAAGGGCTCCCCCCAGCCCGGCCTTCAGCCATCGAAGCACGCGTCATCCTCCCTTCGAGGTCATCCGTCATCCCACCATTTCATCATACGACGGATCTTTTCGGATCCCGGAGGCCGAAGGGACATCCTCCGGCGCATCCCTTCGCGAAGGCTTATCATGGAGGTGGATCTTCCACAGGGGGATCGGCATGGCTGAGATGGAGCTCATGGAAGCCCTGCCTTCGCCCACGCGGTTCCTTCAGGCAATGGGGGTTCCGCTTCCCATCCGGGCTGAGCTCGAGGAGCTGGAGGCCTGGTGGGAGGCGGAGGGGAAGGATATCTCCACGATGATCGATCGCATGGGCACACCGTGGCTGCGCGCTTACGACCGCTTCGGCCACCGCATCGATGAGATCCTCTACCCGCCGGATTACCGGCGGATGCTCCTGCAGGGCTACCGGGCCGGCGCGGTCTGGCGGGCCTTCGAAGGGGAAGGGCTCGCCGCGACGTTCCTCATCGGATATGTAACGGCCTTCTATGATGCAGGCCTTTACTGCCCCTATACCGTCTCTCTGGCCACCGCCCTGGCCCTGCGCAAATACGGCGATCCCGCGCTTCAGGCGCGCTTCCTCCCACCCCTGCTCCGGCGGGACGGCGAGGTCTGGCAGGGCGCCACCTGGATGACCGAGGCCGGCGGCGGCTCGGATCTGGGGGCAACCGTGGAGACCGTCGCCCGGCCTGAAGGCGAACACTGGCGGCTGACGGGGGAGAAGTATTTCGCCAGCAACGCCGGGGCGGAGCTGGCTGTGGTCGCCGCCCGCCCGGAGGGCGCCCCCCGCACCGTCCGCGGCCTCGCCCTCTTCCTGCTCCCCCGCTATCGGGAGGATGGCACCCTCAACTATCTCATCCGGCGCCTGAAGGACAAGATCGGCACCCGCTCGGTGCCCACCGGTGAGGTGGAGCTGCGGGAGAGCGAGGCCTACCTGCTGGGCCGCCCGGAGACCGGCATCTACGAGATCCTGGAGGTCCTCAATGTCTCCCGGGTCGCCAACAGCGTCGGCAGCGTCGCCCTGATGCAGCGGACGGTCGCGGAGGCCCTGGCCTTCGCAGCCCGCCGCATCGCCTTCGGCCGCCCTGTTCTCCAGCATCCTTTGATGCGTCGTCAGTTCGCCGAGCGCATCCGGGAGCTCCAGGCCGCCTTCGCCCTGACCTGGGCCACGGTCCGCATGCTGGAGGAAGTCTGGCCGGAGCGTCCGCCCTATCCGGAGCGCTATCACCTCTTCCGCCTGCTCACCCATCTGGCCAAATACTGGACGGCGGAGCAGGCGGTGCAGACGGCGAAGTGGGCGATGGAGGTCCACGGCGGGATGGGGGTGCTGGGGGAGTATCCGGTGGAGCGCTGGCTGCGGGAGGCCATGATCTTGCCCATCTGGGAAGGCACGCCCCACCGGCAGATCCTGGACGGGCTGGAGGCGATGGCGCGGAAAGGCGCCCACCGTGCGCTCTTCGCGTGGCTCGCCCGGTGGGCCGACCCCCACGCCCTGGAGGAGATAGCCGGCCGGGTGGAGGCCCACCTCCAGCTTCCCCCGGAGGAACAGGAGGCCCGCGCCGAGCCCCTCTTCCGGGATCTGGCCCGCTTCACCGCAGAGGCCCTCGCCCGGAGCCTGCCCTCCGGGATCTCATCTGCCTCGGTTCTTGATGCGCCCTCCGGGCCCGCGGCATCATGAGATGGAGGATCTTACTCGCAGGCCTATTCGTGGGATGAGGGAACGAAGATGCTCCGGAGGCTGATCCTTCGAGAGAGCAACGCATTGCTGGTGATGGATGCGTCGCGCTTACAGCAACTCGACATTCCGCCCAACTCTTCGGTCGAGCTGTGCACCGATGGACAATCCTGGATCATCCGTCCCATACGATCCCCTTCATAAGGAACGTCGGGAGACCTTCGAGCGCGCTCTCCGGGAGGCGAATGAAGAGTGGAGCGAGATGCTTCAACGGCTGGCGGAGCGGTGAAACCGTGAGGGGAGAGGGATGGTGTGGAAACGCTCTCCCGGATTGCCACCTGCAGCGGAAGGATCCGCCGCGTGCCGGCTGTGCGGCCGGTCCGCCCCGCCGGTGGCCCGGGCCATCGGCGTCTGCGTGCGCTGCATCCGGGAGCGGCCTCAGGAAGCCGTCCCGCTGGCCCAGGCCACCCACCGTCAGGTCCGGCGGGCTTTCGGTCTGCCGGAGAACGCCCCCCAGACCCCCGGAGGGATCCGGTGTGGGTTGTGCGCGTGGGAGTGCCGCCTGGGGGAGGGCGAGCAGGGCTACTGCGGCCTGCGGATCGTCCGGAACGGACAGCTGATCCACCACGCAGGGACCCCGGAGAGGGGCCTCCTGCACTGGTATCGGGATCCCTTACCCACCAACTGCGTGGCGGACTGGGTATGTGAGGGTCATCACGCGCGCGGACATCATAACCTGGCGGTGTTTTATGGCTCGTGCACCTTCAACTGCCTGTTCTGTCAGAACTGGCACTATCGTGAGCTCCGCGCTTCAGAGCGCGCTCGGATCTCCGCCGCTGAGCTGGCGGCTGCCGCCAACGAACGCACCTTCTGCGTGTGTTTCTTCGGCGGCGATCCTTCCTCTCAGATGCCGCATGCCCTGGCCGCGGCCCGGCTGCTCGCCCGAAAAGGCGTGCGGGTCTGCTGGGAGACCAACGGCATGATGAACCCCTGGCTGCTGGATCAGGCCGTCCGCCTCTCGCTGGAGACCGGGGGCTGCATCAAGTTCGACCTGAAAGCCTTCGATGAGAACCTGCACATCGCCCTGACGGGGGCCAGCAACCGCCGCACCCTGGAGAACTTTCGGCAAGCGGCGGCGATGATCCCCCGGCGACCCCACCCGCCCCTGGTGGTGGCCAGCACCCTGCTGATCCCCGGCTATGTGGATGCCGAGGAGGTGTTCCGCATCGCCCGCTTCATCGCCTCGATCAACCCGGACATCCCCTACACCCTGCTTGCCTTTGCCCCCCACTTCTGGATGGCCGACCTTCCCTGCACCTCCTCCGCGCACGCTCGGGAGGCCCTCGAGGCCGCTCGCGCGGCGGGCCTCACCCGGATCCGGCTGGGCAATGCCTTCCTGCTGGATCTGCCCGCTTCATGGGTCATATAGTCCTGCTATCTTTTTGACGCCCTCGCCCGGTCGCGTCAGAATGAAGCCAACAGGAGCGAGGGGATTCCCAAGGAGCCCACGATGGATGAGCGGATTGTGCGGTTCATCCGGGCCCTCCGGGCGACCGGGGTGCGGGTGTCCGTGGCGGAATCGGCGGATGCCCTCCGCGCGGTCGAGCAGGTCGGGGTGATGGATCGGGAGATCTTCAAAGCCGCCCTGAGAACCGCCCTGGTGAAGGATGCCCGGTCCCTCCCCGTTTTCGAGGAGCTGTTCCCCCTGTTCTTCGGGCTGGGCGAGCCCCCGATGATGCCCGCGACGGGCGGTCTCTCCCCCCGGGATCAGCGGCTGCTGCAACAGGCGCTGCAGGCCCTGGCCCGTTCGTTTGGGCCCCAGATGGCGGAGCTGCTGCGCCGGCTGCTGGAAGGTCAGCCCTTCACGCCGGAGGAGCTCCAGGCCCTGGCCCGCTATGCCGGAAGCCGGCACATCCGGGAGTGGGCGGACCGCCAGGCCCTCGCCCGCTGGATGCAGCGAGGGGCGGGGCTGGACGAACGGCTGGAGGAAATGCTGCGGGCCCTCCTGCGGATGCTGGCGGAAGCCGGGATGGATGCGAACACGATCCGGCAGCTGGAGGAACGGATGCGGGCCAACCGGGCCGCCCTCCTCCGCCAGATCCAGCAGGCGGCGGGGATGTCTGCCCTGGAGCGCCTGGCCGAGCGCCCCCCGGAGCCCAGCGAGGCGGAGCTCCTAGAGCGCCCGTTCCACGCCCTGACCCCCACGGATCTCCACCGCATGCGCCAGATGGTCGCCCGCTTGGCCGCCCGCCTGCGCACCCGGGCCGCTCTGCGTATGAAGCGCGGGGATGGCCGCCGGCTGGACGCCAAGGCCACGCTGCGGGCGAACCTGCGCCACGCCGGCGTCCCCTTCGACCTGCGCTTCCGCCGGCGCCACCTCAAGCCCCGACTGGTGGTGCTGTGCGACCTCAGCACCTCGGTGCGGCACTGCTCCGAGTTCTTCCTCCATCTGATCTACCTGCTGCAGGATCAGATCAGCCGCACGCGCAGCTTTGTGTTCATCGATGACCTGCGTGAGATCACGCCCATTTTCGCCGAGGAGCGGCCGGAGGAGGCGGTGCGTCGGGTGCTCCGGGAGAACCCGCCGGGGTATTACAACACGGACCTGGGGACCAGCCTGGCCACCTTCTGCCGCAGCCACCTGGACGCCCTGGACCGGAAGACCACGGTGATCATCGTGGGGGACGGGCGGAACAATTACAACGATCCCCGCCTGGATTGCTTCGAGCTCATCCGTCGTCGAGCGAAACGCATCCTCTGGTTCAATCCAGAGCCCCGAGCGCTCTGGGGCACCGGCGACAGCGACATGCTCCTCTACGCCCCGCTCTGCGCGGCGGTCCACCAGGTCCAGAACCTGGCGGAGCTGACGGAAGCCATCGACCGCCTGTTCGAGCGAGGCGGCGCGTAGCGGCCGCGACGCGACCCTCCCTCAGATCCCCGTGACCAGCGAGGTCAGCGTGCGCTCCACCCCCTCGATGGTCTGGATCTTCTCGGTGATCACCCGGCCTAAGGCCTGCAGGTCGGGCGCCTCGATCAGGGCGATCACGTCGTAAGGTCCGGTGACCACCACCGCGGACTTCACCTCGGGAAGCCCGCGCAGGGCCTCCGCCACCGCGCTGGGCTTGCCCATCGCCGCCTGGATGAACACATAGGCCTGGACCATGGAAGCCCCCCTTCTCCCGAGATACCGATCCCTCTTAAAGCCCCGAGAGCCACACTTCGACCGTCCCGCCCACCGTCAGCCACGAATCCTCGATCAGCAGGACCCGGAGGGTGGCGTTCAGGTGAGCCATCGGATGCACCTGCCCGGTCCAGAGGATCGAATCCCCGATGTTCCGGTAGGGGTAACCGGGAAGGCCTTCCAGGCGCGCCCGTCCGTCCTCCTTCCCCCGATAAACGATCGAGGTCCCGGGGATCACGCCGTCCCGGGGCACGCGATAAGTGACCGGGGCGGTGAAGCGCACCGCCGCCTTCTCCGGCAGCGGTCCCATCCGCGGCTGCGCTTCCCGGATCTCAACATGGACGGTGCCGATGGCATGGAGGGCGCGTTCATCATAGGAGTAGATCCGGAGGTTGTAGCGCACCGCCAGCGCAGGATGCGGCTGGGCCTCCGCTTCCAGGGAATCCCCCGCCAGACGGATCGCCTCCTGGCCCTCGATGCGCACGCGCGCTCCCTGCGCCCCCACCCCCAGATACCGGACATCCGTCCCTGGCAACCGCTCGCCCACAGCCAGGTCAACCCGGTAAGGCCCTTCATAGATCAAGGGGCCGGGACGGGAGGGTCCCAGGAGACATGCGCTCCCGATCAGGAGCACCAGCCCCAGGACCCCGCGCGCTCCGGATCGGATGTGCCGCTCCACCCCAGGACCTCCTCGACTTGTGAGGGAAGAACCTTCAGGTCGGGCCTTAACGGCGGCTGCGCTCGAAAAGGGTCATCAGCGCCCGGGCCAGCTTCTCCGGATCATGGCGCCAGGGCATCCGCTCATCGATCACATCCATCGCCACCACCGTGTAGGGCGGGATCGGCTGCCCATCCCAGCGCACCAGCTCGCCTACCTCCTCGGGGATCTCCTCCCATGGCACGTCCACCCGGCTGTTCACCAGGACCAGATCAAAAAGCCCCACCCCCACATGCCGCTCGATGGCCCGGACGTGATCCGCCACGGTATAGCCGTCCGTCTCCCCGATTTGAGTGGCCACATTGCACACGTAGACCTTAAGGGCCCGGCTGGCCCGGATGGCGGGGACGATGCCCTCCACCAGCAGGTTGGGCAGCACGCTGGTGTAGAGGCTCCCCGGCCCCAGGACGATGAGGTCCGCCTCCAGGATGGCCCGGATGGTTTCCGGATACGCCCGCGCATGCTCCGGGATCAGCCACACCCGCTCGATGCGGCCCCGGACCTCGGGGATCGCCGACTCCCCATCCACGCGATGGATGCGGCCTTCCGCATCCCGGATCTCCGCGGCCAGGATGACGTGCTCCACAGTGCATGGCAACACCTGCCCGCGGACCGCCAGGACGCGGCTGGATTCGGCGACCGCCCGTTCGAAGCTGCCGGTGATCTCCGCCATGGCGGCGATAAAGAGATTTCCGAAGGCGTGTCCGTTGAGGCCGGTCCCCCGTCCGAACCGGTATTGAAAGAGGGCGGTCATCAGCGGCTCGGCCTCCGCGAGGGCAGCCAGGCAGTTCCGGAAGTCCCCGGGCGGCAACAGGCCCATCTCCCGACGCAGCCGGCCGGAACTGCCCCCATCGTCCGCCACGGTGACCACCGCGGTCAGTCGCGCGCTTACCCCCTTTAAACCACGGAGCAGGGTGGATTGACCCGTTCCTCCGCCGATGACCACAATGCGTGGGCCCCGCTCCCGCTGCCGGTGACGATGGAGGATCTCCGCCACATCCCGCCCCGGCTGGAGGAAAGGGGAAAGCAGCGTGCGGTTCAACCGGAGCAGGGCGAAACCGGTGGTGACCAAGCCCAGCAGCCCGAAGAGCGCCGCCCGGCCCAGCCGGGGGATGAACTGGAGCGTGATGTAATAAAAGATCGGCGGCAGAGGCTGCTCCCGGTAAATGGTCACCAGCACATAAGCCAAGGCCAGCGCCAGCTCCGTGATCCCCACCAGCAGCAGGACCAGCCACCGCTTGATCCCCATCCCCGGGGTCAGCCAGTAACGGAGGGAGCGGAGGATCCCCTCCCATCCCGGACGAGTCCATCGTCTCAGGGTCATCGTGGATCTCCCTACCTCGTTTCCGATTGCGCTCCTATGAACGAGAGCCCAGGCTTCTCATTGATCATCTCGTCGCCGCAGCCGGTGGGGCCGCGACCCTCCGTTCCTCATATCCTATCCTACCGCAAAATCGGCCATGGGGAGCAGGCGACAACGTCGCCTTTCGTTGCACGCCCGGCCCCTGTGTCTTAGACTGAAGAGAAGGGGTAGGCGTTGCGGAGCACCCCGGGAGCCGGCCAAAGGCTCCATGGGACGGTTCAAACGGGGCGGGCTCCCTCCGCCCTTCGAGATGCCAAGGAGAACCCGATCCCCCATCCTCACGCTCGATCAGGCACGGATCCGATGGAAACCGTATGGTATGAGACGGAATGGACCCCCTCTACGCTGGACCGGCTGGCGGCGGCGTTGCGGGGGCTTTTCGTGATCACGGAGACCCGGGTGCTGTATCCCCCGGATCAGGTGATCGCTTTCGAGGGTTATCTGCAGACCGATGCCGAGGCGGCTTTTGAAGTCCTACGCGATCGCTTCGAGGCACTGGGTTATACCCCGATCCTGCGTCGTCATGGGAGCACCGATCAGATCATCGCCCAGGCGGGGGTGTTCCGACCCTCTCGGGCTCGTCCCTGGATCAACCTGCTTCTCTTCCTGGCCACGGTGGCGACCACCATCTGGGCCGGGGCGCTCTACGGGAGCGAGGGTGGCCTCAACCTCTCCCAGGGGGTCACTTTCGCCGGGGCGCTCCTGCTGATCCTGGGGGTCCACGAGATGGGGCACTATATCGCCGCGCGGCTACACCGCAGCGAAGTCACCCTGCCGTATTTCATCCCTGTCCCTCCGTGGATCGGGACCCTGGGGACCTTCGGGGCGTTCATCCAGATCCGCTCGCCCATCCGCAACCGCAAGGCCCTCTTTGACATCGGGGTGGCCGGCCCTCTGGCCGGGCTGGCCGTCGCCCTCCCGATCCTGATCTACGGCCTCTACACCTCCCCGGTGGTCCCCCTGCGGGGCGTGGTATTCCTGGAGGGCAACTCCCTCCTTTACTGGGTGCTGAAGGCGTTGATCTTCGGACGTCCTCTCCCGAGCGATGGCTATGACGTGCAGCTGAACGTCCTGGCGTGGGCGGGGTGGATTGGGCTGCTGGTGACGGCCTTCAACCTGTTGCCCCTGGGCCAGCTGGACGGCGGACACATCATGTATGCGATGCTGGGCCGCGCCGCGTGGCGGATCTCGGAGATCGGCGTGTTCGCTCTTTTGCTACTGGGCCTGCGCTGGCCGGGATGGTTCCTCTGGGCCTTCATGCCGATGCTGACCGGCCTGCGCCATCCGCCGCCGCTGAACGACATCACACCCCTGAACCCGATGCGCCAGGCCATCGGCTGGCTCACCTGGATCCTGTTCCTGCTGATCTTCGTCCCCGTTCCCTTCTCGCTGGTGGAGTTTTGAAAAAGGGTGCCCCGGGAGAGGTTGCGCCATGGGCGCACATCAGGAGCGCAGGCGGCGCAGGAGGGCCCTCCTTTTCCTGGTTCTCGGGTTCGCCGGGATCGGAGGGCTGTTGCGGCTCTGGATCGGCCCGCTCCCGGATCCCGAAGGGCTCTTCGGGCGCGCCCCTGTGCCCGGGGTGCGGATCCTCGATCGCCAGGGCCGGCTCCTGTATGAGATCGCCCCACCCCATCAGGGAGGCCACACCTGGGTTCCCCTCTCCCGCATCCCCCGGGCCTGTGTGCAGGCCACGCTGGCGACGGAGGACGCCCGTTTCTATGAGCACCCCGGGGTGGATCCCATCGCCATCCTGCGCGCCCTTTGGATGAACCTGCGGGGGGAGGGCTCCCCGAGCGGGGCCAGCACCATTCCCCAGCAGATCGCCCGCGCGCTGCTCCTGGAACCGGACGAGCGAACCGCGCGCACCCTGCGGCGGAAAGTCCGGGAAGCCCTGCTGGCCCTGGAGCTCAGCCGACGCTACGGAAAGGATGAACTGCTGGAGATTTACCTGAACACGGTTTTCTACGGACACTTCGCCTACGGCCTGGAGGCTGCAGCCCGAACTTACTTCGGCAAGCACGCGGGGGAGCTGGACACCGCGGAGTGCGCATTGCTGGCCGGCCTGCCGCAAGCGCCCAGCCGGTATGATCCCCTCACCCGGCCGGAGGCCGCAGAGGAGCGCCGGCAGCAGGTGCTCCGCCTGATGGTTCGGCATGGCTTCCTCTCCCCGGAGGAGGCGGCCATCGCCGCCGCAGAGCGTTTGCGCTTCGCCAGCGTCCCTTTCCCCATCCACGCCCCCCATTTCGTGATGGCGATCCGCGAAGCGCTGGCGGCGCAGTTCGGCGAAGAGGCCATGTTCCAAGAGGGCCTGGTCGTCACCACCACCCTGGATCTGGCGTGGAACGAGGCCATCACCGGGATCCTGCGCCATCATCTCGCGGAGATCAACCGCCCCCGTCCGGATCGCCCGGGCGCGGGGGCCCGCAACGGGGCCGTTGTGGTCCTGGACCCGCAGACCGGGGAGGTCCTGGCCTGGGTGGGCAGCCCGGACTATTTCGATGCGACGATCAGCGGGGCGGTGGATGGCGTCCGAATCCCCCGTCAGCCCGGCTCCGCCCTCAAGCCCTTCACTTACGCCATGGCCTTTGATCCGCACAGCGGCCCTCTGCTTACCCCTGCTTCTCTTCTCTGGGATCTGCCGCAGACCTTCATCCCCGCCGAGGGCGAAGGCTACCAGCCGATCAATTACGACCGGCGCTACCATGGGCCGGTCTCCGCCCGGGTCGCCCTGGCCTCCTCCCTGAACGTGCCCGCCGTGGCCGTGCTGGAGCAGGTCGGGGTTCCCCGCCTCCTGGATCTTCTGGATCGTCTGGGGGTTCAGCTCCCCGGCCCTCCCACCCGCTATGGGCTCTCCCTGACCCTGGGAGGCGGGGAGGTTCGACTGCTGGATCTTACAGCGGCGTATGCGGCGCTGGCCAGCGGCGGACGCCGGGTGACGCCCATCCTGATCCGCGAGATCCGGGATCGCCATGGGCGGTGGCGCGCTCGCGCGGAGCCGACCCCAGGCCCCCAGGTTCTGGATCCACGGGTTGCTTTCCTGATCACAGATATCCTGAAAGACCCGGATGCGCGGACGTTGGGGTTCGGGGCCTGGAGCCCCCTGCGGCTGGACCGGCCGGCCGCCGTGAAGACAGGAACCAGCAGCGACTGGCGGGACAACTGGACCATCGGCTACACCCCGGACTGGGTGGTGGGTGTCTGGATCGGGAACGTGGATCAGACGCCCTTGCGGGAGGTTTCGGGGGTGACAGGCGCCGCTCCCATCTGGCATGCCGTGATGGAGCTCCTCCATCGCGGCCGGCCGGCTCGGGATTTCCCCGTCCCGGAGGGGGTGCGCCGGATGACCGTTTGCGCCCTTTCCGGCAAGCTTCCGACACCGGATTGCCCCCAGACCCGGGAGGAATGGTTCATCGAGGGCACCGAGCCGAAGGAGGCCGATGATCTATATCGCCGATGGCGGATCGATCGTCGGACCGGAGGCCTGGCGGGCCCGGACACGCCTCCCGAGGCGGTGGAGGAGCGGGTGATGATCATGTGGCCGCCACGGGCCTGGAAATGGGCTCAGGAGAACGGGTTTCCTCTGCCTCCTCGGGTGGAGCAGGAAGGAGGGAAGGGGGCAGGCGGCTTGCGCTGGGTCTCCCCGCCCGCGGGGGCGATCTATCGACAGGCTCCCTCCTTACCTCCGGAGGCTCAGCGCCTGCTGGTGGAGCTCTACTGGACCGGAGAGAGGATCCCCCGATCCGTGCGAGTGGAGATCGACGGGCAACCGTGGATGGAGTGGACGAGCCCGCCCTATCGGGCTTGGTGGCTCCTCATCCCTGGAACCCACATCTTTCAAGCGACAGCTGAGCTGGAGGAAGGGGAGGTCATCCCGGCGCCCTCTCTGCGGATCGAAGTCCGCTAAGCCAGAGGCTTCCGTTCAAGAGGGCCACTCGATGCCGCCGTCCTGGGCGACCACGATGGGCCGTCCTTCCTCGCGGATCCGCTGGAGGAGCTCGCGGGCCCCTTCGGTCAGACGGCTGCCAGCTACTGCAGGCCAGGTCTCCCCCAAGACGGCCTGAAGGATCCGCGCGCGCTGCACCGCGCGCTCCACATCCCTACGATCGATCGTCCAGGAGGTCTCCAGGGCCAGGTGGAGCGTGCGGCCCTCCCATTCGCCGCGAACCACCAGATCGATGCGACGGGCTTCCTCAAAGTCTTCCCGTTCGATCTTCCCCTCATCCAATGCGGCCAACAGCCGGTTGACCAGCTCCGAGGATGTCAGCACGCGGACTTTGCGGAAGTTCGGGCCGCCGAAGTAAGAGGGTGCGAGCTCCGCATAGCGCCGGCGCAGGTCATGGTCTTTAAGCGTCCCGACATCCTGTTCGATCCGATCCACTCGCTCCACCAAGCGTCGCAGGACCTCTGCCAGCTCCGCGAACCGGCGTTCCGTCTCCGCCCGATAGGCGAGGAACTCCTGGCGGTGGGCGGCGAACTCCTCATAATGCCGCCGCTGGGCCTCTGCCAGCTCGGCAAACCGGCGTTCCGTCTCCGCCCGATAGGCCGCCAGGCTCTCCTCCGTCCGCCGCTGGGCCTCTGCCAGCTCCGCGAACCGGCGTTCCGTCTCCGCCCGATAGGCGAGGAACTCCTGGCGGTGGGCGGCGAACTCCTCATAATGCCGCCGCTGGGCCTCTGCCAGCTCGGCAAACCGGCGTTCCGTCTCCGCCCGATAGGCCGCCAGGCTCTCCTCCGTCCGCCGTTGCGTCTCCGCCAACTCCGCAAACCGACGATCGGCCTCGGCGCGTGCTTCCGCAACCTCCTTGCGGACTTTGGCCAGGGCGGCGGCATGACGCCGTTGGTCCTGGGCGAGCTTCCGGACTGTCTCGGCCAGCGCCGCCAGGGCCTTCTCGATCCGACCGATCCGGACGGAGAGCCGCCGATGCGCCCGGGGCAGCTGCTCCAGCTCCTCCAGGAGGATGCGCCGGCGCAACTCCTCCCGCCAGTGGGGATAGCGATCCAAGATGCGCAGCAGATCTTCAAAATCCTTCACTGTGAAGGCCATCGTTCACTTGCCCAGACGGCCGGGATGGTCCCAGGGCCCGGATTCTGCCCTTGGCGTCTCACTCCCATGCTTTCACATTTCCAGAAGCCCTTCAAGAAAACGGGGGAGCGGATCACTTGCTGAAGCGCAGATCGATCCGTTGCAGAGCCTCCTGGAGGAGGTGTTCCCGCAGGCTCAGGGTAAGCTCCCCACGGGTTCGCTCCAGCGTTCCCCGCACCACATCCGTAGCCCGGCGCAGATTTCCCGTGAGGGCATCCGGGTAATCCATCGTGATCAGCACTTCGTAGATCTCATCCATCGCTTGAAGCAGGCGTTCCGCCTCATCAAAGCGATCCGTGCGGATCAAATCCAGGATACGACGGCGGAGCTCCGTGGCCGCCTCCGCCAGGCCGTTCAGATAAGCCGCTTCCGGGACGTTCAGCTCCCGCGGCCCCGGAAGGGGCTGTCCGGTGACGATGGCGTAGACCACTGAGGCCTCGACCCACTCCTTCAGCGCGTCCTGCGTATATCCGGCATACAGGAGATCCGGGAAGGGGGCGAGATCCGTCTGCAGGACAAAGGCGGCCTGCTGGGCTTCACGAAGCAGGCGCTGGCCCTCCGCGTATTCCTCGCGATGGACCGCCCGGATGCACAGCGCGCACAGGCGGGTCAGCTCCCGGCAACGCATGAGAGCCGCGTCCCGGGCTGCGTTCTTCGCCTCCAGGACCGCGTGGATCTCGCGGGCGATCCCTTCCAGTTCCTTGAGGCGCATCGACGCGCTCCATTGGAAGCGTACGAGTTCGCAGGCCGGGCAGGTCTGACCGGCTGCTTCCTGTTTCATCTAGACCGGGCATCCGCAGAGGTGTCCCATGAAGGATCTGTAGAGCCATAGGGGCGCAGCGACGCTGCGCCCCTACTCCCGGGCCGCCCGGCCTGCGTTCTCCCCGCTCCGATTAGAATGGGATCTCCTCCTCCTCAATCGAGCCGGGCTCCTCCAGGACCGGCTCCTCGGCCTCCACCGCCGGCGGCGCTTCCGCCGGCCGCGGCCCGATGAACACGATGCGGTCCGCCCGCACCTCGTAGACCGCCCCTGCCGTCCCATCGGAGCGCCGGAAGATCCGTGGGTTCCCGGTCTGTGGGTCCGGCCGCAGGCGGCCCTCCACCAGCACCGGGCGCCCCTTCTGCAGGTATTGATTGGCGATCTCCGCCTGCCGCCCGAAGACCGACACCCGGAACCAGATCGTCTCCTCCCGCTGCTCCCCGCTGGCGTCTCGATAGCGGATGTTGCTGGCCATCCGGAACGAGGTCACGGGCGTTCCCTCCGGCGTGTAGCGCATCTCGGGGTCCGTTCCCAGATGCCCGGCGATGATCAGCTTGTGATACATCGTTTCACCCTCCTTACCGCAGGCTTTCCTCACAGGAACATCGGCATCACCACGTGAACGAAGGAAGGATCGCTGACCGGGAGCACCTTCACCGGCGATTGCGGGGTGGTCATCTCGAAGGCCACCCGGTCGTCCTCGATGGCCTCCAGCACATCCATCAGGAAGCGGACGTTGAAGGCGATCTCCAGCCGGTTGCCCTCCACCAAGGCGTCGATGGACACCTTCGTCTCCCCTTTCTCAGGGGATCGGGATTGCAACAGGACTTGTCCCGGGCGTCCCTCCTCCCCCGGCGTGAGGACCAGCCGGACCGCGTTCGAGGTCTCCCGGGCGAACACGCTGAGGGCCTTGCACGCTTTCAGCAACGCATCCCGGGGGGCCTCCATCCGGGTCTCCCAGCGCTTCGGGATGATGGCCTGGAAGTCCGGGAACTGGCCTTCGATGAGCTGGGAGAGCACCGCCACCCGGCGGAGCCGGAAGCCCACCTGATTGCGCCCCCGTAGCGCCATCATGGACACCGGCTCCGTCTCTCCCTTCAGCAGCCGGCCCACCTCCTCGAGGGCGCTCGCTGGGACGATCACCGAGAAGGCGCCCTCAGGCGCCCGCAGGGCCGGGAGGGTCTTGACGGAGAGCCGGTAGCCATCGGCAGCCGCCATAGTGAGGAAGGTCGCCACCCCCGCGGGCTGCCCGGCCGGTCGCCCTTCCTCCCGGCGGATCAGAACCCCGGTCAGGATCGGTCGGGTCTCGTCCGTCGCCGCGGCGAAGGTCACCTGATCGATCGCCAGTCGGAAATCCTCCGGGTCCAGGGCGAAGCCGTCTCCCTCCAGCTCCGGGAGGATCGGATACTCCTCCGGATCCAGCCCCTTCATCGCCGTCTCATAGGCTCCGCACACGATTTGGAGGGTCCATGTCTCCCGGTCCACTTGGAGATGGATCGGCTCGTCCGGAAGAGCTCCGATGAACTCTGCGAGGGGCTTCGCCGGGACCGTGATGCCGCCGGGCTCGGAGACGAGCGCCTCTTCCCATGTAATGATAGCCAGATTGAGATCCGTGCCGGCGACTTTCAACCGCCCGGGCTCGGCCTGCAACAGCACGTGCGTGAGGGTTGGCAAAGTGGCCCGGGAAGGAACCGCCCGGCCCGCCACCGACAGGGCACGCTCAAACGCTGACTGGGCGATGGTCACGTTCATGAAGGAGATCCTCCGCGCGAGTGGATCCACGGTCAAGTTGCGGAAGAACATCTGTTTCGATTATAGCCGAGAAGGACAAGCAAGCAATGGCTTCTCCTCTATTTGAGGAAGGCGGGGAGCCCCGATGGTGCCTGAAATCAGGGGGGCGGTGCCTCTCAACGCCACTCCCACATCTGGCCACCGTTCCCTCAACGGCAGAGCTGCCCGCTCCGCGTGAACGCTTTCGGCAACGAATTCACACTCTTCCAATTGAACCCAAACCCCACACTCCCATCCACCCGGAATCATCCCGTCCCAAGACGCATTGCTCCCCTGCACCCGCGTCCCATCCTGTGGGCTGCGGGTGGGAGCGCAACGGAGGGATTTTCTGGATGGGCTGCCGGGGATAGAAGTGGAAGGGGAGATGAGTGTAGGAGTCCGGTTTGTTTGTCTCGCTGAAGCGGAAGGGGTCGGTTTTGAGGCGGGAGGGGCGGGCCCCCGCGGGCGCGGCGCGGGCCGCCTTCTACGCCCTCCTCTTCCCTCTCCCCCTGTCCCCACTGAGGTCTGAGCCCCAGGAAAGCCGAAAGCCCTGGGGGCTTGCGCATTTGGGCGATCCTGACCTAAAATAGAGGTAGCCCGGCCATGTGCGTGCGGCTGTGTGCAGCGGCTGGCGCCAACACCTGAAAGGAAGGGGGCCGGACTCTGGACCGGGGACGCGTTAGACGGCCTGCGCGCGGGGCACGTCAAGGCGGCAACCGGCAGGAGGCTCCCACCTGAGCGAGCGGGTGCATCAGCCCGGCGGCCCACGGCATGGCGGGGTTTTTGTTTGGGCAACGAGCCTCCCGTCCCCGGGAATCCGGGGGCGGTTTACTCCTCTTTCTGAGGGGCGTGGCGCTCCAGCCAGGCGGACAGAGCCCAACGCCGCTCGGTGACCTCATCCAGCTGGCGGGCCAGGGTCAGGGCCCGAACGCGCAGGCCCTGGGCTTCCGCGCTCCCGCCCAGCGCGTCCACTGCCAAGGACCACCAGCCCAGGATGGCTCGGGCCAGCAACCGCATCGCCTCATCGGAGGGCTGAGGCTGAGTTTCCTCCAAGTGGCTTAAGGCCGCCTCCGCTGTGGCCTGAACGAAGGGGCCCTCCGGCCCGGCCGCTCGCGCCTGCGCCCAGGCATTGAAGACATCCAGCCAGCTCAGCAGCCCTTGAGAGGATCGGATCTCTTTCAGCGCCTCCAGGAGCTCCATGGTTCCTCCATCGATGCGAAGGGCTCCCCGAAGGGCTCACCGCCCGGCGCGCAGGCTCCGGAGAGGGGAGAGCGGCACCGCCCGAGGGGATAACGCCGTTCCGCCGGGATCTCACGCTTTCTTCGAGGGCTGCGCCTCAGATCCAGCCTCTTCCTCCTCGTCCTCCCAGCTGATGATCCACACGCACAGGCCGGCCAAGATGATGGTGGCCACCACAAGGGCCAGCATCTGGGAGGGGGTGAGCCCCACATCTCGGGCCGACCAGAGCAGGATGGCCACCATCCCGATGGCCAAGGCGATCCATGCGGTCAGGCGTGGATGTCGCTCCACGAACCCTCGGATCGTCGCCCACATCGGATCCTACCTCCTCTGTCGGGATTCTCCTGGGGATATGCAACCCCTCAGATGGGGCGGGTCACCCGTTCGGCGCGGATCTGCTTGATGAGGGCCACGCGCCCGAAGGCGTCGAATTCGTGCGCCGCCTCGCGCCACGGCTCCGACAGGCTCTCCTCCGGCCAGCGGGTATACCCCAGCCCGATGTAAAAGGCAAGGGCCTCGGAGGACATCTCGGGGGAGACATAGAGGACGCAGGCCTCGCATTCCAGACGGCGGGCTTCCTCCTCGACGGCCTCCACCAGCTGGCGCCCCACCGTGGGCCGCAGGTCGAGGGGATGGACCAGGAAGTCCAGGATGCGGGCCACCAAGTTCTCCACCCGCCAGCTGATCAGCCCGACCAGCTCGCGCGCCGGGCTGAAGGCCAGCAGCATCCCCCGCTCCGCCATCCGGTCGAACACCTCGTCCCGGGAGGGCATCAAGCGCCCCCGGGTGGCCCGGCGGACCAGCTCGCAGATCTCGTCCACATCCGCCGGCCGAGCCCGACGGATCGTGACCTTCATCGTCCCTCTCCTCCGGCGTAGAATCCCGCCTTCAGGAGGCCTCCTCCGGAGCGGATGACCGCTCCTGCACCCATCGCCGCCATGCGGCCTCCACCTGCCGGCGCGTGGCCTCCAGGTCCCCGCTGTTGTCGATGACCACGTCGGCCTGACGGACCTTTTCTTCCTGAGGGGGCTGGGCCCGGATCCGCATCCGGGCTTCTTCCTCGGTGAGCCCCCGATCCTCCATAAGCCGGCGGACCTGCTCGGGCTCCGGGCAGGTGACCACCCACAGGCTGTCGCAGGCCCGGGCGAACCCGGACTCGATCAACTTGATGGCCTCGATGACGATGGCCGGGGCATCCGGGCAGGCGAGGATGCGCTGCTGGATCTCCGCGAGCACCGCCGGGTGGACGATGGCCTCCAGATCCCGCAGCGCCGCCGGATCGCGGAAGACGATCTCCCCCAGACGCCGGCGGTCGATCTCTCCATCCGCCCTTAGGATCCCCGGCCCGAACCGGCGCAGGATGGCCTCGTAGGCGGGGGTGCCCTTGCGGATCACCTCGTGGGCGATGGCGTCGGCGTCAATGACATAAGCCCCCATCTCCGCCAGCATGCGGGCCACCGTGCTCTTCCCGCAGGCGATGTTCCCCGTGAGGCCGATCCAGAGCGGACGCTTCCCCATATTCTCTATGATAAGCGAGTCTCCTGCTGTATGGAAGGCTCCCCAACCCTCTTCCAGGGCTTTCCAGTGTTTCCGCATGTAGGGCAACTGCGAGCAGTTGCCCTACATATCCCGTGGCCGAAAGGGATCACCTGCCCAGAAAATCCGGAAGGTCCCGACCCTCTCCGAACCAGAGCCGGGAGTTCGCATGGGTTAAACTTAGTAAGGAGGGCAAGGCGCAGCCCAAGGAGGGGAAACCCCATGTGGAAAGCCTACTACACCCCGACGTCTACGGAGGAAGCCCTGGGCCTGCTGGCCGAGCACGGGAGCCGGGCGCGGATCATCGCCGGAGGCACAGATCTGATCCTGGAGCTGGAGCGTCGGCAACGCCCGGGCGTAGAGGTCCTCATCGATATCACCCGCATCCCCGGCCTGGACACCATCGCCATCGGAGCGGATGGCCGCATCCATCTGGGCCCGCTGGTCACCCATAGTCAGGTCCTGGCCTCGGCCCTTTGTCGGGAGCGGGCTTTTCCCCTGGCCCGAGCCTGCTGGGAGGTGGGCTCTCCTCAGATCCGGAACCGAGGGACAGTGGCCGGCAACCTGATCACCGCCTCGCCGGCCAACGACACCATCGTGCCCCTCTGGGCCATGGACGCCACGGTGACCCTCCGAAGTGTCCGGGGCCAGCGCACCCTCTCGTTCGATGAGTTCTACCTGGGCGTCCGGAAGACGGCGATGGCCCCCGATGAGATGCTGGTGGACATCGCCTTTGAGCCGTTACAGCCGAACGAACGGGGGACGTTCCTTAAGCTGGGATTGCGGCGCGCCCAGGCGATCTCGGTGGTCAGCGTGGCAGCGGTAGTGGCCTTCGAAGGGGAGCGGGTGGCCCGCGCCCGCATCGCCCTGGGAGCGGTGGCCCCCACCATTGTCCGAGCACGGGAGGCGGAGGCCTTCTTGCAGGGCCAGCGTCTGACGGAGGAGGTGATCGCCCGGGCCGGGGAGCTGGCTCAGGCCGCCGCCCGCCCCATCGATGACATCCGGGGGCCGGCCTGGTACCGCGCAGAGATGGTGCGGGTGCTCACCATGCGGGCCCTGCGCCAGCTACGGGACGGAACTGAACGTCGGGGTTTCCCAGAACGCCCGGTGCGGCTCCAGCGGCCGCGCGAGGAGCGTTCCCTCTTCTGGACCCAGGTGCCCCCTGGGCTGGCCACGTGGGATGGACGGGTGCGCCATCGGGAGGACGGGCCCGAGCCGATCCTCACCACCGTCAACGGCCGCACGATGGCAGTCCACGGGGCGGCCGATAAGACCCTCCTGCGGATGCTCCGGGAGGATCTGCATCTGATGGGCACCAAGGAGGGCTGCGCGGAGGGCGAGTGTGGCGCGTGCACGGTGATCCTGGATGGCATGGCGGTGATGTCGTGTCTGGTGCCGGCGCCTCGGGCTCACGGGGCGGAGATCATCACCGTAGAGGGCGTGGCCGCGGAGGGGTCGCTCCACCCGCTGCAGTCCGCCTTCATCCGCCAGGGAGCCGTGCAATGTGGCTACTGCACCCCAGGCTTTATCATGTCCGGGGTCGTCCTGCTCGAGGAAGTCCCGCAGCCGACCCTGGAGGAGATCCAGCAGGCCTTCGCCGGCAACCTCTGCCGGTGCACCGGCTATTACAGCATCATCCGGGCGGTGGAGGAGGCGGCCCGAGAGCGTGCCCGGTATGCCGAATGAATTCAGCCTAAAGAGGCCTTCGACCGATGGATCGGGCTTGGGCGTCGAATGAATTCGACCTCAGGGGGCCCTCTGGCCAACGGTCGGCCTACGCCGGCCGAAAAGCATCCTTCGCGTCGACCTTCGCCGACGCTTGGCGCGGAGCGCCTATGAAGGCCGATTTCAATCGGCGTGAAAGCCTTGGTCAGCCTGCGCCGACCGAAAGTGATCCTTGGGCCGATGCACAACGTGGAGTGCAATCATAGGAGGTGTTCATCCATGGCCATCGGGATCTCAATCCCGCGGATCGATGCGGAGGGCAAGGTAACCGGCCGGACCCCCTATCCGGGGGATCTGGATCTGCCGGGGCAGCTCTACCTAAAGGTGAAGTGGGCCGGCCACGCGCCGGCGCGGATCCGGCGGATCGACACCCGCCGGGCCGAGGCGTTGCCGGGGGTGGTGGCGGTGTTCACGGCGAAGGACGTGCCGGTGAACGAATACGGCCTGATCTACTTCGATCAGCCGGTGATCTGCGGACCCGACAGCAAGCCCGGCGCCGATGTGGTCCGCTACGAGGGGGATGTGGTGGCCCTGGTGGCGGCGGAGAGCGAGAAGATCGCGGCGCAGGCGGTGGAGCTCATCGAGGTGGAATACGAAGACCTGCCGGGGGTTTATGACCCCGAGGAAGCGCTGCGCCCCGGCGCCCCCCAGGTCCATCCCGATTACCCGGGCAACCTCCTTTGCCATTACCGCATCCGGCAGGGCGATGTGGAGGCAGCCTTCCGGGAGGCAGCGGTGATCGTGGAGGGCACCTACCGCACGCCCTTCCAGGAACACGCCTACCTCCAGCCGGAGGCCGGGGTGGCCTATATCGACGAAGAAGGACGGATCACGGTGGTGACAGCCGGGCAGTGGGCCCATGAGGACCGCCATCAGATCGCCCACGCCCTGGGGCTGCCGGAGGATCGAGTGCGGGTGATCTACGCGGCCATCGGTGGGGCCTTCGGCGGCCGGGAGGACATGTCGGTGCAGATCCTCCTGGCCCTGGCCGCCTGGAAGCTGGGCCGCCCGGTGAAAATCATCTGGAGCCGGGAGGAGTCCATCATCGGCCACCACAAGCGCCATCCGGTGGTGGCCCGGGTGCGCTGGGCGGCGGACCGCGAGGGATATCTGCTGGCGGTGGAGGCGGACGTCATCGCCGATGTGGGGGCTTACGCTTACACCTCCACCAAGGTCCTGGGCAACATCACGATGTCCATCTGCGGGCCCTACGTGGTCCCCAACGTCCGAGCGGACATCCGGGGCGCGCTGACCCACAACCCCCCGACAGGGGCGATGCGGGGCTTCGGGGCACCCCAGGCCCTCTTCATCGCGGAGATGCAGATGAACAAGCTGGCCGAGGCCCTGGGGATGGATCCGGTGGAGATCCGCCTGCGCAACGTCTGGCGGGAGGGCTCCCGCATGCCCACCGGCGGGATCGTGCCGGAGGGGGTGAGCATCGCCGAGGTCATCGAGGCCTGCGCCCGGGCGGCCGGCTGGCAACGGACGGAGAGGGGCTGGGTCCGGCCGGCGACGCCTTCTTCGTCGGATCCGGCGAAGCGCTACGGCTGGGGATTCGCCTGCGGCTTCAAGAACATCGCTTACAGCTTCGGCTTCCCGGAGCACTGCTGGGCCCGGGTGGAGCTGCACGGGGACGCCCACATCGAGAAGGCCATCGTCTATCACGCCGGCGCCGACGTCGGTCAGGGGGCGCACACTGTCATGGTCCAGATGGCCGCCGAGGCCCTGGGATTGCCGCCGGAGAAGGTCGAGCTGCGCGCCTCCGATACCGCTTTCACGGAAAGCTCCGGCAGCTCCTCTGCCTCCCGCATGACCTTCATGGCCGGCAACGCCATCAAAGGGGCGGCGGAGCGGGCCATGGCCGCCTGGCGCAACGAGGAGCGCCCGGCCGTCGGGGAGTTCATCTACCGGCCGGTGCGCACCTTCCCCTTCGACCCTGAGACCGGCTTCTCCGAGCGCCCCAACGTGACCTACGGCTACGTCGCCGAGGCGGTCCTGGCGGAGGTGGACGTCGAGACCGGGCAGGTGCGGCCGGTGAAGGTGATCTGCGCCGACGATGTGGGGCGGGCGATCCACCCGATCAACCTTCGGGGCCAGATCGAGGGCGGGGTGGTCCAGGCCATCGGTTACGCCATCACGGAGAACTTCATCGTGCAGCAGGGGCGCATCCTCACCCGCCACCTCAGCACGTATCTGATCCCCGGGATCTCCGACATCCCGGAGGAGACCGAGAGCCTGATCCTGGAGCATCCCGACCCGCTGGGGCCGTGGGGCGTGCGGGGGATGGCGGAGATGCCCTTCCTGCCCCTCGCCCCCGCCCTGGTGGCCGCCGTTCACGACGCCACCGGCATCTGGTTCGATGCTCTCCCTTTGACCCCAGATCGGGTCTACGCCGGCCTGCACCCGGACCGGGTTCCCGGGCGGGCGGATCGCTCGTGAAGCGTGAGGAGGCAAGGTCCCGGGCGCGACGTGAGCAGCAGGGATGAGCCTGGAGATCGCGGTGCTGGCCGCCGGCGCCGCCTACGCCGGCGGCGTTTTCCTGTATGAGGAGCCGGAGGGCCTGAACGGCCACCTCCGGCCCGGGCATCTGGTGCTGGTCCCTTTCGGTCGGGGCGAGCGGCCGGAGCCCGGTGTGGTGTGGCGCCGCCTCGCGGGGAAGCCCTCGGAAGGGCGCGGGCCGGATGAGGAGGAGCGAGGCGTCCGCCCCCGCCGGCGGGTGATCCGTTTGCTCGACGAGGAGCCGGTCCTGGATCCCATGCGCCTGGAGTGGGCGGCATGGCTCAGCCGGACCTACCTGGCCCCGCTGAGCGAATGCCTGCGCCTGATGATCCCCGCTGGCCTGATCCCCCGCCGGGAGCCCGTCTACGAGCGGTGTGCCCCGGAGGGCGCCCGCGGGGGGCTGGAGCACGCGGTGGCCGTCTCCTTCGCCGAGCAGGTCCTGCTGGCCGCCCTGGCGGAAGGCCCCCTCGCCCACAGCGAGGTCCACGCCATCCTGCGGGATTTCCCCCTGGCCGAGCGACAGCGGGCGCTGCGCCGCCTGCTGGAGCGCGGCTGGATCCGGCGGAGCTGGCGGATCCGAGAGGGCCGCCCCCCTACCCTTCGTATGATCCGGTTGAAGGAGGAGGGGATCCTGCAAGCGCTGCGGGAAGGAGGGATCCGGCTGGGGCGGCGGGGGGAGATCGTCGCGCGGCGCCGACGCCTGTTGGAGCGGCTGCAGGAGGCGGGCCGTCCGCTCCCGGCGGACTGGCTGCAAGCGGAAACCGGCTGCACGCCCGCGGACCTGCGCCAGCTGACCCGCTGGGGGATCATCGAGCCGGTGGAGCGGCCGATCTGGGAGGCCGCGGATCCCTATCCGGTGCCCGAGGAGCCGCCGCCCCTCACCTCGGATCAGGCCCTGGCCTGGCGGGCCATCGAGCGGGCGTTGAAGGTCGGCCGCTTCCATGCCTTCCTGCTCCACGGGATCACCGGCAGCGGCAAGACCGAGCTCTACCTCCAGGCCGTGGCGGAAACCCTCCGGCGGGGGAAGGGCGCCCTCATCCTGGTGCCGGAGCTGGCCCTCACCCCCCAAACCGCCCGTCGCTTCGAGGCGCGGTTTCCCGGTCAGGTGGCGGTATGGACCGGCGGGATGAGCCCGGCCCAGGAGCGAGCCATATGGGAGCGGATCCGACGCCGTCAGGCCCGCGTGGTGGTCGGGACCCGTTCCGCCCTCTTCGTGCCGGTGCCGGATTTGGGGCTGATCGTCATCGACGAAGCCCACGATCCGAGCTACAAGCAGGACCTGCGGCCCGAGATCCCTTACCGGATCCCGGCCTATCATGCAGTGGACGCGGCGATGGCTCTGGCCCGCGCCCTGGAGGCGGTGGTGATCTTGGGCACAGCCACCCCCAGCATCGAGCTGCGCTATCAGGCCGAGCACGGCCTCCTGGAGGAGCTGCGTCTCCCCCGCCGCTTCCTGGGCTATCGCCCGCGCCTGGCCGCCCAGGCCCGCCATTTCGGGGCCTCTCTGGAAGGCTTCGTTGAGACGGAGGCGGAGGCCCTGACCAGCGGCCTGCCGCCCGTTGAAGTGGTGGACATGCGCCAGGAACTGAAAGCGGGCAACACCGGGATCTTCAGCCGGGCCCTGGAGCGGGCGCTGGATCAGGTGTTGCGCCGGGGGCAGCAGGCCATCCTGTTCCTGAACCGCCGGGGGGCCGCGCCCTTCGTGTTCTGCCGGGATTGCGGGCACCTGATGCGGTGTTCCCAATGCGACCTCCCGCTGGCCGAACACCTCCATCCGACCCGATGGGTGTGCCACCACTGCGGGGCGGTGGAGCCGCCCGTGGCGCGCTGTCCGCACTGTGGCTCCCGGCGGCTGAAGGGCATGGGGATCGGCACCCAGGCCGTGGAGGAGGCGGTGCGGCGGCGCTGGCCGGCCGCCCGCGTCCTCCGCTGGGATCTGGACACGGCCCCCACCCGCGCCGCGCACGCCCTGATCTGGCGGCGCTTCGCCGACGGCGAGGCGGACGTCCTGATCGGCACCCAGGTCCTCACCAAAGGGCTGGATCTCCCCCTGGTGACCCTGGTCGGGGTGATCCTCGCCGATGTGGGGCTGGGGCTGCCCGATTTCCGGGCCGCGGAGCGGACTTTCCAACTGCTGATCCAGGTGGCCGGCCGGGCGGGACGGGGACTCTTCGGCGGGCGGGTGATCTTCCAGACCTATCGACCGGATCACCCGGCCGTCGCCGCGGCCGCCCGCTACGATCTCGATGGTTTCTACCGGGGCGAGGTGGCTTTCCGAAAAGCCCATGGATATCCGCCCTTCGCCCGTCTGGTCCGGCTGCTTTACTGGCACGCAGAGGCCGAGCGGGCCCGCGAGGCCGCTGAGCGGCTGGGGGAGGCGCTGCGGCATCATCTGATGGCCAAAGGGGCGCCGCCATCGGCTATGATCGGCCCGGCTCCGTGCTACTTCAGCCGCCTGCGGGGCCTTTACCGCTGGCATATCCTCCTGCGCGGGCCGGACCCGGTGGCCTGGCTGCGGGATTTCCCGTTGCCGCCGGAGTGGCGGGTCGATGTGGATCCCCTGGAGGTCTTGTAAGGCATCTGCGATCTCGCGGAGGGGCTCGCATGGAACGCGGATGGTGGTCGGTCCTCGGAACCGTTCCGTATGAGGCGGCGTGGGCGCTGCAGCGGGCCCTGGCGGAGGCCCGGGCCGCCCGAGCGATCCCGGACACCCTGCTTTTGCTGGAGCATCCCCACGTGTTCACCCTGGGGCGCTCCGCCCGGCCCGAGCACGTCCTGTGGGATGAGGCGGAGCGCGCTCGCCGGGGCGTCGCCCTGGTCGTCACCGATCGAGGAGGGGACGTCACCTACCACGGCCCCGGCCAGGTAGTGGGCTATCTGATCCTGGACCTTCACGCCCGGGGCCTGGACAAAGTGGCCTTCGTCCGGCGGATTGAGCAGATGCTGATCGAGACCCTGGCCCGCTTCGGGATCGCCGCCGGGACCCTTCCGGGAGCGCCCGGGGTGTGGGTACAGCCGGACGCCATGAGCCGGTGCGCCTGGTGTCCACCCGCCCTGCGACGGGCTCCGGCCAAGATTGCTGCCATCGGGGCCCGGGTGGACGCCCGGGGCATCACCACCCATGGCTTCGCCCTGAACGTGTGCCCGGACCTTACGTATTTCACGGGGATCATCCCATGTGGGATCGCGGACAAAGGGGTGGTCTCCATGGCCATGTTCCTGGGAGAGCCAGAGGACGAGACGGCCCGGTCCCGGCTGATGGCTTCGGTCCAGGAGGAGCTCGCCCGGCGGTTCGGAGAGGTCTTCGCCCTCGAACCGGAGCACGTGGACCCGGCCCGGCTCTGGTCCCTCGCCGGTCTATCCGCAGAACCACCTCGCAACGAAAAATTCATTTGGGCATCCAAGTTGTAGGAGCGGCTTCAGCCGCGACCTTTGCGGGATCGAGAGGACAGGGTTCGGATTGTAGGAGTAGGAGCGGCTTGCGCCGCGACCTTTCGCGGTTGTGGTCTCGCAGGATGGTTCGGGGTAAATCTCCTTTCTCCAAAACCCATCGCGCCCGGATGTGATCCGCCTGAGAGTGCCTCAGCCAGCTATTCTCAGACACTTTCCCAGGCCTGAAGAGGCGCCCGTGGAGCCCTTCACGAAGCCTGCCGTAAAATGATAAGGACTGTCCACCAAGCTGGCTCTACGCAAACCCAACCCGCTCGCCCTGTCCAGGCCAGGGATGGCGCTTTTAAGTGGTTTGCTCTTGCTGCTCGAAGACGAACCAGCCCTGCAGGAGGCCCGCCGCGCGCTGGCGGCGGGCCGTCCGGCGGGGATTCCCCTCCCCCGAGCGGCGTGGCCCTTCTGGATCGCGGCGCTGCTGCAGGAAGCGCCGCGGCCGACGCTGATCGTGGCGGGGACGGCGGAACGCGCCCAGCGGATGGCCCAGGACCTGGCCCTCTATCTGGGGCCGGAGCGCATCCATCTGCTGCCGGAGCCACCGGTCCTCCCCTATGAGCGCGCCCCATGGCCGCCCGAGATCCGCGCGGAGCGGCTGACGGCCCTGGCTGCCCTCGCCGGGTTGAACGGCGACCCCGCCCCGGTGAGCGTGGCCTCAACCCGCGCCCTGCGGCTCCGGACGCTGCCGCCCCGCCTGTTCCACCGCCTGCGCCGGATCATCCGGACCGGCCAAGAGCTGCCCCTGGAGGGCTTCGTCCGCTACCTACTGGAGGCCGGCTACGAGCCGGTCACCATGGTGACCCACCCTGGCCAGTTCGCCCGGCGCGGGGGGATCCTGGACCTCTTCCCCTCGACTGCGCCGGAGCCGGTGCGGATCGAATGGGAGGCCGATCGCATCCTCAGCATGCGCGCCTTCGATCCATCCACCCAGCGGACCTTGCGGCCGGTGGAGCAAGTGCGGATCTTCCCGGCCCGGGAGGCGCTGCCCGGCTACGGGCCCGCGGCGGCCGCCCGGCTGGCGACCTGGGAGCCGGCGGCCGAGGCCGCGGCGGAACGGGAAGCTCTGGAGCGGGAGCGCCAGGCCCTGGCCCAGGGCGCGCCCTTCCCGACCCTCGAGTTCTACCTCCCTTACTTTTATGGGGATGCGACCACCCCTCTCGCGTATCTGCCCGAGGACGGGTGGGTGATCCTCTTGGATGAGACGGAGATCCGGGAGGCGTGGGAGGAGATAGAAGAGGAAGCCCGGGCCCTGCGGGCCCGCGGGGAGAGCGCCGGGTTCCTCCCCCCTGATTATCCAGACCCCCTGGTGGATCGCGTGCAATGGGAGAGCGCCCTGCGCCGGCGCCCGGCCCTTCGGATCACCGCCCTGCCGGAGGAAGGAGGATCTCCAACGCTGTCCTTCGAGGCCCCACCGCGTTTCGGGGGGCAGATCCAGCGCATGATCGAGGATTTCGCCCGACGCTTGCAGCTCCGGGAGGCGGTGGTGATCGTGAGCCGGCAAGCGGGCCGCCTGGCGGCGGTATGGGCCGACCACGCCCCGGGCCTGCGGGAGGCCGCCCAGACCGTCTCCTCCCTGGAAACGCCCCCGCTCCCGCAGCGGATCTACTTCCTGAGCGGGGCGCTGAGCAGCGGCTTCCTCTTCCGCTCCAAAGACGGCCGCCGCCTCGCCCTGCTCACCGACGCGGAGCTCTTCGGGGTGCTCCGTCCCCTCCCCTGGCGCCGCCGCGCCCGACGGGGCCCGCCCCCCGAATGGATCCGGGAACTGCGGGAGGGCGACTACGTGGTCCACGAGGATTTCGGGATCGGGATCTTCGAGGGCCTGGTCCGCCTCAACCTGGATGGGGTGGAGCGGGAGTATCTGGTGGTGCGCTACGCGGGCAACGATCGGCTGTATGTGCCGGTGGATCAGGCGGACCGGGTCAGCCGGTATGTGGGGCCGACGGATCAGCCGCCCGAGATCCATCCCCTGGGGGGCGGGGAGTGGGCCCAGGCGCGGGCGCGGGCGCGGCAGGCGGCGGCCGAGGTGGCCCGCGAATTGCTGGAGCTTTACGCCCGGCGGGAGGTGGCCCGGGGCCACGCCTTCTCGCCGGACACGCCCTGGCAACGGGAGCTGGAGGCCTCCTTCCCCTTCATCGAGACGGAGGACCAGCTGCGGGCCATCGAGGAGGTCAAGGCGGACATGGAGCGGCCGCGGCCCATGGATCGCCTGCTCTGCGGGGACGCCGGCTTCGGGAAGACGGAGGTGGCCCTGCGGGCGGCCTTCAAGGCGGTGATGGACGGCAAGCAGGTGGCCCTGCTGGCGCCGACGACCATCCTGGCCCACCAGCACTACGAGACCTTCCGCGCCCGCCTGGCCCCCTTCCCGGTGGTGGTGGAGGTCCTCACCCGGCTGCGCTCGCCTCGGGAGCAGGCGGAGATCCTGCGCCAGCTCCGGGAGGGGGAGATCGACATCCTCATCGGCACCCATCGCCTGCTCCAGCCGGATGTGGTCTTCAAGGACCTGGGACTGGTGATCATCGATGAGGAGCAACGATTCGGCGTGCGGCATAAGGAGCACTTCAAGCGCTTGCGAGCGGAAGTGGACGTGCTCACCCTCACGGCCACGCCCATCCCCCGCACCCTCTATCTGGCCCTGAGCGGCCTGCGGGACATCAGCCTGATCCAGACGCCTCCCGAGGAGCGGCTGCCCGTCCAGGTCTACGTGGGGCCCTACGACGACCGGCTGGTGCGCTCCGCTATCATGCGGGAGCTGGACCGCGGAGGGCAGGTCTTCGTGGTTTACAACCGGGTGCACGGCCTGGAGGTCTGGAAGGAGCGGCTCCAGGCCCTGGTGCCGGGGGCCCGCTTCGGCATGGCCCACGGCCAGATGCCGCCCCGACAGCTGGAGAAAACCATGATGGCCTTCACGCGGGGGGAGATCGACGTGCTGGTGGCCACAGACATCATCAGCAGCGGCTTGGACATCCCCAACGCCAACACGATGATCGTGATCCGGGCGGACCTCTTCGGCCTGGCCCAGCTCTACCAGCTGCGCGGGCGGGTGGGCCGCAGCGTGCTGCAGGGCTATGCCTACTTCCTGTATGATCCGAAGGTCCCCCTCACCGCGGAGGCCCGAGAGCGCCTGATGGCCATCTATGAGATCCCCGGGCTGGGCGGCGGGTTCCAGCTGGCCATGCGGGACCTGGAGGTGCGGGGCGCAGGGGAGATCCTGGGCACCCGTCAGCATGGCCACATCGCCGCCGTCGGCTTCGATCTTTACATGAAGATGCTGAACCGGGCCATCGCCGAGCTGCGGGCGGAGCAGGAGGGCGAGCCGCCGCCGCCGGCCCCGGAGGGCGTGACCCTCAACCTCCCCTGGCCCATCGGCCTGCCGGAGGATTACGTCCCCGATCCCGCCCTGCGGCTGCAGCTCTACCGCCGCATGGCGGCGATCCAGACCCTGGAAGGCGTGGCGGAGATGGCCCGGGAACTGGAGGATCGATTCGGCCCCCTCCCGGAGGAAGCCCGCAACCTCCTTCAGCAACTGCGCCTCAAGATCCTGGCCGCCCGGGCAGGGATCGAGCGGATCCACGTGGAGGGGCGGACCCTGGTCCTGCGGCCGGCCCCGGCCGGGGCCGATGGGATCGCGCGGGAGCTGGGCGGCTGGATCGCCGACGGCGCCCTCCGGATCCCCCGCCGCCCCACCTGGCCCCAGGATCTGGAACGAGCTCTCCGACGCTGGGCTGGACTGCCTGAAGCTGCCGGGAGCTGCTGAAGAAGCTGAGCTTAGGGCTTTCATCCAGCCCAATCCCGGCTGGGAATCGGATCCCCCACCCGTCGGTAGTGAACCGACCCTGCCGTCGGCGTCTCCCATTCCAGGGGGATCCGCCAGGTCCTCACCTCGTCAAATGCCTCCGGCACCTCGGGAACCGGGGTAGGAGGTTGACTTCGGGGAGGCGGCGAGAGCTCGGCCCGGGGCGGCCGGGGCGGGGGCGCGGGAAGCCACACTACCGTCTCCACCCGCAGGGCCACCGCCCACAGGCTCTCCGCCCCCACCCACCGCCCATCCGGAGCCCGCGTGGGCCGATCCCACGGCCCGATCCATCGGACGTCCAGGATGAAGCAAAACAGGAAAACCACGGGGCTGCGCCGATGGGCATCTCCATTCCGATCCAGGATCATCCGCATCGATGTGCACCCCCGGCCGATCCAGCAGACGACCAGGGAGCGGTCAAAGGGAAGCAGGTAGAGGCGCCGGGGCCCTCGGCGTCAGCCGGCGCAGGACCCCTCCGGCCCGCCTCTCCGTCTGTCAGGACCAGCCGGCCGGGTCAGGGAATGAGGGCGCGGCGGATGCCTCGGCCCCGCTCGGGCAGGTTGGCGTCGGGGAAGGCGGGAGGGGAGCACGAAGGGTGGGGGACCCGTTGGGATCGGCGCGGGCGTTCCCGCCCGACACCCCAGGATCAGCATCCATCCGATCCCGATGACCCAACGCCCGATCCGTCGCATCGCCACCTCTCCAAGCGGCAGGCCGGCGCGCCCCCTGCGCCGGAGACGCCCGGCGAAACGGTGGGGGAGGTCGCCGGCGGAAGGGTTCCCCTCGGAGTGGAAGGGGAAGCGGGCGGGGAGGATCGTAGGGGCTGGCAGGCGCCCCAGAGCCCCAGAACCGCCATCCCCAGGATCCACGCCGCGTTTTTCATCCTCCTTGTCACGGCTTCCCCTCCTTCTTTGTTTCTTCCAAGTGGGGGAAGGTCCTATGTTTTCCGCCTGCCAGCATAGCGGATCATGGGGATCGCTTGCGGCAGTCCGCCCACAGGCCCAGGACCATCACTCCCACACTCAAGATGGCCACGGTTTCCAGCGGCGTCTGGAACTGTCGGAGCAGCCCGCCGATTAGCATCCCGATGTATCCGGCCAGCAGCAGGGCCAGCCCCACGCCGGTGCTGATCCGCGTATTGCCATATCGAAGGAAAACCGCCGCCAGCAGGAAGGTTGCCAGACTGAACACAGGAAGCCACGGGATGCCGAGGGCCAGTCCGTTCATAAGGAGCATCCCGCCCAGAGTGAGGCTCAGCAAGAGAAGACTCCACCGCAAGGGAAGGGGAATCGAGGCCTGGTCCATAATGTGCCTCCTCTCGCCTTAACAGAACCAGCAGTTGGCAGCAAAGCAGGCTGCGGTTCCGGCGGCTAACCAGGCAGCAAATAGCGCGGGGTTTGTGAAACAACAACCCACGCACTCAATTGTGGCCGCATCAATGCAGAAATTCAGTGCCAGCCAGTTGCAGCAGACATCCTGCTTTGAGCGTGCCACGTCCTTGGCATGACCCGGTGCCTTGGAGGACTGAACCGGTGCTTGGCGGCGCGCCCGGCCATTCTCAAGTTCAGCGTCCAATAACACTTTCGCTCGTAGGTCATACAGCCGCATCCGAGCGCTGGTTGTAGATCCCCCTCGCCATTCGATCTCTGCCACATACAGGGCTAGGATCTCCTCCCCGCGGACTGGGGCGGTCAGGAAGCGATGCGATAGGCCGGATGTCGATAGTGGTGTGACCAGAGCAGAACCCTGCTCGGAAGTATACAGCCACACTTCGTTCCAGTCGGGTTCGGCGTTCCAGCGCTCCGGGCGGAATTGGGCCTGGGCCCGGCGGAAGAGCGCTTCATCGATCGGTTCCCCCCGTGGCACCCGTCGGCGGGAGGGCGGCCGGGATTGGGAAGGGATGGGGGGCCTAGCTGTCCCAGAGCGAAGCGGAGCCCTTAGGTTTCGTAGCGCCAGAAGGCCGAGCAGGGCTCCTCCAGCCCGGCGGAGGAAATCTCGCCTTCCCCAATCCACCCCGAGCACGGGGCCTCCCATCCGGGCCACCGCCTGGGCCACCCGCAGGGCCCGCACCGGGCCCAGGACCTGCACGAGACGCGCCCGCATCGAGAGATCCGTGAAGACCCACACCCGCTCCCCCTCAGCTCTGGAGGCGCCGGCCGGACAGCCGATGCGTGGCCAGATCTCACGGAGCTATGTGTCCACACACAGCTTTTGGTCGATCACTTCAGGGGCCTGAGGCGAACGCGCGCCAGAAGGCTGACCCCGTAGGTCGCAAGGGCTGCAACCACCCAGAAGCCATCCACCATCTGCAGCCAGGGGGGCAGAGCGATCCAGTTGGGAGCCCGCGCTCCCGCCAAGATGAGGAGCCCCAGAGGGATCCCGAGGTGCAGAGCCAACGGGAGTCGGACCCGACGTCCCGGAGCGTCCCACGCCAGCGTATGGGCAGCCAGCGCTACGATTGCTGCGCTTTCCAGCACTTTATCTCCTGTTGGGCCGAGGAAGGCATAGGCCAGCGCGCTCCCCCAGATCCCAAGCAACAGAGCCATGCGCCATCCTGGACTTCGAGCCGTCAGGCGAAAGGACATCGGAACCTCCTGGGGCCATTTATGGTCCAGGACAAGGACCACATGCGCAGCAGTCATGAACCCACTGAAGGCAGCACCCGGAAGCGCACAGCGGGCAATGGACGACAATGCATGCAACGCAGATCGCACAGGCTAAAGGATCTCGTCGAATCACGCACATTGCGCAGCTTGTGCCACATGGCCAACCACAGCAATTCCACAGGCAGGTGTAGTTCCATGAGGCGCAAGATTGGCAATCGGTCTCCCACGGTCCGGTCCAGCAGTTGATGCATCCGGCGCAGTGGCTCATCGGCTGGACGCCGGCTCCTGCCCCCGCCTGGGTCCCCGCGGTGACCCGCCCGTTCACGCTCCGCCCCGCCAGCCGGGCCCGATCCGAATCCGCAACGATCTGCAGCACTTCGCTCTGAATGCGCAGTGCCTTCCCCTGGCGAAGGCATACGTCACCACCACTTCGTTCGGTTTCTGAACCCAGCCTGCCGCCAGCAAGGTGTTGCCATCGGCCAGTTCGTGGGCGACGACGATCGGGAACTCTCCATCCTCTTGTGGCACGGCCAGCCCCAGGGCTTGAAGATCCGGGTGGTTCTGGAAGCGCTGCAGGGCATGGACCCGAGTGCTGACTCGGCGCGGGAAAGGTCATCTCGGCGGAGGGGGGCTTCCGCCTCACCGGGAGGCCTCGCAGCCCGGCGGCGGATTGCGAACCTCCGGCAGCTCCTCCGGTGGGGGCACCTGCAGGCCCAGCGCCTCCCCTTGGGGGGCCAGCCGGATCTCCGCCCGGCTCCAGAGCTCCTTCAACAGGGCAACCCGCCGTCGATGCGCCGCGCAGGGGTCGCCGCCGCTCTCTCGAAGGAGCACCTCGTTGAGTTTCGCCACCGGCAGGCTTCGTTCCAGCGCCTGCGCCATCATCGCCCGAAACGCGGGATCCTTCGGTCGGAGTCCCTGCCGCTGGGCCAGGGTTTGGAGCAGCGCCTTCGCCTCTGGACTCTGCTCCGCGGCTGCAAACATATGGGCGAGAGCGGCTTCCACCTCCTCTGGACGAGCGCGCATTCCCTGCCGTTGGGCTTCCTGCTGTATGAGCGTGTTCTGGATCAGCAGGGCGAGGGCCTCGCCTGCGGGATTGGGAACCCCTGCCGCGTGCATTGGCTCGACGGCGAACGCCCAGGCCTCGTAAGGAATCGGCTGGCCGTTCACCCAGACGATAGGGGTAGAGTCCCCTTTTCGATCCGAGGGGATCGGAGCCCATAGAAGCGGGGAGGCCATGGGGATGGTGATCTTTGCCAGGGCGGCTGTGAGCCGGATGGGAGCCGATGGATTGGAGGGAGCCGCCCCGCGCCCTACGCTCAGCAACAACCCGATCCCCACCAAAAGAAGCCATCGTCCCTTGTGCATATCCACCTCCTCGGTCTGTTAGGGATAAACACGGAGACCACGTGCCGGACCCACATTAGGAAAACATCCCATCCCAAAATATGTTCGACTATAAAAATCCCCATAAATAGTTGTTCCCCACAGATAGAAATCCTGATCGCTTCGATAAGCCACACAAAAGTCACTTGGATTGCACATAGATGGGACCCAATACCATCCTGAAATCGGATGGCTTCCGGAGTTATCCATCCATGTCGCGCTTAAGAGGAGCCATCGATGATTTCCACACGCAGAGAACTCATCTCAAAACTCTCCAAGCGATGAGGGGGCAGGCAAGGTAGACGAAGCCTTGAAACGTGGAGAGAAGTCGCTCGTGTCTTTAAGGAAAGCCGCCGAAACCCTCCCTTCCGCCACGCCAAGAACCGCGCCACGCTCCTCCGGATCGTGGGATCCGCTTTTTCATCGAAGCAACGAGGCCTCCCCTTCTGGGCCTTCTTCCTCCCCCGCGGGTTCTCTCGGATGCCGGCGCGAATCCCCCGTCGCCGCAAAGCCGCCCGGATCGCCTCCGAATCATAGGCCCCATCCCCATAGACCACCCGGGGCCGCGTCCTCGGCCTCCCCCTCCCCCGCTGCCGAAGCCGCACCCCTTCCCGCAAAGCCTTCAACTTCTGACTATCATGTTCATTCCCAGGCCCCCATGCCACGCCCAGCGGAAGCCCTCTTCGATTCACCCCAACATGCCCTTTCGTCCCTTTCCGTCGCGGATGTCCCTCTCTCCCCACCGCTTCCCCCCTTTTTTCGCTTCGATCATCGTGGAATCCACCCCCACCCCCTCCACCGCCACCTTCCCCTCGGCATCGCCCCCATCCCAAAGCCCCCGAAAGATCTTCTCCCACACCCCCTTCTCTGGAAGTTCTTGGGGTCCTCTCCACGCCGTTGGATACGCCCCCTATCGCCGAGGCCGATCCGGCCAGCGACAACCCGTGATCCGCACCGATAAGATCCCGTGGATGATCCGGCGATCATCAGCCCGGGGCCTCCCGGTCCTGGCCTTGGGAGGAAGCAGGGGTGGAAGGAACGCCCATTGCTCCTCGCTCCGCTCCCGAAACGCCATCGCCTCCCTCCGGGATCAGGCTCCCCAAGATCGAGGATACTACCCACCCAGGGTTTTGAGATGAGTTCGGCCGGCACCCACAATCTGGTTGCCAGGCCCCACTTTACCGTGATTGGGGCAGTCGGTATGGGGACAAAATACATACTGGTGTCTATCTGTTTCTTGCGGCCCATTGGGAACCTCCTCACTCTATATTCGGTCCACAATTATAGGGCCGATGGAGACAGTGGTCAGGGGACACCAGGAGATCATCCGTTCCTCGACCGGCAAGAGCCACAGTCGCGCCCGGCAGGCGTTCCTGCAGGCCGCGGCCTCGGTGGCTCGCAGCCACTGTGCCTTTGGCGCCTTCTATCGCCGCCTCAAAGCGCGGGTCGGCCCGGCCCGGGCCCAAGTCGCCACCGCCCACAAGATCGCCCGCGTGTACCAAAAAGAACAAGATAGAGTACCAGCAAATCAGCGCCGAAGAGTATACCCGACAATTCTGCGAACGCGAACTTCGCCACCTGCAACGCAAGGCCGCGCGCCTCGGCTTACCCTGACACCAGCCGGGGCTATTTCTTAGCAAGCGTGTGTTAGCCTGCTTCAAAGAAAACCCTGCTTACCCGTCCCATTCAACAGGCATTCTTGAATAAACACCACCACAGGGTAGGAGGAAGGAAGAATGGCCAAAAAAGCCCTGGGAGGACGAAACCAAGTAAGAAAGCTCCTAATCGCTCACCTACTGAAAGTCCTGGAGCCCATACTGGCATAGGTGGTGGGTCATTCGGGTCCGCTTTGATCTGAACATAAACTGCGTAAGCAAAGCCTATCAGGAGATAAACAGCTACGATGTGTAAGAAAACTTTAATCGATGTTCTATTCATTTTTCTCAACCTCCGTAGAGATGCTCTAGGTGCTCTTGAATACAGAGCACCTAGAGCGATTCAAATGCCCTCGGTGCCATCTGTGCCAATCTAATATGTCAAGTGCCACCAGAAAACATATGTGTCCCAATACCAATATGGCCACCACGAAGGCCATGAGCTCTTGTAAACCTCAGGATTAGGTTCTCCATATTGGATGGTAAAATATGAGCTTCCACTCGTGGTACGTCCTTGATCGCGGAAACAGGGTGACCAACAATAGCCATATGGCCCGTAATATCCCCTGTCCCTGGTAAAGTCGTTGGGACAGTCGTATGGGGGTAACTGCCCACAGGCATACCACGCCGTGTGATGAAACCCCCAACTAATCAGGGTCCCTGCTGGATCAGCATACGGACCGAATGTGGATCGAGGCGGTGTGTAGTTGGGCACAGGATTGCTGTAAGTCCCACAAGCGTGAAGTCCGAGGGGGACGGCGCCATTATTAGACTCCTGGCGGAAATAGGCTTCACGAGAAGCCCGCTCAAACAATTCTCGCAACCTTGGATACCGATCGAGAGCTACTGGTATCATTCGTACATCTGTCACTTTTTCAAGGGATGCTACCTTGACTAACTCATTGTGGAAGGCTACCATCTCCTCTGCTAAAAGGATGACGGATTCCGAGAAACCAGCTTGTTTAGCAGAGTTCATATCAAAGACTGCGATCCCGTCATCAGCAAAGCGGACATAAGGGGTCAAATTCATTAGCGCTTTATCGATTTGATCAACATTTTGTTCTAATGAGATTGACCCCACAGTCTCCGGTGGAGCGACTGTCAGCACGAGAATTATAACCATCAAGGCGATAATATATGGCTCGCGCATTTTGCACCTCCTTTGATGAAGTTGGCATTAAGGTTATGAGTCCTCTGCAAAAAGTCCGAACTTTACCAACCCAATGCCGGGCGTTGAAACGGCTGGAGGGCCAGGAATCGCCATCGCAGCGCCCGAATCGCCCTGACGAAAGAAAACACAGAAGAACACCCCGGCGGTTCCACCCGTCCTGGCTGCCGCTTCTGCCCTCCCTCCGGCCCCCTTTTCGCCTGCAGTAGCCGCACGCTGGCCTGCCAGAAGCGGTGCAACCGCCCGACATTGACCACCGCCGCTGACCCAATGACCATACAGGTCACCCGGAAGCGGCCCCGCACCGGGGCTTTCCCTCCCGCAAAGGGATGTTTCACACCGCGCACCGTGGATTCCACCGCCGCCCGCAGGTTCCGCCCACTCTCCCGATGCTGGCGGGACCGACGCCGACGCTCCGCCCGCTGCAACGCTTCGGTCGTGAAGCGCAAGACCCACGCTCCCGACCGTTTCCGCTGGGCCACCAGGCAACAATCCCGCCCGGCACAGGTGGCGCAGACTGGCCCAAAGACCGCCAGAAAGGCCTCGCCCGAAAGAGAGGCGCTCACCCGGGCCGACTCCCCACTTCGGGCAGGTGACCTGCTCCGGCTGGCCCGATGCATCCGCCTGGACTCGGAAATCCTCCCGGTAGAACCGCTCCGGATCCTGCGGCCGGCCCCGAATCGCCGTCTGGATCAAGGTGACCTGATGTTCCGCCAGCAGGGCATCATTCTTGGGACTCCCATAACTGCCATCGGTGAAGACCGTATCCACCCCGGGGCGGGCTTTCAGGTCGGGGAGGGCCTCGGCCAGCAGGGCGCTGTCGTCCGTGGTGTTCGGTGCCACCTGCACCTGGGTGATCCATTGCACCGGGTTCTCGGGATCGCAGGTCTCGGCCAGGTTGACTACATAGCCGCGATGGCCCTGCCCCCGTTTCTCCCGATAGGTCGCTTCCAGGTCATCCGGCGACGGCAGATTGCTGGCGCTCCGTTCGCCGGCCTCCTTGACCTGCAGTCCTTCCGGTTCCAGGCGGAAATGCTCGGCGAAGACCCGCGCCAGGACGTGATAGGTGGGCGGATCGCCGTAGACCGCCTCCAATTCCGTCAGCAGGCGGCGCATCTCCTCGCCGATGCGCTGCAGGTGGATGGGCAGGTCTTCTTTCTTCAGCCGATAGACATATTGCCCGGCGTGCCCCTTCAGATAGGGGGCGAAGAGGTCGGCATAGCGCGGCTGGTCCTCTTCCGAGAGCATCCGCCAGACCCGCTGCAAGACGGTCACCAGCCGTTGCACCCGTCCCATCTGGCGGATGTTGGAAGCCAGCCGGGTGCGATCCATTCGCTGCTGGCCGGTCTTGCGGGAGAACGCCCCCAGTTGTTCATCGGTGACCGGCTCAAAGGCCTGCTCCGGCAGGTTCTCACCCGTCTCCTGCATATGGCGGGCCAGCCGCTCGCGGAAGTAGTAAAGGGTGCGCAGGTCAAAGCGCCCTTCGCCCGGATGAGGGCACCCCAGGGCCTAGCGCACCTGGACGTTATAGCAGAACTCGTTGTACATCTCCTCGTCCCCTTGTCGGTCCAGCCGTTGGCGGCTTTCCGAAACTCCAGGCCGACCCGAACATTCACCGGCACGTTGGGGCGGGAGGGCTGGTCCGCATAGAGGACGGCAAAGGGTTGCTCGTCCAGGCGGCAAAAGAAGTCCCGATAGAAGGTCTCCGCCCAGGAGTTCTGCCATCGCTCTTGCAGGGGAGCGGGCCGTTCATCCACGGGGCGGGTCAGAGGGATTTGCCGGTGACGGGTGTTCTTTCGGAACATTCCGTTCTCCTCCGGTAGGGTTTTCCAAAATTATACTAGAATTCACCCGTTTGCGCGAACATACTCGGATCAGAACCTTACCATTTTTGCAGTGAACTCATTCATGTTTTTCTATCATTGAGCTACTCATGATATCGCAGTGAGTGCGTTTTCAGCCATCCGTGGTTGCGGGCTTCCACCTCCCGGGCCAGGGCGGCGCACACCGAGCATCCGCATCGTAGAGTAGCCATCGTTCGCTCCTCGCTTCCCCTCCGCTCGCGGGTCGGCTTTCGGTTTTCATCCTATCCAGCCAGCGGAAGCCGTGGTCCTCCAAAAAGGAGGACAAATTCGGGCGGTGTCCTCCAAAAGGGGGGACATCGCACGGCCATCGGGATCCCCTGCCACGGGCGGCCAGGGCGCTTCCCCCCGAAGCCCGGCTGCCACCGCCGGGTCCTCCAGCCCCCCGGCTCGCAGCCACGCCCGCAGGGCCTGTCGGCCGGGGAGTCCCAGGCGGGCGAACAGGCGTCGGAGGTGGGTGCGCAGCGCGCTCCGGCGGATCGAGAGGGCCTGGGCGATCTCCGGGTCGCTCCAGCCGCGGGCGATCCCCAGGCGATGGCCCGCTGCATCCGGCTCAACCCCTCCCAGCGGGCACCCCATCCCGCCCACCACGCCGCCCCGGCGCTCCGGGCCGCCGGGGACATCGCCCACTGCCCCCGCACCGCCCGGCGAAGGACTTCCCCGGCGGCCTCGGAATAGGCCAGCACCGCAAGGCCCAGCCGCCCAGCCAGCCCCCAGTGGGGCGGACCCGGATCCTCCACCAGGACCACGCCCCGCACGGGCCGGTGGGCGCGTCGGAGGGCGGCGTAGAGGCCCAGCCCGTTGCCGGCCGGCACCCGGAAGGCCAGGAGCACCACCTCGAGGTCCTCTTCCCCCTCGCGCCATCCCGGGCCGGCCAGCGGAAGCGGCAACTCCCGAAGGTCCGGGCATCCCAACGCCCGCAGCGCCCTCCGGAGGGCTTCCCGACGCAGGGGGCAGGGCTCCGCGATCCCGACGACCACCTGATCCTCCTCGTTGTTGCTTCCCATATGAAATACCCCGTGAGCCGCCTTGTGGTGGGGGGTCTCTCTTCCGATTCTCCGTGCCGATCGTGATAAGATCGTGACAAAACCCGGCCCCGGTGTGTTAGAATTCTCCGTGAAGTTTTGGAGAATGGCGTGGACCCAGGGGGAGGGGAGGTGGGAGATGATCCCTTCCGCTTTCGATGAGGCCGGCGGGCCGGTCTTCGCCCGCCCGGCCCTGCGTCTTTGTCTGTTCGGGGGCCTGGAGGTGGAGGGCCGGGGCCGCCCGCTTCCGGAGCTGGCCCGGCAGCCCCGCACGGGGGCGCTCCTCGCGTTCCTGGCCCTCCACCCCTTCCGCGCGTTCTCCCGGTCCGCCCTGGCGGAGACGTTGTGGCCGGATCTCGCGCCGGAGCAGGCTCAGGGCGCCCTGCGCGCGGCCCTCTATCGCCTTCGCCGCCTGTTCCGCGGGCTCCGGTTCCCCCTGCGGGTCGACCGGGCCCGCATCGCCTTCGCCCCTTCGACGCCGTGGTGGACGGACGTCCACGCCTTCGCGGGGCTCCTACAGCGGGCGCGAGGGGCTCCTCCGTTGCAGGCCCGGGCGGCCCTGGAGGCCGCCGTCGCCCTCTACACCGGAGACCTGCTCCCGGACTGGGAAGCCCCGTGGGTGGTCGGCTGGCGACAGGCGCTGCGCGAGCAATTCCTGGAAGCCCTCGCCCGCCTGTGGCGCCTGGCAGAGAAGATGGGCGACCTGCCGGAGGCGGAACGCTGGGCGGAGCGCCTGTTCCGGGAGGAGCCCACCCGCGCGGAGGTCGTCCGCTTCCTGATCCGCCAGGCGGAGGCGCGCGGGGACCTTGAAGCGGCGCGCCGCATCGGGCAACGGTATCAATGGGCCTGCCGATCCCAAGGGGTCCCCATGGATCTGGACGTCGCGTTCGCGCCTCCATGGCGGATCCGTCCGCCGGCCCCGCTGGGTCGCTTGCTACAAGCCTTGGAAACGCTCGCCTGGGAGGCGCCTGCCTTCCCCGTGGAGCCTCTCCGTCAGGCCCTCCTGGAGGGCCTGGTGCAAACGGCGGAGGAGGCCCTGGCCCGCGGCGCTTACCGGGAGGCGGCCCCCTGGGCGGTGGCGGCCCTGGCGTTGTTGACTCCACACACGCCGGTGGAGTGGGCCTGGCGGGCGCGGTGCGCCGTGGATGCCGTTGCGGATTTCGAGGGGGATCGGGCCCGCCAAGCGGCCAACCTGCGGGCGATGCTCCGCCTCGCCCGCCGCATGGGGGATCCAACGCGTCGGGCGGAGGCCGTCGCCTGCCTGAGCTATCTGGAGCTCCAGCGGGGGCGCCCGGCCGCCGCCGAACGGCTCCTCGCCGCCGCGGAGGTCGCTCTTCCCCTGGATCCCCTTCACCGCGCCCTGTTGCGACGGCTGCGGGGGCTGACGGCGCTGCGCCGGGGCTGGTTCCCGGCTGCCCGCGGGCATCTCCAGACCGCCCTTGCGCAGCTGCCCGAGGACGCCCCGGCCGTCCATCGGGCCGCCACGCTGAACGGCCTGGCGGTGGCGCTACGCCATCTGGGGGACTACCCGGGGGCCCTCCGGTCTCTGGAGACGGCGTGGGCGCTCCTCGAAGAGGATGAGCGCTGCGGCCTCCTCGGCGTTCGGATCCGTGGGAACTGGACGCTGTTCCGCGGGTGGGCGGAGGGGCCTTCCCCGGCCTGGGAGGAGGAGATCGAGGCCCTTTATCGGAGGGCGGAAGCGGAGCGGGATCTCGATGCCGCCCTCTGGATGGCCGCGGGGGCGGCCCGGATCTATCTGCGGACCGGGGATCCAACGGCTTGCGCGCGCTGGATCGATCGGCTGAAGACCCTTTGGCCCATCGCCGGCGACGGCTTCGAGGGCCCGCGGGCGGCTCTGGTCCTCGCCCTGGCGGCGCGCGCCCGGGGCGATGTCGCGGAGGCCCGCCGCTGGGGGCGGCGCGCCCTACAGGGATCGCGACGCTGGGGTCGGGATGACCTCCGGCTGCTGGCCATGGCCCTCCGCCGGCGATGGACCCCTGTGGCCCGTTCGGAGGCGGAGCGCCTCCTGATGCGGATGGGATGGGAGGCGTGGCGCGTCTTCTGGGAGGAGACGCCGTTCCTGGAACCACCTGCCTGGATGGCTCCCCGCTCCGAAGCCCTCACGGCTGCACCACCACCGGCGTCCCGATGTCCGCCCACTGATACAGCTGCGCCGCGATCGGCGTGGGCAGATTGACGCAGCCGTGGCTCATCGGCCGGCCGAAGTTGTTGTGCCAATAGGTGCCGTGCAGAGCATAGCCTTTGTAGAAATACATCACGTAGGGAACGTTCGGCAGGTGGTAGTCCGGGCCCCGCATCGTCCGCGACTGCAGCTTGAGATAGATGCGGAAGACCCCTACCACCGTGGGCGTGCGGGCCCGCCCGGTGGAGACCTTCGTCCGCAGGATCGGCGTCTCCCCTTCGTAGGCGATGAGCTCCTGATCGCTGAGATCCACCAGGATCCAGCGCCCGGGGAAGGGTGGACCGGGCATGAGGGTGGGAGAGGCCGTCGGGCGCGGCCGGGGCGTTGCGGTGGGCACCGGCCGCCGCGTCGGCGAGGCCGCGGGCGAAGCGTGCGCGGTTGGCGTTGGGGGAACAAGGGTGGCGGTCGGCGTCGGACTTGCGAGGGCAGGGGACGGCGTCGCAATTTCTGGGGCGGGTTCTTCTCCCCAGCGCGTCTCTGACATCCCGGTTTCCTCTGATACCGCGATCGCCACGGAGGGATCCACAGTTGCCGGAGGCTCCAGCGGGTTGCGCAGCCGCAGACCGTAGAGGATCACGATCAGGGCGCTGAGAGTCAGAAGGGCATAGCCAGCCAGTGCGATGCGGAACCAGTGGATGGGCCGATGTCCCCGCGCGTTCGGATATCGACGCCGGATCCGCCGCACCAAGGCCCGGACGGCCGGGTGGGTGGGGGCGGCCCGGTAGGCCTGCGCCGTCCACCAGAGGGCCGCCTCCGGGGAGGAGGCCCGGAGGGCTCGTCGCACCGCTTGCAGCGCGTTTCTCTCTCGATGTCCTCCGGGATCTCTCATCGCTTTTCCTCACTGATAGCCATCCGGCAGGGAAGCCGCACCTCAAATGGCTACGGCAGGCGCACCCGAACCTCCCATCCGGTCCACCCGGCTTGGCCGGCGACTTCGGCGCACGGGTGGGCGGTCAGCTCCACCACAGCGGGCTCCGGTCGCTCCACCCCGAGCCGGTAGGTCCCCTGCGGCGTCATCTGCACGTCGGCGTAGCCTTCCCCCATTCCCGGCTTCAGGCCGGTGAGCAATGTCTCTGTTCCCTGCGGCCCGCTCACCCACAGGCGGACCCCTGCGCGGGGCCGTCCCTCGGAGTCGAAGACGTAGATCCGGAGAAGCGGTGTGGTCTCGCAACGCGCCTGGGATTCGAGGAGCGCCGGCCCGTTCGGCGCGGGGGGCGTGACGGTTGCCTGCTCCGTGGGAGCAGGTGAGGGGGAGGGCAGGGGCGTGGGCGAGGGCGAAGGGGAAGGGGACGGGGTCGGAGAAGGCGTGGCGGTTGGGATCAGGGTAGGGGACGGCGGGAGGCGGGTGGGAACCGGTGTGGCCAGGATCACCACGAGAGCAGGGGAGCGCGCCCCCAGGGCCTGGGCGAGGCGCGCCAGGGCTTGGACGGTGGAAAGGGGCCAGTTCTCAAATAGGCCCCGCTCCGCCAGCGCCCGCACCCGTTCCGGCAGATCCGGCAGCCCCAGGGCCTCCAGGCGCCGGCGAGAGGCCGTTACGTCTCCCTCCACGAGATCCGCCTGGGCGGCGAGGACGATCCACAGGTCCTGATAGGCGGGGGCCAGGTCCGCCGGCGTGGCGTTTCCCGGAGGCGGTGGAAAGATCTCCCAGGCCAGCAGAAGCCCTCCACCCAGGCCGATCAGGAAGCTCAACGCGAAGACCAGGGGGATCCGGCTCCTCATGGCGAACCTCCAGCAGGCACCTGCAGACCGGTGCCTTCCAGCGCCCGGAGCAGCTCCGCGATGGCCGCGCGGGCGGCGGGCGACAGGGGAGGCGAGCCCGCGGTGAGCATCCCGCGCAGCACCGCCACGGGATCCCCGAGGAGGGCCAAGCGGGCCCGGGCGAGGGTTGGATCCTGTTCCCGGATGTATGCCAGGGCCACCATCCGCACATACTCCGCCTGCCACTCTGAGCGGAGATCCACAGGGGCTACATCCACATAGCGGACCGGCCACACATAGCGGCCCAGGAGAAACCCTGCCCCCAGGCCCATCCCAATCCCCAGGAGTCCGATCAGGAGGATCGCTCTCCCGCTTTTCACGATCCCTCCGCGCCGGCAAGATGAGGATCCGCGCAGGGAGCGTTGATGGGCGCCCGGAGCTCACGCGGATCTCTACGGATTCGACGGGATCTCCTATTTGGGCTGAGCGCTGTTGTGATCCCGCGCGGCGCAAGCCGTGCCTATGGTCATTGACCTTCTTGCTTATAGGGCTTTCGACCCGAACTGTTGCCCTCCATGAGGCCACCGCTCGCTTTTCGAAGGGGGCTTCAACCCTAAACCTCCGGTCTTTTTGTAAGAGGGGCTTTAGCCCCGAACCTCCGTCTTCGATGATGCGAAGGGTCGCGACTGAAGCCGCTCCTACACAAATCGATCTTGGGTAGGAGGGGCTTTAGCCCCGAACTTTGGTCTTCGATGACGCGAGGGTTGTGGCGGAAGCGGCTCCTCCAACCTCAACCCCCATGTTCTCGATCCCGCAAGGTCGCGACTGAAGCCGCTCCTATCAAACATCGGTCTTTTTGTGGGAGGGGCTTCAGCTTTGCACCTTGTTTACTGACAGACCGAACCGGGCGGGAGGGAGCGATGGAGATGGCACTCGCCGCAGCCGATCTCGGGCCGCTCGACCTCTACCAGGCGCAGCGTACAGACCGCGTAGACCCGCACCTGCTCGCGGAGGCCGAGCCAGGTCTTCGTCACCCGGGCCTCTAAGGCCAGATGCGGACAGGCGTTGGCCTGGACGATCCGCGGAACCGGACACGTCGCGCAGAGGAAAGGCTTCCATGCGCCTCCGCTGAGGGTCCGCTCGATCAGGCGGCAGGCCTGCGTCTCCCGTCCGCGGTAGTAATCCGCATAGTAGAAGGGGCATTCCGCCCCATACGGCGTGCGCACGCATCCCTCCCCGTCGGTCTTTCCCCATTATAGCCCGGAGGCCGATCCCAGGGTCTCCGAGCGCGGGGCCATCTCCCTTGACATTTTCGATCAGGCGGATTATAAAAATTAGCAAAAGGCGGAAGAACGAACGTTTGCTATCCGCCTGGCCGGTTGCCCTTCGGGGAAGGACCGGGGCCTGCCCGGCGGGGCGGCCGGTCCCATATCCTGGAGGAGAGGAGGGGCCTATGGGTCGTTTGCGGATCGGTTCCGTCGTCGCTCTGGTTGCGGTGCTGCTGGCGGCCTGTGCGGCGCCCACCCCCACTCCCGCTCCACCGGCCGCCACGCCAACGGTTGCGCCCGCTGCGCCGCCCACCCCCACGCCGGCTCCGAAGGTCGGCTCCCCCTATAAGATCGGCTTCATCGCCTCCATTACCGGCCCCGGGGCCAGCCTGGGCATCCCGGAGCGCAACGTCGCTCAGATGGTCCAGGAGCAGCTCAAGGCCCAGGGCGGCATCGTGGGGCCGGACGGGGTCCGTCACGAGGTGCAGATCCTCATCTTCGATGACGAGAGCAAGAACGACACGGCGGCCAGCGTGGCCCGGCGCCTGATCGAGCAGGAGGGCGTAGTGGTCCTGGTGGCCGGCACCCTCAGCGGGCCCAGCCTGGCCATGGTCCCCATCGCCACCGAGGCGAAGGTGCCCATGATCTCCATGGCCTCTGCCCGCGCAATTATCGAGGACCCCGAGACCAAGAAGATGCGCGAATGGATCTTCAAGCCAGTCCCAGAGAACCTCCACTCGGCCCAGATGCAGGCAGACTACCTGAAGGCGGTGGGGATAACGAAGGTCTGTCATCTCTACGAGAACACCGCTTACGGGCAAGACACCTTCGCCAGCGCCCAGGCTGTCTTCCCGCAGGCCGGCATCGAGATCGTCTACGGGGATGCCTTTGAGCGCACCGCCACGGAGTTCCCGCAGGTGGAGAAGGTGAAGGCCAGCGGGTGCCAGGCGGTGGTCATCGGCTCCATCCCGCCCGCCTCCGCCCTGGTGAACGTGGCGGTGCGGGACGCCCTGCCCGAGATCCGCATTGTCCACGGCCACGGCTCCTGCAGCCCGGACTTGGTCAAGAACGCTGGGGCGGCCGCTGAAGGCACGGTGATGCCCTGTGGCAAGATCCTGGTCGCTGACCAGCTGCCGGACACGGACCCGGTGAAGCAGCTCAACCTGGATTTCGTGAAGGCCTACCAGGACTTCACGAAGGGCGAGCCCATCAGCACCTTCGCCGGCCACGCTTATGATGCCCTGCAGTGGGCGATCGCGGCCCTGAAGACGCTGCCCGATGGCCTCTCCCTGGCCGAGCAGCGAGCCAAGGTCCGCGAGGCTCTGGAGGGCTTGCGCAACCTCCCGGGCACCCACGGGATCTTCAACCTCAGCCCGGATGACCATCTGGGCTTCAACTACACCGACTTCGTGATGGTGGTCGTGAAGGACGGGAAGTTCCAGATTCTGCCTCGCGATCAGTGGAAGTAAGGGCGGACCCGCGGGTCCGTTGCGTGGAGGGCGGCGATGGTCCGGGGATGGCGCTGGGGGGAACGGGCATGGACAAAGGAAGGCGCTTGGCGCGGGGGAGTGGCCCTCGCCGCGCTGGGGACGCTGGCTTTGCTGGTCCTCCTGGGCCGGCGGCACGGGTTCGGGGCGCCGGAATATCTCCAGTTTCTCCTGGACGGGCTACGGGGAGGCAGCATCTACGCCCTGGTGGCCCTGGGCTTCGTGCTGGTCTATCGGGTGACGGGGGTGATCAACTTCGCCCAGGGAGCCTTCGTGATGCTGGGGCCCATGCTCACCGCCTCCTTTTATGAGCGGGGCTGGCCTCCCACCCCTGGCCTCCGCTTGGCCCTCGCCGCCCTCCTCTCGATTGGCATCGTTGCCGGGATCGGGGTAGCCGTCGAGCGTTGGGCCCTTTATCCGGCCCGGCGGGCTTCCCCCCTCACCCGCATCATCATCACCGTCGGCGTGTATCTGATCCTGGAGGGCGCGGCCCTGCTGCTGTGGGGCCCTTATGCGAAGGTGATCCCCTCCTTCACCACGCTGAGCTTGGCTGATCCCACCCTCCGCTTTGGGGCGCTCCGGATCAAGGCCCAGAGCCTGTGGATCTGGGGAGCTCTGGGGGTCTCGCTTCTGGCCCTGGCGCTGTTTTTCGGGCGCACGACCCTCGGCAAAGCCATGCGGGCCTGCGCCGTCAACCGCCTGGCCGCTCAGCTGATGGGGATCCGGGTGGACGCCATGAGCACGCTGGCCTTCGGCCTGGCCGCTGCTCTGGGGGCGATGGCCGGTATCGTGCTGGGGCCGGCCACCCGGCCGACCTATGAGATGGGGCTGGAGCTGGGGCTTAAAGGCTTCGTGGCCGCCATCATGGGTGGGCTGGTGAGCTTCCCGGGGGCGGTGCTGGGGGGGCTGCTTTTGGGCGCCTTGGAGAACTTGTGGGCCGGGGTGACGGTGGCCGGGTTCAAGGATCTGTTCGCCTTCATCATCCTGATCCTCGTCCTCCTGATCCACCCGCAGGGGTTCGCCGGATCGGAGGCTGAGGTCGAGCGTACGTGAGGAGAGGATGCGGATGCGCTCGCCCTGGGTTGGGTTTGTCATCGGCGTCCCGTTGATCCTGGCCATCGGGCTGTTGGAAGCCTGGCGGCCCTTCGACCTCTCCTTGTCGACCCTCACCGGAGGCTTTTTGACCCTGGACACGATGATCCGGGCCGGCCTGTTCACCATCGTCCTGGTGGGGCTGAACCTGCTGATGGGCTACGCGGGCCAGATCTCTCTGGGGCAGGCGGCCTTTTACGGGATGGGGGCATTCTTTTCCGCCATCCTGACCGTGCGCGCCCGGGCCCTGGGGATCCCGCCGGGACTGGCCGAAGGATGGGCATGGCCGTGGCTGGTGATGTTCAGCGGCGCATTCCTGGTTGGTCTCCTGGCTTATGGGATCGGGCGTCCGATCCTGCGGCTGCGGGGCCACTACTTGGCGATGGCCACCCTGGGCCTGGGGGTCGTCGTTTACATCCTGCTGCGGGAGAACCTGGGCCTCCCGCATTTGAACCTAACCGGTGGATTCGATGGCCTGCAGGGGATCCCCCGCCTGCGGTTGGGATCGCTGACCCTCTGGCCGGCTTGGCGGTATTACTTCCTGGTCTGGCTCTTCGCCTTCGGCGCCATCGCCCTCGGCCTCAACGTGGTCCGCTCCCGGGTGGGCCGGGCGTTGCGGGCGATCCACGGCAGCGAGATGGCCGCCGAGAGCGTGGGGGTGGAGGTCCCCCATTACAAAGCTCGGATCTTCGCCCTGAGCGCGGGGATGGCCGCCCTGGCCGGCAGCCTCTACGCCCACTTCCAGACCACGGTGATCCCGGCCACCTTCGGGTTCGGCCCCTCCCTGGAGCTGGTGGTGATGTCCGCCGTGGGGGGGATGGCCAGCATCTGGGGAGCTCCTTTTGGGGCGCTGACGGTGCTGCTGGTTCAGGAGGTCCTGCGCACCCAGCTGCGCCGGCTGATCCCCGGGGCCCAAGGGGAGCTCGAGCTCATCGCCTTCGGTGCCATCCTGGTTCTCATCATGCTCTTCATGCCGGAAGGCCTCACCGTCTGGGGGCTCCGACGGCTCCGGGGCCGTCGGATGGCGCGCGGCACCATCCCGGCGAGCCGCTGATTTCCATTAAGGGAAGAGAGGGAAGGATGGTTCGGGTCAGCTCAAATGGCACAGGGGAGCGTGAGGCGCGGCCGCTTCTCGAAGTCATTCGGGTCTCGAAGGCATTCGGGGGGTTGATGGCCCTGATGGAGGTCTCGCTCCGCGTCTGGCCGGGGCAGATCAAGGGGCTCATCGGGCCGAACGGCGCGGGCAAGACCACGCTATTCAACCTCATCACCGGGACCCTGCGCCCGACCTCTGGGGACATCCGGTTCCAGGGTCGGTCTATTGTGGGGCTTCCCCCTTATCGGATCGCGGCCCTGGGCATCGCCCGCACCTTCCAGAACGTCCAGCTGTTCCCGGGGATGACGGTGCTGGAGCATGTGCTGGTGGGAGGACATCGGCACGGCCATAGCGGCATGCTCGAGGCGATCCTGCGCGCCCCCCGCATGCGTCGGGAGGAGGAGGCCGCCCGGGCCCGGGCCTGGGAGATCTTGGAGCGGGTGGGCCTGACGGAGTGGGCGGATCATCCGGCGGAGGGCCTGCCTTTGGGGCTGCAGCGAATCCTGGAGATCGCCCGGGCGCTGGCCGCCACCCCGCAGCTGTTGCTGCTGGACGAGCCCGGCGCTGGGCTGAACCCCTCCGAAAAAGCCCGCCTCGCCGAACTGATCCGGCAACTGCATCAGGAAGGGATCACCATCCTCCTGGTGGAACACGATATGAGCCTGGTAATGGGGCTGGCAGAGGAGATCGCGGTGCTGGATTACGGACGGCTGATCGCAGAGGGTCCCCCGGAGGTGATCCAGCGGGATCCCCGGGTGATCGCGGCCTATCTGGGTGAGGAGGAGCTGCCCCATGTCGCTCGAGGTTGAGGGGCTGGAGGTGGCCTACGGCGCCGTGAAGGTCCTCCACGGGGTCTCCCTGCGGGTGGAGCCCGGGGAGATCGTGGCGGTGATCGGGGCCAACGGCGCAGGCAAGACCACGTTGCTGCGGGCCATCAGCGGGCTGCTGCGCCCGAGCGCCGGGCGGATCCGGCTGGACGGACAGGAGATCACCGGATGGCCGCCGGAGCGGATCGTGGCCCTTGGGGTGATCCAGATCCCGGAGCGGCGGCAGCTGTTCGCCTCCATGAGCGTGGAGGACAACCTCCGCCTGGGGGCCTATCTGCGGCTTCGGCGGGGCGAGCGGAAGGCCGTGGAAGCGGACCTGGAGCGGGTGTATGCCCTCTTCCCCCGGCTGAAGGAGCGGCGCCGGCAGACGGCGGGGACCCTCAGCGGCGGCGAGCAGCAGATGCTGGCCATCGGGCGCGGGCTGATGGCCTGTCCCCGCATCCTCCTCCTGGACGAGCCCTCCCTGGGCCTGGCCCCCTTGCTGGTCCAGGAGCTCTTCCGGATCATCGCCGATCTGCGTCGGCAGGGGCTCACCCTGCTCCTGGTGGAACAGAACGCCCGCCAGGCCCTGCGGGCCGCCGACCGCGCCTACGTGATGGAGATCGGACGTATTGTCCGGGAAGGGCCCGCGGCAGCCCTGCTGGAGGACCCGGCCATCCAGGCCGCTTATCTGGGAGGCGCCTCGCCAACTCTCCCGGGATCCCATCCTTCGGAGGTCGCGGCATATGCCCGTCCCGCCCGAGCAGCTGCGTCAGGTGATGCGTCGGTGGGCGAGCACGGTGACGGTCGTGACCATGCGAGCCGGTGAGCAGATCCACGGCCTCACAGCCACGGCCTTCACCAGCGTCTCGATGAACCCGCCGCTGGTGCTGGTCTGCATCCAGAACGACAGCCGCAGTGACGCCCTGCTGCGGGAAGGGCGTTGCTTCGCGGTGAACTTCCTGACGGAGGATCAGCGGGAGCTCTCCGAGCGGTTCGCCGGACGGATTCCGGTCGCCGATCGCTTCGAGGGCGTTCCGTATCAGGTGGCCGTCACCGGCGCCCCCATCCTGACCCAGGCCCTGGCCTACCTCGACTGCACGGTGGCTGGCGCTTACTGGGGCGGCGACCACACGATCTACCTGGGTCTGGTGGAGGCCGCGGGGGTCCTGCGGGAGGGAGCGCCGTTGCTCTACTTCGAGGGGAGCTACCGGCGTCTGGCCATCCCGGACGGGAGGGAAGCCGGATGAGCGACATCGCGCGCCTGCGCGGCTCCCTGGTCCCCCTGGTCACGCCCTTCCGGGACGGGGCGGTGGACTGGGAGGGGTTCGCCGGGCTGATCGAATGGCAGATCGCCTCGGGATCCCACGGCCTGGTGATCACCGGGACCACCGGGGAGCCCAGCGCCCTCACCTTCGAGGAACGGGTCGGCCTCTACCGCCTGGCCGTGGAGGTGGCCCGGGGCCGGGTCCCGATCATCGCCGGGACGGGCACGAACAACTTCGAGGAGACGGTGCGGCTCTCCCAGGCCGCCCAGGCCGCCGGTGTCGACGCCCTGCTGGTGGTGGTGCCCTATTACGTCCGGCCCTCCCAGGAAGGGCTCTTCCGTTACTTCAAAGGGATCGCCGAACGGGTCGACCTCCCGATCATTCTGTACAACATCCCCGGGCGGACGGCGGCCCATCTGGAGGTCGACACGGTGGCCCGGCTGCGGGAGGCCTGCCCGAACATCATTGGGATCAAAGAGGCGAACAAGGACTTCGAGCACATCAACCGGCTCCTGCACCGGATGGGGCGGGACTTCCGGGTCTACTCTGGGATCGAGTTGCTGTGCTTCCCGGTGCTGGCCATCGGCGGGGCAGGCTATGTCAGCGCCACCGGGAACGTGCTGCCGGACCGGGTGGCCCGGCTCTACGATCTGGTGGCGGCGGGTCGCTGGCGGGAGGCCCAGGATCTCCACTATGAGCTGCTGCCCCTGAACGACGCCCTTTTCATTGAGACCAACCCGGTGCCCGCCAAGACCGCCCTGGGGATGATGGGGAAGATCTCCCCGGAGGTCCGGCTTCCCCTCGCCCCTATGCGGCCGGAGAACGTGGAGCGGCTGCGCCAGGTGCTGCGTGCTTATAGCCTGATCCCATAGGAGGACTTTGCGGGAGAAGTTCAATGGACGCCCCTTGGAGGGGTTTCAGGTGGGCTGCTCACACACGATCTCGACCTGCGAAGCGGCGGGCCTCTTGGAGCGCCAGCTCACACAGATGAGGATGGATCCATAGATCTCTACGGTTCCGGATCATATGGATCAACAGCTCGAACTCTGCCAGGGAGAGATAACCTGCTCGCAGACCCTGCAACAGAATGCCAATCGAACCTTTCGATCGAAGCCCGGCCGCCCGAGCGGCCCGACGGGCTTGGAGATCATCCACCAATATCCAATCTGTCTGTAGATGAAGAGCCAGAAGGATTGTGGAAATCTCCCCTTCATCGATTCCGCCCGACCATTCGGGGAGAGAGGAAGGAAACTCGATCTTCCTAACGCGAATTAGACCCTGGTTAACAAGAAAGGCTGTTGCGCTTGCGTCCGGCTCTCCAATCTCGAGGCCTTTCACTACAACTTCGGTATGCACTTCTTGCGAAATGAAGATTTCCTGATAAAGCCGGAGCAGCAATCCCAGCTGACCCCGTTTGCCCAATGTGATCAGAGGGCCGGCGTTGCTAACGACTTTCATGCCAGCTCCTCATGGATCATCTCTTCATCGATGGGGGGATGGACCCCATGGGCCAGGGCGTAGTGGATCATTTCGCGAAGAGGAACGCCAGCCAGGCGAGCGGCCTTACCGATCGAGATCGCTCCGGACCGAAGCAAGACCAGGCTTTCGGCTTTGCGCAACTCGCGAAGCCCAAGGCGAAGCAGTTCATCCAGCCGATCGCGATAGGGTTCGATTTCCGTCGAGAGATCATCGGGCAGCATAAGGGTGATTTGGGACATGTTCCCTCCTGCATCCGGCTTGGCTCCGGAAGGTAGGGAGTTCGGGTGTCTCTACACGAGGATAGCACGGATCGGAGCGCTCGAACAACTCTGAGAAGCAAGCTGAGAGGGGCGATGCGGATCGCGCGGTTTGCGGCGGAGGGGCGGGTCTGGGAGGGGGAGGTCACCCCGGAAGGGAGGCTGGTGGCGGACGGGCGAGCTTTCGATCCGGAGCGGGTGGTCTGGCTGCCGCCGGTGCCGCCCGGGGGCAAGGCCATCGGCCTGGCCCTCAATTACCGGGAGCACGCCGAGGAGCTGGAGGTCGCCCTGCCCGAGGAGCCAGCCCTCTTCCTCAAGCCCTCCAACACCTGGATCGGCCATCGGGCCCCGGTGCGCTACCCGAAGGGAGTGAAGGTATTGCACGGGGAGGTGGAGCTGGTGGTCATCATCGGCCGGCGCTGCCGTCACGTCCGCCCCGAGGAGGCATGGGAGGTGATCGCGGGCTACACCATCGGCAACGACGTCACCGCCCGGGACTTCGTGGGGAATTTCTACCGCCCGCCGGTGCGGGCCAAGGGCCAGGACACCTTCGGTCCCATGGGGCCATGGCGGGTGACTCCTGATGAGATCCCCGACCCGCACAACTTGGCCATGCGACTCTACGTGAACGGACGTCTGGCCCAGGAGGGGCACACCTCGCGGATGATCCATCGCATCCCGGAGCTGATCGCCTACATCAGCTCGTTTATGACCCTGGAGCCGGGCGACACCCTCTGGACCGGCACCCCGCGCGGCATCGTCCCGGTGCAGCCCGGCGATGTGATGCGCCTGGAGATCGAAGGCATCGGCGTCCTGGAGAACCCGGTGGTGGAGGAGGAATTGTCGCTCGCTTCAGCCGGTTTTGTCTCCGGCTGGACGTGATCGATGGAGGAACCGGCATGGAACAGCGCGATGGGCTTTACATCGTCCGCCACTTTATCGACAACGCCTTTGTGGATGCCCTTGAGGGAGGAACCTTTGAGACGCTGAACCCGGCCACCAATCGTCCCATCGGGATCGTGGCCGATGGGACGGCGGCCGATGTGGATCGGGCGGTGCGGGCGGCCCGGCGGGCCTTTGATGAGGGGCCGTGGCCGCGCCTGCCCGCCGCCGAGCGGGCTCGCTATCTCCGCCGCATCGGCGATCTCATCCTGAAGCGGGCCGAGGAGATCGCCTATCTGGAGGTGCTAGACGTCGGGATGCCCATCACCCAGGCCGGCAAGGGTGCCATCCCCCGGGCGGCGGAGAATTTCTACTTCTTCGCCGAGATGGCCACCCGCATCATCGGGGAGACCTACCCGAAAGACGGCGAGTTCCTCAACTACACGATCCGCAAGCCGGTGGGGGTGGCCGGGCTGATCACCCCCTGGAACACCCCGTTCATGCTGGAGACCTGGAAGGTGGCCCCCTGCCTGGCCGCCGGCAACACCTGCGTCCTGAAGCCGGCGGAGTGGTCTCCTCTCTCGGCGAACATGCTGGCCGAGATCATCCAGGAGGCGGATCTCCCCCCCGGGGTCTTCAACGTCGTCCACGGCTTCGGGGAGCGGGCGGGTGCCCCCCTGGTCGCCCACCCCGGGGTGCAATTGATCTCCTTCACCGGCGAGACGACCACCGGAATGGAGATCATGCGCAACGGGGCTTCCACCCTCAAGCGCTACTCCATGGAGCTGGGGGGCAAGAACGCGGCCATCGTCTTCCCGGACGCGGACCTGGAGCAGGCGCTGGATGGGGTGATCTGGCAGGCCTTTTCCCTCAACGGGGAGCGCTGCACCTCGAATTCCCGGCTGCTGCTCCACCGGGTGATCTACGAGGAGTTCCTGGGCCATCTGCTGGAGCGGGTGGCGGCCATCCGCGTGGGCGATCCTTTCGATCCTCAAACCGAAGTCGGCCCCCTGATCCATCCGGAGCACTGGCAGCGGGTGCGGGGCTACATGGACGTCGCCCGGGCGGAAGGGGCCACCATCGCCCTGGGCGGCGATCGACCGCCCCAGCTCCCCGAGGGCAACTACTTCGCTCCCACGGTCATCGTGGACGTCCGCCCCGAGATGCGGGTGGCCCAGGAGGAGATCTTCGGGCCGGTCCTGGTCGTCCTCCCCTTTGAGACCGAAGAAGAAGCTATCCGCATCGCGAACGGGGTGAAATACGGGCTGGCCGCCTATATCTGGACCCGGGATCTGGTCCGGGCCCATCGGGTGGCCCAGGCGATGGAAGTGGGCATGGTGTGGATCAACGCCCCCAACGTCCGGGATCTGCGCACCCCCTTCGGCGGGGCGAAATACAGCGGGATCGGCCGGGAGGGCGGCTTCTACAGCTTCGAGTTTTACACCGAGGTGATGACCATCCACGTGGCCCTGACCCCGCCTCGCATCCCCCGGCTGGGCGCTGGGCGGTGATCCCCGCCATAGAGGAGCTCCGGCAAAAGGAGGGATGAGGATGGGCGCACGAACCGGCGCGCAGTTCCTGCAGCGGATCCGGGAGCACCCCCGGGACCTCTGGCATCGCGGGGAACGAGTGGAGGACCCCACCACGCACCCGGCCTTCGCCCGCGGGCTTCGATCGATGGCCCGTCTGTATGACCTCCAGTGGGAGCGGGCGGACGAATGCCTTTACGATTCGCCGAGCAGCGGCGAGAAGGTCGGCCTCTCCTTCCTGATCCCTCGCTCCGCCGAGGATGTGCAGCGGGTGAGCCGGATGATGAAGATCTGGGCCGATGTCCACTTCGGCTTCATGGGCCGCACCCCCGATTACCTGAACCGGGCCATCACTTACTACGCCTCCGGGGCGGATTTCCTGGGCGAGAAAGAGCCGGCCTTCGCCGAGCACATGCGTCGCTATTACGAATACCTGCGGGAGAACGACCTCTGCCTCACCCACACCCTGATCCACCCCCAGGCCAACCGGGCAGTGGGCCCCTCGAAGCAGGCAGATCCTTATCTGGCAGCCCGGGTGGTGAAGGAGACCGACGGGGGCATCGTGATCCGGGGGGCCCGGATGTTGGCCACTCTGCCCGCGGTCGACGAGATCATGGTCTTCCCCTCGACGCTGTTGCGCAACACCGAGGAGGACGCTCCGTATTGTTATGCCGTCGGCATCCCCTGTGACACCCCGGGCCTGCGCTTCCTGTGCCGGGAGACCCTGGACTACGGCCGCTCCCCCTTCGATCATCCGCTGGGATCGCGCTTCGACGAGATCGACGCCGTGGTGATCTTCCACGATGTCTTCGTCCCCTGGGAGCGGGTGTTCATCTACCGGGACGTGGAGCGGGCCAACCAGGCCTACGCGGCCACCGGGGCCATCGTGGGGATGGCCCATCAGGTGGTGGTGAAGAACATCGCTAAGACGGAGTTCTTCCTGGGGCTGGCCTCCCTCATCGTCGACGCCATCGGCATCGAGGGCTTCCAGCACGTGCAGGAGAAGGTGGCGGAGATCTGGATTTACCTCGAGACCATGAAGGCCCTGCTGCGGGCGGCGGAGGCGGACGCCCATGAAGACGCCTTCGGGGCCTTCCGGCCGGCCTGGCCACCCCTGGACGCGGCGCGCAACCTCTATATGCGGTGGTATCCGCGCATCGTGGAGATCATCCAGCAGCTCTCGGCCAGCGGCATCATCGCCACGGTCACCGAGGAGGACATGAAGAACCCCGAGCTCATCGAGGACATCCGCCGTTACTTCCAGGCCGCCCGGGCGGAGGCCTACGATCGCATCCCCCTCTTCCGCCTGGCCTGGGACGCCGCCCTCTCCGCCTTCGCCGGCCGGCAGGTCCAGTATGAACGCTTCTACTTTGGGGATCCGGTGCGCATCGCCGGCGTCATCTTCCAAAAGCACGACCGCACGCCCTATATGGAGAAGGTCCGGGAGTTCCTGAAGCAAATGAAGGAGGAGGCCTTCGCCCAGGCGGAGGAGGCGAGGCCTTGATGGGACGCGCCGGGCGGAGCGATGGAGGGAGACCACCCGGAGCCCGGAAACCCTTCAAAGGAGGAATCCTATGGGCGGGTTCTCCATCACGCGCGCGGCACATGCGGAGCTCTGCGTGACGGACCTGGAGCGGGCTCGGGATTTCTACGTGGAGGCCCTGGGGTTCGTGGAGGTCGCTCGCGAGGAGGATCGTCTCTACCTGGGCGGTCTGGAGGAGCGGGATCGCTACAGCCTGATCCTCAAGAAGGCGCCAAGCCCCGGGGTGACCCACCTGGCCTTCCGCGTGGCCGATCCGGAGGACCTCGATCGCCTGGCCGCGCTGTATGAAAGCGCCGGATGTCCTGTCCGCTGGCTGGCCCCCGAAGAGGAGGAGGCCGGCCAGGGGCGGGCGCTGCGCGTCCAGGACCCCACCGGGCTTCCCATCGAGTTCTTCCACGAGATCGCCCGGCGAGAGCGGTTGCTGCAGCGGTTCGATCTCTACCGGGGCGCCCACATCATGCGCCTGGATCATTTCAACTGCCAGGTCCCCCACGTACAGGAGGCCTACGACTGGTGGACCGGGAAGCTGGGCTTCTACTGCTCGGAATACACGGTGACCGACGAGGACCCGCCCCGGCTGTGGGCGGCTTGGCTCCACCGCAAGCAGAACGTCCATGACATCGCCTTGATGAACGGGATCGGCCCCCGTCTCCACCATATCGGCTTCTGGGTGGCGGACACCCAGAGCGTGCTGCGGGCGTGTGACATCCTGGCCGCCCGGGGGATGGGAGGGGCCATCGAACGGGGGCCGGGCCGCCACGGCTTAAGCAACGCCTTCTTTCTCTACCTGCGAGATCCCGACGGCAACCGCATCGAGCTCTACACGAACGACTACATCATCCCGGACCCCGATTGGGAGCCCATCCGCTGGTCCATCAACGACCCGCGCCGGGCTACCTTCTGGGGGCATATCCCGCCCCGCTCCTGGTTCGAGGAGGCCTCCCGGGTCGCCCACGTTCTCACCGGGGAATGGATGCCGGTGCGGGAGCCCCTGCTGGTGGATCGCCCGGTGTTCGTCACCTGATCGAACTGCGGAAGCGGGCGGCGATGGTGCGCTGGAAGGAAACCCTAAGCGATGGGCTGGTGATCGCCTGGGAGGAAGGGGGCGCGCGCGAGGGGCCGCCGCTGCTCCTGCTCCACAACGCCTGCAGCACCTTCCGGGCCACGTGGGGGCGGGTGGCCGAGCCCCTGGCCGCGCGGTTCTACCTCATCGGCCCGGACCTGCGGGGCCACGGGGAGAGCACTAACCCGGCTGGACGCCTGGACCTGCGGGAGATGGCCGATGACATGGCGCGGCTGCTGGACCGGTTGGGGATCCCCGCGGTCCATCTGGTGGCCTTCAGCGGGGGCGCTTCCACCGCCCTCTATCTGGTCACCCGGCATCCCGCGCGGGTCCGCTCGATGGTCCTCATCGGCAGCCACTACACGGTGCGGAACCTGCGCACCCGCGGGGACGGCTTCTGGGATCCGGAGCGGATCCGTCGGGAGCAGCCGGCATGGTGGGCGGCGATGGTGCGCTGGCACGGCTCGGAGGAGCGGGTGCGGGCGTTGCTGCGCGGCTGGCAGGAGGAGGATCGCTGGCGGCCCGACTTCCGGCCCGAGGATCTGCAGGCCATCCGCGTCCCCACCCTGCTGCTGATCGGCGAAAACGACTCCATCACGCCCATCGAGCAGACGATGGAGATGGCCCGCTGGATCCCTCAGGCTCGCCTGGTGGTTTTCCCGGGGGCCGGCCACGACCTGATCCGGGAGCGCCCCGAGGCCTTCCTGGAGACGGTGCAGGCCTTCTGGGACACGCTGGGGATCCCGAGGGGATCGGCGCGCCCCCATCGGTGAGGCGGATAGCGGAAACCGGGAGACAGGAGCCGCGTCAGGCGGCTTCCGGGCTCTCCCGAGGAACGGAAAAGCCTATGTCCTGATGAGGAGGGGCTTATGGCAGTGCAAGCGAAGCCGATGTATTGGAACGAGGAGATGGAGACCATGCCGCGGGACCGGCTGGAGCGGCTCCAGCTGGAGCGCCTCCAGCGCATCGTGGATTACGTCTACCACCGGGTCCCGCACTACCGGCGGAAGATGGACGAGGCGGGGGTGAAGCCGTCAGACATCCGGCACCTGCAGGACATTACGAAGCTCCCCTTCACCTCCAAGGCGGATCTGCGGGAGACCTATCCCTTCGGCATGTTCGCCGTTCCCCTGAACCAGGTGATCCGCATCCACGCCTCCTCGGGGACCACGGGGAAGCCAACGGTGGTGGGCTACACCCGCAACGATCTGGAGGTGTGGGCGGAGGTCTGCGCCCGCTGTCTGGTGCTCTCCGGCGCCCGACCGGGGGAGGTCTTCCAGAACGCCTACGGCTATGGCCTTTTCACCGGCGGCCTGGGGATGCACTACGGGGCGGAGAAGCTGGGGATGGTGGTGGTCCCGGTCTCCGGGGGGAACACCAGCCGTCAGCTGATGATCCTCAAGGACTTCGGCACCCACGTGATGGCGTGCACCCCCTCCTACGCGCTGGTCATCGCCGACGCCCTCCTGTCCAACGGCTACCGGCCGGGCGACCTTAACCTGCGGGTCTTCATCCTGGGCGCCGAACCGTGGACGGAGGGCATGCGCCGGGAGATCGAGGAGAAGCTGGGGGTCCACGCGGTCAACATCTACGGTCTGAGCGAGGTCATCGGCCCCGGTGTCTCTAACGAATGCATCGAGGCCAAGAACGGCTCCCACATTTTCGAAGATCACTTCCTGGTTGAGGTCGTCAACCCGGCCACCGGCGAGCCGGTCCCGCCCGGGACGGTGGGGGAGCTGGTCTTCACCACTCTGACCAAGGAGGCCATGCCGGTGATCCGCTACCGGACCGGGGATCTGGCCTCCATCGATCCGACCCCCTGCGTCTGCGGGCGGACCTTCGTGCGCATGTCCCGGGTGCTCGGGCGCACGGATGACATGTTGATCATCCGCGGGGTGAACGTGTTCCCGTCTCAGGTGGAGGCAGCGCTGGTGGGCCTGCCCCATGTCGCGCCCCACTACCAGCTGGTGGTCACCCGGGAGGGCCGGCTGGATCAGCTGGAGGTAAAGGTGGAGGTGACCGAGGCCTTCTTCCGGGAGGTGGGCGGGGAGCTGCTGGCCGGGGAGGTGTTCGAGAGCATCGAGGCTGTTCAGGGCCTGCGGGAGAAGGTGAACCAGGTGCTGGATGAAGCCCTGGGGATTCACGTGAAGGTCACCCTCACCCCGCCCAACACCCTGCCCCGGAGCGAAGGCGGGAAGCTCCGACGGGTGGTGGACATGCGGCCGAAGGACGCATGAGCGGCTCCGTCCCGACGATGGTGGATCCCTTTATGAAGGCCCTAGGGTTGGAGGCGGAGATCCCGGGGCCCGGACAGGCTCGGGTATGGGGAGTGGTGCGCCCGGAGCACCTGAATCTCCACGGAACCGCCCACGGCGGCTTCCTTTATACACTGGCGGATGCTGCCTTCGCCCTCGCCTCCAACTCCCATGGGGTCCGCGCCGTGGCCCTCTCCACCCATATGGAATACCTGCGGGCGGTGGGGGCGGGGGAGCGGGTGGAGGCGGTGGCCGAGGAGGTCTATCGCGGCCGCCGGGCTGCCCTCTACCGGGTGGAGGTGCGGCGGGACGGCGAGCTGGTGGCCGTGTTCACCGGATGGGTTCACCGGTTTGCGGAATAGGCGGACCAGAGCCCGTAGGCCCGTAGGCCCGTAGGCCCGGTGTTCACCGGATGGGTTCACCGGTTTGCGGAACAGGGGCAGCCTCCCTGGCTGCCCCTGTTTCCTTCCTCACAGCGGGGTTCTGAAGGCGGGCGGAGGGCAACGGCTCGAAGCGCCCGGATGTTCGCGCTACGTTCCCTCTTCCCAGGAGGCCAGGTAGCGCTCCTGCTCCGGCGTCAGGCGGTCGATCCGGATCCCCATCGTCTCCAGCTTCAGGTGGGCCACCGCCTGATCGATCTCCCGGGGGACCGGATAGACCTGGCGCTCCAGGGAACGCCCGTGGCGGACCAGGTATTCCACCGAGAGGGCCTGGTTGGCGAAGGACATATCCATCACCGCGCTGGGGTGGCCTTCCGCGGCGGCCAGGTTCACCAGCCGCCCCTCGGCCAGCAGGTAGATCCGGCGCCCGTCCTTCAGGGTGTATTCCTCCACGAACTCCCGCACCCGCCGCGGCTCCCCGACGCTCATCTCCCGCAGCGCCGGGATGTTGATCTCCACGTTGAAATGCCCGGCGTTGGCCAGGATGGCGCCATCCTTCATCACCTCGAAGTGAGGCCGGTCAATGATGTGGATGTTGCCGGTGGCGGTGATGAAGAGATCCCCCTCCCGTGCCGCCTCCATCATCGGGAGCACCCGGAAGCCGTCCATCGCCGCCTCCAGAGCTCGCAGGGGATCCACCTCGGTGACGATGACCTGGGCGCCCATCCCCCGGGCCCGCATGGCGATCCCGCGGCCGCACCATCCATATCCGGCCACCACCACCACGCGTCCGGCCAGGAGGATGTTCGTGGCCCGCAGGATGCCATCGATGGTGGACTGGCCGGTGCCGTAACGGTTATCGAAGAGGTGCTTGGTCAGCGCGTCGTTGACGGCGATGATGGGGTAAGCGAGGACGCCCTCCCGGGCCATGGCCCGCAGGCGGATCACCCCGGTGGTGGTCTCCTCGGTGCCGCCCAGGATCTCCGCCATCCACGCCGGCCGTTCCTTGTGCAGCGTGCTCACCAGATCCGCCCCGTCGTCCATGGTGATGTGGGGGCGGTGGGCCAGGCACGCCTGGATGTGACGGTAATAGGTCTCCGTGTCCTCCCCTTTGACGGCGAAGACGGGGACCTCGAAGAAGCGCACCAGGGCGGCGGCCACGTCGTCCTGGGTGCTCAGGGGATTGCTGGCGCAGAGGGCCACCTCCGCCCCGCCGGCCTGCAACGTGCGGACCAGGTTGGCCGTCTCCGTGGTCACGTGCAGGCAGGCGGAGATGCGGATCCCGACCAGTGGGCGCTCCCGCTCGAACCGTTCCCGGATGCGCCGCAGCACCGGCATCTCCCGATCCGCCCACTCGATCCGCTGCAGGCCGCGGTCGGCCAGCGAGAGATCCTTCACGTCGAACGACTTGGCGGTCATCTGTGCCTCCATTGCGTGAAGCTCGCGGGATCTGATGGTCCGGTTCTACCGGGACGCCTCCTCAACCCTTGGGAGGCTCGTTTGTAGATTGTAGCAGTTTCTGCCATCGCCGGATCCGTAAGGCGCTCCCGATCGTGGCGCTGACAGCGATGAGGATTGCCCCTACCAGCGCCATCTCATACAGCGGGATCCATCCCATGGCCCAGGCGACGAAAGGCGCCCAGGCCCCTGGCGAGATCCCCAATGCAGCCAGGACGATCTCCCGATGGACGGCCCGGATGGCCTCCGGGCGCGGCGCGCTCTCCCGCAGCGCCCGCCACTTCCTCCGCAGCCTCCAGATCAGGATAATTGAAACGATTATGAGGAGCAGGCTGATGGTATTCAGAGGCAGAAATGGAGGTCCACTCGACAGGAGGATAAATAAAACCAGGAAGATTAGCTTTAGAAATACAGGGGCTATCGCTTCAAGGGTCCGCTCCGGCAGGAGGCCCATGGACAGGCCGGAGAGGAAAAATATGGCGATCGGGAGGCCGATCCCAATCAAGAAGATGATCCACGCCCGACTCCGACGGCGGGGCGTCGGCGCAGAGAAACGAACGGCCGAGCCGATGGCGGACCTCAGGCGTGCGATCGCCCGGTAGCTCTGGACCTGGTAGAACAGCAGCGCCAGCGCCACGGTGGCATATGACTCAGTCATCGTGATCTGTGCTGCTCCAACCAGATTTTCCGCCGCATAGGGCGTGTGGGTGATGTGGAACCCCCCGAATCCGCTGATCTGAATATCCTGTATGCGCCACGGCCTGTCCGGGGATAGAATGAGAATCCCCTCCGTCCCCAGCGCCACCAGCCATCGGTTCCCCTCCGGATCGAAGGTCAGATCATAGGGTCCTTCGTCAATGATCTGCTTCATGCAACCGATCGGAAACATGCTGAGCAGCCGCTTGCGGAAACTCTCCCGTCCCCACGGGGGTGCCCAAGCGGTCCGCCACGTTTGCCCCCCGTCCGTGCTGGCTTCCACCCGGCCCGGGCCAGGGATTCGGTAGCACACGGAGGGCTGATCCGCGCGGCAGCGCACGATTGGCCAGTCAAGCGTGACGGGCTCCTGCTGGAGCCATAGGGGTAGACCCTCCATCCGTTGCCATGTCTCGCCCCCATCCGCGCTGACCACCCACGTGGGGTGGCCGCTTCCCACCGAGGTCAGGCCCGCATAGACGTGGTCCCTCCACACAAGAATGCGGCGCACCAAAAGCTCCGGTGGGCATGGAGGGGTGGCGAGGGAAGCAATCATGGCCAGGATCCAGGCGACCCAGGCCCAGCGGGGCGGAGCATCTTGACCTACCTGCACCTTCCGGGCCGTGCGCTTCCAGAGCCAGCGGGAAGGGATCAACGCGATCAGCGCGATCCCATCGGAGGGATCCAGCGCGAAGACCGCCGGACGGCCCAGGAGGGCGGAGACGATGGTGGCGATGGCGGCGTTCAACGGTGGGGAGAACTTCAGGGCGGCGAAGGAAAGCGCGGTCAGCCCGAACCCCAGGTCGGCAAGGCGAGAGGGTGAGAGGCGAAGGGGGCCCAACGCAAGCGCCAGGGCGGGGATCACCAGAAACGGGAAGAAGAACAGCCCGGCGAAATCGCTCAGCTTGCCCGTCCAGAACGAGGGGAAGCGGGCTTTCAGAAGGTGGTCGTTCAGGAGCAGGAGGGGCACACTCAGCAGGACCACCGAATGCGCCAGGGCATGCCCGCTGATCCGAAAGGCAAGATCGAAGCCCTCCCGCGCGAGGCGATCCCCGCTCATCGTTCCCTTCCGCCAAGGAGTGCGCCCTTATTTTAGCCTCCGAAAGCTCTCCGCTTGGGTGCGTCCCCATTCTATCGGCTGTGTGGGCAAGACACTGCCCCCGCTTATCCATGGAGGTCAACTGTGAGCAGTTGGCCTACATCGCGCTGAGCTTCCGACCATTCTGGGACATACCTCCCGCTTCCCCTATTGGATCTCTGTAGGCCGTCCGGACTGGGCAGGGCATCCCTTGACGGGACCCCGCTTTTGCGGCATAGTTTGTGAAGATTTTCATTTGGAGGGGAACCATGCTTCGACGGATCCTCATCGGCATCGCCATCGGCCTGGGGCTCGTCGCCTGTCAGCCCTCCGCGGGCGCCCGTCCGCTCTCCGTGCGGTTCGGCGCGCTGCCCATCCTGGACGTGTTGCCCGTATATGTGGCCCAGACAGAAGGGTATTTCGCCCAGGAGGGCCTGGAGGTGGAGGTGATCCCAGCCGCCTCGGCGGCCGAGCGGGATCAGCTGATGCAGGCCGGCCGCATCGATGCCATGGTCAACGACACCGTCTCCACCCTTTTCTACAACAAGGAGAAAGCTCAGATCTACGTGGTCCGCATCGCCCGTCAGGCATATCCCGAAGCCCCTCAGTATTTCATCCTGGCCAACCCCAACGCCGGGATCCAGAGCCCTCAGGATCTCAAGGGCGTGGAGATCGCCATCTCCCAGGGCACGGTTATCGAATACATGACCGACCGCATCCTGGAGCGGGCGGGTCTGAAGCCCGGGGATTATCGGACCGTTCACATCCCGCGGATCCCGGACCGGCTGCAGGCGCTGATGGAGGGTCGAGTGAAGGCCGCCACCCTCCCGGATCCTTTCGCCACGCTGGCCATCCAGCAGGGCGCGCAGGTGGTCGCGGATGACCGGGAGGTGCGGTCCATCTCCTTGAGCGTGCTCAGCTTCCGGGCGGAGGTGGTGGAGCGGAACCCGGAGGCGGCCCGACGCTTCCTCCAGGCCTGGGATCGAGCGGTGGCGGCCATCCGGGCGAACCCGGAAAAATACGCCGGCCTCCTGGCGGAGAAGCAGCTGGTGCCCCAGCCTTTGGTGGGGACCTACCGGCTGCCTCCGTATCCGGATCGAGCGCTGCCGACCCGGGAGCAGTTCTCGGATGTGATCGCCTGGGCCCGGGCCAAAGGCCTGCTGCAGGCGGACATCCCCTATGAGCGCCTGGTGCGGGAGGTCCGCTGAAGGAAGATCCGACGGCGAGGACCTTTCGAGGCCATGGGGACATGGGCTGGGAACACCTCCTCCCAGCCCATGTCCATATCTCCAGGAGGGGCCTCCGTCTCGAACGCCTCTCTTTGCACCCCGATTCGTCACGGCGGGAGAAGCTCCTCCGAGCAGTGGCCGAAATGAATTTCGGCCTACATGGGCAAAAGGTCGCGGCTGAAGCCGCTCCTAACAAAAATGGGCTTCTGTAGGAGGGGCTTTAGCCCCGACCATCCGTCTTCGATGACGGAGTCGTTGCGGTGAAGGCGGCTCCGGCAACCCCTGAGCCCCTGGTTCGCGATGACACAAAGGTCGCGGTTAAAGCCGCTCCTACAAAAAGATGGTTTTGTAGGAGGGGCTTTCGCCCCGGACCTCGCTTCCATCCGCGCGTGGGGGGCGCCCACGCGGGGTGGCGGGGGCCGTTAGAACTATAATGGAAGCCATCGGGGAGTGTCACAGAGGGGAATTTTTTCAGGAGGGGAAACGGTGGTTTCTCTGGAGCTGGTTTACTATTTCGCCGGGGGCGCGCTGATCGTTGGCCTCCTCTTCGGGATCGTCCTGGGGTTCGCCCTAAGCGGCGGGCGAGGAGGGGAGCCCGCGGGTGCGCTGCCTCCGCCCAGAACCGAAACCGGTGTGGCCATGATCCGGGAGCCTGACGGCACGTGGCGGATCGAGGTGGGGAAGCAACGTTACCGTCACCTGCGGGAGATCCACGATCACCGCGCGGCCCTGCTCGTCCTCGAGGCGATGCAAGCCCTGCAGGCCATGCTCCGGGAATCCACCCCCACGCTGCCGGCGGAGTCCCGTGTACAGGGTCCTGCGCCTGCAGAGCAGCTGGACCGTATCCTCCAGGAACTCCTCCGGGAACATCCCGAGCTGCCCTATCGGGCTGTCCGCCTGGAAACCCTTCCGGACGGCACCCTGGGGATCCTCATTGGAACGCAGCGTTACCAGCGCGTGGAGGATGTCCCGGACCCGGAGCTCCGCGCTCTCCTCCGGGAGGCGATTCAGCGATGGTTGCAAGGAAGTCCCCGCCCGTGAGCAGACCCGTGCGAGCCGGTCATGCGGGGGCCCACCACCGGTAATCCAGATCCGGGAACACCTTGTCCAGCTCCCAGTAAGCCTCCGCCAGGTCCCCATCCGGTCGTCCGACCTCCACTGAGCGGCAGAGGGCCTCGAAGCGCTCCAGGTGGGTGGTGAAACGCTCAATGGCGTAGGCGCGGGCCTGGCCGGTGGTGACGAGGAAGGGCCAGTCGCTGGCCTGAAGGAGCAACAGCTCCCGGGCGGCCTGGTTGAGCACTCGGGCGGTCTCCGCGTCCGCCTCCGGATATCGTGCGGCCAGCCGCTCCATCCGCGCCTCGGCCTCGTGGATCGGCTCCCACATCCAGTGGGTCTCCGGGTTGTCCCACGTCCAGTGTCCCCCTCCCAGGCCCCAGCTGGACTCCGGGAGGGCCAGCACCTCCGTCGGAGGGTAGGCCTCCAGGAACTCCCGGGCCGTGGCCAGCCAGACCTCCTGGCTCTGCGCCAGACGCCGCAACACTGCCCGGATCCAGTCCACGCCCTCGAACCACCAGTGGCCGAACAGCTCAGCATCGTAATTCGAGGCGATCAAGCCGACCTGCCCGGTGGACCGATGGAACTCCCGCAGCAGATCGTGCACCAGATCCACGAAGTGCCCTGCATGTTGCTCCACTTTGGCCGCCGCCCATTCCGGATGGTAGTAGTCCTTCTCCCCCAGGTCCACTTTTCCGGTCACCCGCCAGTATTGCAGGCCGGAGCGCCCGTCCTTCTTGTGGAACTCCCGGTAATCGAAATCGCCCGGGTAGCCCCAGTCAGCAGACCACACCTGCATCCCCGTGCGGTTGTTGCGGGCCACCACCGCCACACCGGAGTGTTCCCCGCCGGGGACGTCTGTGCGGGCCACATAATACGGACGGTAGGTGGTGCCCCGGACGCCTTCGATGGCCTCGAAGGGGATCACGTAATGGCGCACGATCTGGCCGTAGGGGCCGATGGCGTCGCCCGCCGCTTTCCCCACCGGGCGCCCTCCCTCCACCGCATGGGTTTCAGCGAAGAACAGCCGGAGCCCCTCCCGGGCCAGGAAATATTCCAGGCCGGGCCGGATGGTTCCGTCCGGCAGGCGATAGGCGGGCCGGTAAGCGCACTCCGGGAGCCAGATGGAGAAGGGATCCCTCCCGAAGAACCGCCGGTAGGTCCGGATGCCGGTGCGCAGCTGGCCCCGGATGGAGGAATCCCGGGAGAGCAAGGGGAGATAGCCATGGGTCGCCGCGCTGGTGATCAGCTCGATCACCCCGGCTTCCTGGAGGCGCCGGAATGCTCCGATGAGGTCCCGACCGTAACGATGGATGAAACTTCGCAGCCGTCGATCGTAGTAGTCCACATAGAAGCGTGCCAGCTCCCGCAGGTGGGGATTCCCTTCGGCCTCGAAGCGGGCCACATCCTGCTCCGCCCGACTCCGCCGGTCCTGCGCATACTCGATGAAATGCTCCTGGATGAGCGGATCCGCCAGCTGCTCCGCCAGCACCGGCGTGAGGCTCAGGGTCAGACGGGCCGGGACCCCCTCCTCGTGCAGGTCATAGAGGGCGTCCAGCAAGGGGAGGTAGGTCTCGGCGATCGCCTCGTGGAGCCACTCCTCCCCGTGGGGCCAGCGCCCGGCGCGCCGGCAATAGGGGATGTGGGCGTGGAGGACGAAGGTGAACGCTCCGATCGGCGCCATCGACGGTTCCCTCCTGCGGATCTTCTCCTATGATAGCCGAAACCCGACCCGCTGGGGGCCTGAGGCCGCGGATGGCGGTTCGCGCTCGTGAACCGCCGCCAGGGTGGATCCATATCAAGAAACAGAAAGGCATCGCGATGAGGAGGGAGCGTGCCCGCCCGCAGGGGCCGCCGGTGGATCCCATGGGTTCTCACGGCCGGGATAATCGGATGCCAGGCTGCGGCCCGGCCGGAGGGAGCGACGCCGTCGATTCCGGCGATCTCCCGCTTTCCGACTATCGCGCTTGCTCCCTCCCCCTCTCCGACCGCTACCCGATCGGAGACCGGGGCGGGGCTTTTCGCAGCCTTCTGGGAGTCCTGCCATCCCCAGGGAGGCCATGCGCCAGGCGCGGGCCCCTCCCTGCGCGGTGTCGTTCATCGGCACTCCGCGGATTTCGTCCGTCAGCAAATCCGCAACGGGCGGGGAACATGCCGGGCTTTGGCGACCGACTGAGCGAGGAGGAGATCGAGCGCCTGCTCGGCTACCTGAGGACGCTGGAAGGGGAGCCAACCTTCGCCCGGACCCCTGTTCCTCCGGACCCGGGGGCGGTGGCTCGGGGACGGGCCCTTTTCCGGCAGCGCTGCGCGTCGTGCCATCTCGAAGGCAGGCGTTTGCCGGGGACCGGCCTGGGCTTCGAGCCACCGGCTTCCGTGCCGGTGGATGAAGTCCGGCGCCACATCCCGGCCTTCATCGCCCGGCAGATCCGGGAGGGCGGAGGTCAGATGCCGGCCGTCGGGGCGGACCTCGCAGAAGAAGAGGTGGCGGACCTCATCGCCTATCTGAGCGCGCTGGCCATCGGAAGCGAAGGCCCTTGAGCGGGGATCCCCCGCCGGGCCTTTCTTCAAACTCCGATTTCAGGAGGGAACCATGAACCGCATGCGCTGGCTCATCGGCATCCTGCTCGCGCTCCTGGTCATCGGGGCGGCGCCGGCTCAGGAGACGGTGACCATTCCCATCAAGAGATCTCCGTCTATGTCTCGTGCGGGGAGATCCGGGCGGCGCTCCCGCCCACCGGCGGGGAGACCCGTGCGGTTCCCGCGTGGGTTGGATGGCTGCTGGCCGGAGCAGGGGTGTTGCTGGCAGGGATCGGCTACGGGCTGCGCCGGCGCAGGGCGACCACCCTATAGCCCGGGTGAGGGGGATCGGCAGGTCTACGAAAAAAAAAGGGGGAAGGCGGGAGCTCCGCCTTCCCCCTGTCTGAGCGGGCCCGACGGGATTTGAACCCGCGATCTCCGCCTTGACAGGGCGGCGTGTTCGGCCAGGCTACACCACGGGCCCACCCACCTCGGAATATACCACATCCCGGGAACCCCCGTCAAGATCGGGGATCCGAGAAGGTCCTGGCTTCCCATCCTGCGCCTCTTCCTGCTTTTCATGTCATGTCGGACGGTTTTGCAGAACTCCTCCCCGCAGATTACAATAGATAACCTGGGAAACGATCCCGCATTCAATCCCCGATGGGAGGGAAGCGCGGTGAGCCTGTCGAAAGAGGAAAAGCAGCAGCTGATCGAGATGTTCCGGCGCCACGAGTCGGACACCGGTTCGCCGGAGGTGCAGATCGCCATTCTGACCGAGCGGATCAATCGCCTGACCGAGCATCTCAAACAGCATAAGCACGATGAGCATTCCCGGGTCGGCCTCCTGAAGCTGGTCAGCAAGCGCCGGCGCCAGCTTCGCTACCTGGCCCGGGTGGATCCGCAACGCTATCGCGCGATCCTGGAGCGGCTGGGCTTGCGCAAATGATCCGGCGGACGGGCGTGGGAGGACGCCCCGTGTTTCACAGAGGATCCTGGCGCCTGCGGAGGCAGGGGCGGGCGCCCGGGTCATCGACCGGGCCAGGGCTCTTATCCGGGATACAGGGCCATGATGGCATCCGAGCCGGAGGGGTGTGATCGGACATGAGGCGAGAGAAGCATGTTTTCAAAACGATGGTCGGCGACAAGGAGATCGTCATTGAGACCGGCTACTTCGCTTGGCAGGCCAACGGCGCGGTGATCGTCCGCGTCGGCGACACGATGATCCTGGCCACCGCCACCATGGCGAAGGAGCCGCGGGAGGGCATCGATTTCTTCCCCCTGAGCGTGGATTTCGAGGAACGGCTCTATGCGGCGGGTCGCATCCCCGGCAGCTTCCAGCGTCGGGAGGGCAAGCCCTCGGAGAACGCCATCCTCACCGCCCGCCTGGTGGATCGCCCCCTCCGACCCCTGTTCCCCAAAGACCTACGCAATGACGTCCAGATCATCCTGACCAGCCTCTCCGCGGATCCGGAATATCACCTGGATATTCCTTCGATCATCGCGGCCTCGGCGGCCTTGACCATCTCGGACATCCCCTGGTTCGGGCCGGTGGGGGCGGTGCGCGTGGGCTACATCGACGGGCAGTTCGTGATCAACCCCACGGTCAGCCAGATGGAGCACAGCCGGTTGGACCTGCGGCTGGCGGGCACAGCGGACGCGGTGATCATGGTCGAGGCGGGGGCCAATGAGATCCCCGAGGACCTGATGGTGGAGGCGATCCGCCTGGGCCACGAGGCCATGCAGCCGCTGATCGCCCTCCAGGAGGAGATGCGGGCCGCCATCGGCAAGCCCAAGGCCACCTACAAGGCCTTCTCCATCTCCGAGGAGGTTCGCCAGGCTGTCCGCGCCCGCCTGGATCACCAGATCGCGGAGATCCTGGACACGTATTTCGACAAGGACAAGCGGAACGAGGCGCTGGACGAGCTGGAGGAGGAGATCCTCCAGGCCCTCTCCGAGTATGAGCAGGCCCAGGTGAAGGAGAGCTTCCACGAGGCGCTGCGGGAGGAGGTGCGCCGCCGCATCCTGGAGGAGGGCCGCCGGCCGGACGGGCGCGGCCCGAAGGACATCCGGCCCATCTGGTGCGAGGTAGACGTGGCGCCCCGAGCCCACGGCTCGGCCATCTTCACCCGGGGCGACACCCAGGTCCTCTCGGTGGCCACCCTGGCCACCCTGGCCGAACAGCAGGAGCTGGACACGCTGGCCCCTGAGGAGACCAAGCGCTACATCCACCATTACAACTTCCCACCCTTCTCCACCGGTGAGGTGCGAGTGCTGCGCGGGGCCTCCCGGCGGGAGATCGGGCACGGCGCCCTGGCGGAGCGAGCGCTGCTGCCGGTGATCCCGCCGGAGGAGGAGTTCCCTTACACCATCCGGGTGGTGAGCGAGGTGCTCTCCTCCAACGGCTCCACCTCCATGGCCAGCGTCTGCGGCTCCACCCTCGCCCTGATGGACGCCGGGGTCCCGATCCGCAAGCCGGTCTCCGGTGTGGCCATGGGCCTGGTGACCGCCGATGAGACCTGGCGGAAATACGTGATCCTCACCGACATCCAGGGGATGGAGGATCACCTGGGGGACATGGACTTCAAGGTGGCCGGCACGGCGGATGGGATCACCGCCCTGCAGATGGATGTCAAGATCAAGGGGCTGCCCTACCACGTGCTGGCCGAGGCCCTTCATCAGGCCCGTGAGGCCCGCCTTTACATCCTGGAGAAGATGCTGGAGGTCCTGCCCGCCCCGCGGCCGGAGCTCAAGCCGCACGCCCCGCGCATCTTCACCGTCCATATTCCGGTGGAGAAGATCGGCGCCCTCATCGGGCCGGGCGGGAAGACCATCCGCAAGATCCAGGAGGAGACCCATACCCAGATCGACATCGAGGAGGACGGGACGGTCCACATCGCCGCCACCAGCCTGGCCGACGCCGAGAGCGCCCGCCTCAAGATCGAGGCCTACGCCGAGGAACCCCAGGTGGGCAAGATCTACCTGGGGAAGGTCATCCGCATCACCGACTTCGGGGCCTTCGTGGAGATCCTCCCCGGCGAGGTGGGGATGGTCCACATCTCCCAGATCGCCGACCAGAAGGTGAACCGCATCGAGGACGTGGTGCGCGTGGGCGACCAGATCCTGGTGATGGTCACCCACATCGACGAGGACGGCAAGATCCGCCTCTCCCGCCAGGCGGTGCTGGAGGGGCTCTCGGTGGAGGAGGCCCAGCAACGGGATCGGCTGCTGGCCGCGAAGGCCGCGCCCAAAGGGAAGGGGAAGCCTGGCGAGGAGCGTCCCCTGGCCGGCCGTGTGAAGATCGTCAAACGGGCTTCCGGCGAGCGCTGACGTCATCCCATCCGGGCGCTCCGCAGATCTCAGGGCCGGGCATCAAGGGGTGTCCGGCCCTTCTTGTTGCCGCGAATCGGATAGTAGGGGCGACCCCCCGGGTCGCCCCTACCTGGAAGGCCCTGGGCCTCCAGAAGATCTTCGCCTTGCTTTAGGGTAAAATCCGTAAAAACCCGGAGCACAGGACGGATCGCGCGTTCTCAACCTCCATCGCGATCGGAGGCTCTGCATGCGCAGCGTGGAATGGCACGACGGCGTCCTGCGGCTGATCGATCAACGGCGGTTGCCCCATGAGATGGTCATCCTGGAGTGCGAGACCCCCGAGGCCGTCGCCGAGGCCATCCGCACGATGGCCGTCCGGGGGGCCCCGGCCATCGGCGCCGCGGCCGCCTTCGGGATGGCCCTGGCGGCCCTCCGCAGCCCTGCCTCAGACCGCGCGGCGTTGCTGCGGGACCTGGAAGCGGCGGCCCGGTTGCTGAAGGCCTCCCGCCCCACCGCGGTGAACCTGTTCTGGGCGGTGGATCGGATGCTCCGCCGGGCCGCGGACGAGGGGCTGGAGGATCCCCAGGCCGTGCGCGAGGCGCTGGTGGCCGAGGCCATCCGGATCGCCGAGGAGGACGTGGAGACCAACCGTCGGATGGGACAGTATGGAGCGACCCTCATCCGGGACGGCGACACCATCCTGCATCACTGCAACACGGGGGCCCTGGCCACGGTGGATTACGGCACGGCTCTGGGAGTGATCCGCACCGCCCACGAACAGGGCAAGCGCATCCACGTGCTGGTGGATGAAACTCGCCCGCGCCTGCAGGGCGCCCGGCTGACCGCCTGGGAGTTGCTGCAGCTGGGCATCCCCTTCACCGTGATCGCCGACGGGGCCGCCGGCTACTTCATGCGCAAGGGGAAAGTGAACATCGTCCTGGTAGGGGCGGACCGCATCGCCGCCAACGGCGACGTGGCCAACAAGGTCGGCACCTACACCCTGGCGGTCCTGGCCCGGGAGCATGGGATCCCCTTCTATGTGGTGGCCCCCACCTCCACCATCGATCCGAACACCCCCAACGGCGACGCCATCCCCATCGAGGAGCGGGATGAGCGGGAGGTGCTGGAGATCGAGGGGGTGCCCATCGCGCCCCGAGGGGCCCGGGCGGCCAACCCCGCCTTCGATGTCACCCCCGCCCGTTACATCACCGGCATCATCACCGAAAAGGGGATCCTTTATCCGCCCTTCGACCTGCACATCCGACGGGCCCTCGGCCTCGAGCAGGAGGATCTCCGGGATGTGGTTGCGCTGCGCGGCCTGTAGCCATCAGTGGCCTTACCTTCGCTTTGAGGTCCGCTGTCCGCGCTGCGGAGGCGACTGGCTGGACGTGATCTACGACCTGGAGGCCGTCCGCCAGCGGTGGGATCGGCTGCTCCGCCACCGTCCCTTCACCATGTGGCGCTACCGGGAGCTCCTCCCCCTGCGCCAGGATCTTCACATCGTGACAATGGAGGAGGGGGGCACGCCGCTGCTGCGGGCGGAGAACCTGGGGCTGATGCTGGGCCGGCCTCGCCTCTACATCAAAGACGAGCGCCAGAACCCCACGGGCTCCTTTAAGGACCGACAGGCCTCCCTGGCCATCTCCGTGGCCCGGGAGGCGGGCCTGCAGGAGATGGTGGTCGCCTCCACCGGGAACGTGGCGATCTCGTATGCCGCCTACTGCGCCCGGGCCGGCATCCAGCTGTGGGCCTTCCTGGTGAGCTCGGCCCCCGCCGACAAGATGCGGGAGGTCGCCCTATACGGGGCGGAGGTCATCAAGGTGACCGGGACCTACGACCAGACCAAGCAGGTGGCGGCCCAGTTCGCCGAGCGACGCGGGCTGTTCCTGGATCGGGGGATCCGGAGCCTGGCCGCCCGCGAGAGCATGAAGACCATCGCCTTCGAGATCGCCGAGCAGCTGGGCTGGCGGGCGCCGGACTGGTATATCCAGGCGGTGAGCGGTGGGATGGGGCCCATCGGCGTGTGGAAAGGGTTCCAGGAGCTGAGGGCCATGGGCCTGGTGGACCGGATCCCCCGCATCGGGGTGATCCAGGCGGAGGGCTGCGCGCCCATTGTGGAATCGTTCCGCCTGGGCCTGGAGCAGGCCCGGGTGGTCCGCACCCCGCGCACCCGCATCGCCACCCTGGCCACCGGTGACCCCGGCCCGGCTTACCCGGTGCTGCGCCGCATCGTTCAGGAGACCGGGGGGGCCATGGAGACGGTGAGCGATGAGGAGACCTACCGGGCGATGCATCTGCTGGCCAAGATGGAAGGCCTCTCCATGGAGCCAGCGGCGGCGGCGGCCTTCGCCGGGGCCTTCAAGCTGATCGCCTCCGGTCACATCCGGCCGGAGGAGACGGTGGTCATCAACGCCTCCGGGCACACCTTCCCCGTGGAGAAGTTCGCCTTAGGGGAAGGATGGGTTTACACGCTGGAAGCTCCCGCGGCCCCCTCGGAGGGGTTCCTCATCGCCCTGGACCAGCTGGACCCGCGCAGCCGGCGGGTGCTGATCGTGGACGACGACCCGGACGCGGTGCGGCTGATCCGGCGGATCCTGCAATCCCGGGGGACCTTCTACGTGGAGGCGGTGGATCGAGGCGATGAGGCGCTGGAGCGGATCCGCAGGGATCCTCCCGATGTGATCCTCCTGGATCTGATGATGCCGGGGATGGACGGCTTCGCCGTGCTGGAGGCCCTGAAGGCGGATGAACGGCTGCGTCGCATCCCGGTCCTGGTGATCACCGCCCGGAGCCTGGCCCCGGAGGAGCGGGCCCGCCTGCGCCAGCAGGCGTATGCCGTGCTGGAGAAAGGGATGTTCACCGACGAGAACCTGATTGAGGACATGCTGGCAGCTCTGCACCCCTCATAGCGACCCGACCCTTGGCTCTCGGTTTGTAGGCCGAAATGAATTTCGGCCCCTTCTCCCCCTCACCCTCCGGGCGTTGGGATCGGAATGGGCGTGGGGGTAGGCGGCGGGGGCGGGGGGCTGGAGCGGCCGTAGGCGATGCGGATCGAACTGGCCGCCTCCACAGAGGCCGGGTTATCGGTCCCGACCCGCAGCTTCCTCCAGACTTCGACAGACCCTCCCCATGTGAAGGACCCTGCGTAGGTGCCCTCGATGGTGGTCCCGTAGATCGGGCAGATGACCTGGATCCCCTGATCCGCCAGGCCGCCCCATTCAGCGCAAAGCTCCACCCCCTGGCCGATCCCCTGGTTGAGCTCCAGGATGATCCGACGGTAACGGCCATCCACACGGGTGGTGGAGCCCCAACCCCATGCCGCCACGGTTCCGGAGATCACTCCCTGGAAGGTGGGATCCACGATGAAGTAGCCGATGGTTGGGTCCCAGCGCCCGCCGAAGGCGATGATCTTCACCCAGGGCTCCTGGGCGCCTATGTCGGAGATCGTGGCCGGGTTCCAGGACCACTGCAGATAGAGATCGACGGTTGGGGAAGCGGTGATGGGATCGGCCCGCTGGTATCGGTAGAGCACGCATGTCCGGCCAAGGGCACAGGAGCCCAACTCAAAGTATTGCGGATTGATTTCAACCAGTGAGAACCCTTCCCCGGAAACCTGAGGAGACGGCATCGAGTAAGAGGTGTCATGGGTGAACCGTAGCTCGGTCACCCGCACACGGCCGGTAGGAGGAGGGGAGGGAGTTGGGGTGGGCGTGGGGAGGAGCCGGAAGGTGGCGGTGATGACCCGGGATTGGTCATGGTGACCACCGCTATGTCGTCAGGGTCGGTGGCGTCGGCGCCGATCCAGCCGGCGAAGGCCCAGCCGGGCCGGGGTTGGGCCTGCAGGCGCACCTCCTCTCCTTCCGGGTAAGCGCCATCGGCGCAGGCTCGGCCGGCCACCACCCGGGCGGCTCCGCCCTCCGGAGGGGCGGCGTGCACCGTTAACGAGTAGGGCCCGTGGGGGATGAAATGGGCGGTGAAGATCCGTCCCGCCTCGCAGATCGTCTCCGGCCGCCAGGCCTTCCAGGCCGCCCAGAAGGCATCCACCGCCGGCCATTCTTGGAAGTCGAGAAGGCCAAAAGTGGGCACATCGAGGCTGGCGGTGACCGAGAAGATCCCGGCGAGGCCGTCGGCAAGGCGGTCCCAGGGTTCGGCACCATCAGCATAGAGATCCCAGAGGACAGCGGCCACGGCCAGCTCGTTGATGGCGTTGGTTCTGTCGGGCAGTGGTGTAGGCATGGGTGAGGATATCAAAGATAAAGAAGGCGGTGTTTGCTCCTCCATCCTCTCGCGGTGTCCGATCCGGGGGCGGGGGACAGGGCGTTGGGCAAACCAGACCGGGCCCAGAGAGGGAACAAGCGTCCCCTGGCGCACGGTGATGGGGGCGTTTCCCGCCGACGGACCCTCCTCGGTCCACACGTAGAGCTGCAAATCTTTGTAGTGAAACTGTTTTCAGTTATAGATCAGGGTCAGGGTGTAGGCCCCTGCGGCATCAGTGTGCCCTTCAATCCGCGCGGGCCAGCACCGAGACCTGAAGGGTGGATGGGGGCAGAGGGTGTATTCCAGGGTCACCCGGGCATGGGCTACAGGGCGGCGGATTGTGTTCTTTTGTTCCCGATCGATGGATCGGAAAGCCCTTGCCTCATAGGCGACACGGCCGGAGAGGGTGAGCTGGGGGAAGCCGCGCTGGGGTTCGCGTTCAGATTCGGGGGTGGGGGGCGCCCAGGGGGTGGAGGGGTGGAGGCGCTCCCAGGCATCGGTCTGACAGCGTTCGAGGGTGCCGATGAGGCATGTCCAGAGCTGGCCTTCGAGGGTGAAGGTGCGACGGGGCCAGAGGGGCTGGCCTTCGGCCTCGGGAGGCACGCCCAGCAGGGTGCGCAAGGGATCCGCAGGCAGCCGCACGGCGCAAGGCGCGGCCGCCCTGCACATGCGTTGGCCCAAATCGAAGGCGCGCCACCAGAGGGTGTCGAAGTCGGCCCACCAGGCGCGCGCAGGGGTGCTCCAGCCGAGAAGGCTGGCTGCGTCTATGGGGCGAGGCCAAATGATGATGCCGTTTTGGGAGATGGGATAGAAGCGGACGGGGGAGAGCCAGAAGAGGGCGGTGACCTGCCATTCGCCGGGTTGTTGGATGCGGGCGTGGAGGGAGAGGGTGAGGGTGAGGGGGGGTGTGACCACTCCCAGGGGGATTTCCACCAGGGTGCCGGGCGCGGTGATGTAGTGGAAGTTGCCGGGGCCGTAGAGCTCCGTACCGATGATGGGTTCAGCCTTCAGAAACGATCCCCGTTGCCACCGGGACGTCGGGTTCGAGGCTTTGCTGCAGACCGTTGTCCTGGTGGTTTGAAAGCGATCCAGCCTGCGCGGGAGCTGAGAGATCCCGTTACGGCGCGGGGGAGACCGTCACCCACGGGCGGATGCGCTCCAGGGTGGCCGGGCCGATCCCGGGGACGTTGAGGAGATCCTCCACCCGGCGGAAGGGGCCGTGCTTGAGCCGGTAATCCACGATGGCCTGGGCCGCCCGCGGCCCGATGCCCGGCAGCCGGTCCAGCTCCTCCACCGAGGCTGTGTTGAGGTCCAGAAGAGGCCCCGGCGTGGGCGACGCCGAGGCCTCCTCTCCTCGCCGGGGGATGTGCAGATGCATGCCATCCATAAGGGGCGCTGCCAGGTTCACCCGCTCCAGGTCCGCCGACGGCAGGGCCCCCCCTGCCTGCTCCAGAAGCATCCAGATCCGAAGCCCTTGCGGGACGGTGTAGACCCCGGGCGCCTGCACCGCGCCGGTCAGGTAGACCTGGATCCACTTCGGGGTGGGGGTCAGGGTCGGGGCCGGGGTCGGGGGCGGGATGATCCGGATGGGCGCGGGGGCCGGGCGCCGGAGCAGCCAGACGCTGGCCAGGAAGCTGGCCAGGGTGGCCGCCAGCACCACCACCTCCCGCGCCGTCTCCCAGCGGGAGCCTCCGGCTCGTCCCCTCGGGCCGACCTCCTGCGCCATCGATCCACCCTCCGGCATCCTCTGAAATCCGGGGAGGAAACACTCCCCATAAGGATGATAGCCGGCCCGGGGGGCTCGCTCCCATCCCGGCCCGCAGGCGGATCGGAAGGGGGCATGGGACCGGTTACAGCATTCCCTCCAGCACCCGCTCCAGGGCCATGGTGTGGGCGCAGGTCCCACGATGGCGGAAGAAATCGCAATCGCAGGACCAGTTCCCTTCGTGGTAACGGACGTGGTGGGTGTCGTTCTCGCCGCGGACGGTGACCGAGAACGAGAGGAAGCGGAAGCGATCCCGCTCCTCCGCGTAACGCCGGGCCTTCTCGATCTTGCTGATCAGCGCCGAGTCCACCATTGGACCTCCTGATCGGGATGGGATTTCGGTTCCTGCCTTGCAGGCCTGATCTCTTCTCGCATGCCCGTTAGAAAACAAAACGGCACGCCAGCCCGCAGGCCGCGTGCCGTTCGGATGCGCCGGAACATGCAGGTTCCTGCCCGCAAGGGAGGCTCCCTCATGGCATCTTCGCTTTTAGTATAGGCCAGGCCGGAGAGGATGTCAAAGGGGGGATCCCTGGGGGGTTTGTCCCCAAATCGTAGGGCAACTGCGAGTAGTTGCCTTACAAAAGGAGGGGGTCCTCCGCAAGCCGTGATAACATATGGGGAGGCGATGTTCGCTTCGGATCTCTGAGGGGAAGAGGGGGAAACCGTGGAGCCGGAGCTGATCGTCATCGGTGGGGGGCTGGCGGGCTCGGAGGCGGCCTGGCAGGCGGCCCAGCGCGGGGTCCGCGTTGCCCTGTATGAGATGCGGCCCCGGCGCTTCACGCCGGCCCACACCACCCCCTGGCTGGCGGAGATCATCTGCTCGAACTCCCTGGGGTCGGATGAGCGGGAGAACGCCTCAGGGTTGCTCAAGGCGGAGCTGCGCCGCCTGGGCTCGCTGTTGATGGCCTGCGCCGATCGCACCGCCGTGCCCGCCGGGAAGGCCCTGGCGGTGGATCGGGAGCTGTTCGCCCGCTGCGTCACCGAGCACATCGAACGTCATCCCTTGATCACGGTCATCCGGGAGGAGGTGACGGAGATCCCGGATCGCCCGTGTATTATCGCCAGCGGGCCGCTGACCTCGGACGCGCTGGCCGCTGCGATCCAGCGCCTGACCGGTCAGGAGTATCTTTACTTCTATGATGCCATCTCCCCCATCGTGGCCGCCGATTCGATTGACATGTCCATCTGCTTCCGGGGCTCCCGCTACGGCCGGGGCCAGGATCCCGAGGGGGATTACCTCAACTGTCCGATGACGAAGGAGGAATACGAGGCCTTTGTGGAGGCCCTGATCCAAGCGGAGACCATTGAGCTGCGGGACTTCGAGAAAGAGGACCCGCGGTTTTTCGAGGCCTGTCTGCCCATCGAGGTGCTGGCCAGGCGGGGGCGGGACGCTCTGGCCTACGGGCCGTTGCGGCCCACTGGCCTGATCGATCCCCGGACGGGCCGGATGCCCTATGCGGTGGTCCAGCTGCGGCGGGACAACCGGGCGGGGACGATGTATAGCATGGTGGGGTTCCAGACCAACCTGAAGTGGCCGGAGCAGCGGCGGGTGTTCCGGATGATCCCGGGGCTGCAGAACGCGGAGTTCCTGCGCTACGGTCAGATGCACCGGAACACCTACATCAACGCGCCGGCCCTGCTAGAGCCGACCATGCAGTTCCGGGGACGCCCGGACCTGTTCTTCGCCGGTCAGATCACGGGGGCGGAGGGCTATGTGGGCAACATCGCCACTGGGCTGGTGGCGGGGGTGAACGCCGCCCGCCTGCTGCGGGGGAAGCCTCCCCTCGTCTTCCCGGTCACCACGATGATCGGAGCGCTGTGCGATTACTTGGCCCGGGCGGACCCGCGGGATTTCCAGCCGATGAAGGCCAACTTCGGGCTGCTGCCGCCCCTGGAGCGGCCGGTGCGGGACAAGCGGGCGCGGGCCCTGGCCTACGCCCGGCGCGCCCTCTCCGACCTGGAGCGTTTCTGGACGGAGAGCGGCGAGGCGGAACACGCTGTCCTTCCACCCTCGGAGGCGGCATCATGAGCGACCGATCCCGGGAGGCGTGGCGGTTCATCGTGCTCCTCGGCCTGGTGAGCCTGATGGCCGATGTCACCTATGAGAGCGCCCGCAGCCTCATCGGGCCGTATCTGGCCATGCTGGGGGCCAGCGCCGCCCTGGTGGGGGCCCTCGGCGGCGTCGGGGAGCTGCTGAGCTACGGCCTGCGCCCGCTCTCGGGTTACCTGGCGGACCGGCTGCGCCGGCCCTGGGGGCTCACCTTCGCGGGCTATGCCATGAGCGTTCTGGCCGTCCCCTTGCTGGCTCTGACCCGAGCGTGGCCCGCGGCGGCCCTCCTCGTCCTCCTCGAGCGGCTGGGGAAGGCGATCCGCACCCCGGCCCGCGACACGATGCTCTCCCACGCGGCCCAGGAGGTGGGCCCCGGGAAAGGCTTCGGCCTCCACGAGGCCCTGGATCAAATCGGCGCGGTGGGAGGGCCGCTGCTGATGGCTCTGATCCTGCAGCTCAGCGGACGTTACGACCTGGCCTTTGGGGTCCTCGCCCTCCCGGCCCTGATCACCCTGGCCTTCCTGATCGCCGCCCGCGCCCTGTATCCGGTCCCCCAGCGGCTGGAGGCGATCGTGGACAATCCGAAGGGGGCGATCCCCGCGGGGATCGCTCATCCTCGGTTCCGGCGCTATCTGGTTTTCGTGGCCTTCAGCGTGGCCGGGCTGGTTCACTTCCAGCTGCTTTCCTTCCATCTTAAGCGCTCCGGCTTGTTGCCGGATCCCGCCATCCCCGCTCTCTTCGCCGCGGCCATGCTGGTGGACGCGGCCGCCGGCCTGGCCTTTGGGGCCCTCTACGATCGCCTGGGCCTGGGGGTTCTGATCGGGATCCCCCTCTTCAGCGCCCTGGCGGCCCCGCTGGTGTTCTCCGGATACGCCCTGCTGCTCCTTCTGGGGATGGCCCTGTGGGGGGCGGTGATCGGCGGGCAGGAGACGATCATGCGGGCGGCGATCCCCTCGCTGGTGGCGCGGGAGGAGCGAGGCACCGCCTACGGGATCTTCAACGGGATCTACGGGCTGGCCTGGTTCCTGGGCAGCGCCGCGATGGGGGCGATTTACGAGCTCTCCTTGGGAGGGGTGATCGCCTTTGCGCTCCTGATGGAAGGGATCGCCGTCGCTGCCTTCCTGGGGCTGAGGCGCGAAGCCGCCTGAAGACGTCGGGGCACCGGCGCGGATCGGCGTTCCTTTGAGTTACCATCGCAATGGGTTTTACGCCGACACGGGCTCGGCGAGGAGGGAAACTTCCCGCTCGGTCGCCGGCGGCTGGGCCATCAGGTATTCGTGCATCGCCCGGGCAGCCCGCATGGCGGCTGCGGAGGCGGTCACCACCAAATCCGGTCCCGTCACCCCATCCCCCGCCGCGAAGACCCCCGGCCGGGAGGTCCGGCCCGCTTCGTCCGTCACGATGAGGCCGGACCGGGAGACTTGCAGGCCGCTCGTCGTCTGGGCCACCGTGGGATCTGGCCGGAAGCCCAGGGCGAGGACAGCGGTGTCCACCGGCACAGTGAAGTTCGAGCCGGGGATGGGCACCGGGCGCCGGCGGCCGCTGGCATCCGGCTCCCCCAGAGTCATCCGGATGAACTCGATGGCCACCAGCCGGCCCTCTTCCCCGATGAAGCGGACGGGGGCCACGAGGAACTCGAAGCGGACGCCTTCCTCCCGTGCTTTCTTGCGCTCCTCCCGGTTTCCGGGCATCTCCGCCTCGGTGCGTCGGTAATACACGACCACCTCCTGCGCACCCCAGCGCAGCGCCGTGCGGGCGCAGTCCATGGCGGTGTCGCCGCCCCCGATGACAGCGACTCGATGGCCCACCCGGGGGGGCTCCTGTTTGCCGGGGGGGAGATCTTCGGGCGGCAGGTTGGCGCGCATCAGGAACTCCAGGGCCGGATACACCCCCTCCAGTTCCGCTCCCTCCCAGTCCGGCTCCACCGGCCGCCACGTTCCGATGCCGAGGAAGATCGCCTGGTAGCCCTGGGCGAACAGATCATCCAGGGTCAGGTCCTTCCCGATGCGAACCCCGGTGATGAAGCGGACGCCCAGCTGCTCCAGGTCGGCGATCTTCTGATCCACGATGGCCTTGGGCAGTTTGAAGGAAGGGATGCCGTAGCGGAGGAGGCCGCCGGGCTTCGGCATGGCCTCGAAGACCGTCACCGCGTGGCCCTGGCGGGCCAGGAACTCGGCCACGGTGAGCCCGGCCGGGCCGGAGCCCACCACCGCGGCCCGCCGGCCGGTGGGCGGCGCCCGATGGAGGATCAGCGCGCCCGCCCGGCGCTGGTAGTCGGCCACGAAGGCCTCCAGGGGGGTGATCTGGATCGGCTTGCCGTAGGCGGAGAGGGTGCACGAGTTGCGGCACGTCTGAGGCGGGCAAACCCTTCCGCAGATCTCCGAGAGGAAGGAGGTCTGACGGAACACCTGGGCCGCCCGCAGGAAATCCCCGTGCTCGATCAGCCACAGCGCCGTGGGGATGTCGTTATGCAGAGGGCACGCTTGGATGCACGGGGCCGGATCCGGACAGTGGAGGCAGCGGGCGGCTTCCAGCCGGGCGGTGGTCTCATCGTAGCCGATCCGAACCTCTTCGAAATCCAGGCGGCGGATCTCGGGGGGGCGCTCAGCGGGGAGAACCGGAAGCAGGCGTGTGCGGATCTTCCGCTCAATGACCAGCTCATCCCCCGGCAGATGCGGGATCATTCCGCCCCTCCTGTTTCGAATTCAGGTTTCCCTCCTGCATCTTAAAGGATCCCCCCGCCTTCTTTTAGTGACGATTTTCACGGGATAGGTTGTGAACAATGTCACGCATCTCTTCGGACAGGGGCTTCGGGGGATCCCTGCCCTCGGGGAGGCGTTTTCGGCCTCTGCTAATCCGCCACTAATCTCCCTCTTATTTCTTTCTGACGGCCGTCCGTTAAGCTAAGGGCCGGATTGCAGGGATGCGTTAAGGGACGAGGAGGAGGACCGATGAACCTGAACCGGTATACGGAGAAAGCGCAAGAGGCCCTTCTGGAGGCGCAGCGGCTGGCGGAGGAATACCGGCATCCCGCCATTGAGAACGAGCACCTGCTGCTCTCCTTGCTCCGTCAGTCCGACGGAGTGGTGCCGCAGGTGGTGCGCAAGGCGGGAGCCGATCCTCAGCTCATGATCGAAGATCTGGAGCGATACCTCGCCGGTCGGCCCAAGGTGTACGGCGCGGGCGAGGTGGGTCTCTCCCGCGCCGCCGCCGAGACGCTGCGTCAGGCGGAGCGGGAGGCCCAGGCCATGCGCGATGAATACGTCAGCACGGAGCACCTGCTCCTGGCCATGGCCGACCGGGTGGATGGGACGGCCGGGGCGGTGCTGCGGCGCCACGGGCTGACCCGCGACGCCCTTATGCGCGCCCTGGCCGCCGTCCGCGGCGCCCATCGGGTGACCTCCCCCACGCCGGAGGCCACCTATCAGGCCCTGGAGAAATACGGGCGGGATCTCACCGCCCTGGCCCGGGCGGGGAAGCTGGACCCGGTCATCGGGCGCGATGAGGAGATCCGTCGCGTGATCCAGATCCTCTCCCGCCGGACCAAGAACAACCCGGTGCTGGTGGGCGACGCCGGCGTGGGTAAGACCGCGATCGTGGAGGGCCTGGCCCAACGCATCGTCCGCGGCGACGTCCCCGAGGGCCTGAAGAACAAGCGCCTCGTGCAGCTGGACATGGGCGCCCTGGTGGCCGGGGCCAAATACCGGGGCGAGTTCGAGGAGCGCCTGAAGGCGGTCCTCAAGGAGGTCACCGACGCCCAGGGCGAGATCATCCTCTTCATCGACGAGATCCACACGGTGGTGGGGGCCGGCCGGGCCGAAGGGGCTCCCATGGACGCCGCCAACATCCTTAAGCCGATGCTGGCCCGCGGCGAGCTCCACTGCATCGGCGCCACCACCCTGGACGAGTATCGCCAGTATATTGAGAAGGACCCGGCCCTGGAGCGTCGCTTCCAGCCGGTCTATGTGGATGAGCCTTCGGTGGAGGAGACCATCAGCATCCTGCGCGGGCTCAAGGAGCGCTACGAGGTCCATCACGGCGTGCGCATCACCGACGCGGCGGTGATCGCCGCCGCGACCCTGAGCCATCGCTACATCCCGGACCGCCGGCTGCCGGACAAGGCCATTGATCTGATCGACGAGGCGGCGGCCCGCCTGCGCATGGAGATGGACTCCAAGCCGACGGAGCTGGACGAGCTGGACCGCCGCATTCTGCAGCTGGAGATCGAGCGGGAGGCCCTGAAGAAGGAGCGGGACGAGGCCAGCCGGGAGCGCCTGGCGGCCATCGAGCGGGAGATCGCCGAGCTGCGGGAGAAGGCGGACGCGTTGCGCATCCAGTGGGAGCGGGAGAAGGCGGTCATCCAGAAGGTCCGCCAGATCAAGGAGCAGATCCAGCAGACCCAGCATCAGATCGAGATGGCCGAGCGCCGGCTGGATTACGAGGAGGCCGCCCGCCTGCGCTACGGCGTGCTGCCGGATTTGGAGCGGCAGCTGCGGGCGGCGGAGGAGGAGCTCAACGCCCTCAGCCGCGGCAAGCGGTTGCTCAAGGAGGAGGTGGACGCCGAGGACGTGGCCCGGGTGGTGGCCGCCTGGACCGGCATCCCGGTGGTCCGCCTGATGGAGGGGGAGACCGAGAAGCTTCTGCATCTGGAGGAGCGGCTTCACGAGCGGGTGGTGGGTCAGGACGAGGCGGTGCGGGCGGTGGCCAACGCCGTGCGGCGGGCCCGGGCCGGACTGAAGGATCCCAACCGGCCCATCGGGGTCTTCCTCTTCCTGGGCCCCACGGGCGTGGGCAAGACCGAGCTGGCCAAGGCCCTGGCCGAGGCCCTCTTCAACGACGAGCGGGCCATGGTCCGCATCGACATGAGCGAATACCAGGAGAAGCATACCGTCAGCCGCCTCATCGGCGCCCCGCCCGGTTACGTGGGCTACGAGGAGGGCGGCCAGCTCACCGAGGCCGTGCGGCGCCGGCCTTATACCGTGGTGCTCTTCGACGAGATCGAGAAGGCCCACCCCGAGGTCTTCAACGTGCTGCTGCAGGTCTTCGACGAGGGCCGGCTCACCGACGGCAAGGGCCGCACCGTGGACTTCAAGAACACGATTATCATTATGACCAGCAACATCGGCAGCCAGTGGATCAAGGAGCTGGCCGGGCAGGATGAACGCAAGATGCGCCAGCTGGTCCTCAGCGCCCTGGACCAACACTTCCGGCCCGAGTTCCTGAACCGGATCGATGAGATCGTGATCTTCCATCCGCTGTCGATGGAGCACCTGCGGCAGATCGTGGACATCCAGCTGCGGCGGCTGCGGGCGATGCTCGCCGAGCGGCGCATGGCGCTGGAGGTCACCGAGGAGGCCAAGCAGTATCTGGCCACGGTGGGCTACGACCCGGTCTATGGCGCCCGGCCGCTGAAGCGGGCCATCCAGCGGGAGCTGGCCGATCCGCTGGCCATGGAGATCCTCAAGGGGACCTTCCGGGAGGGCGATACCATCCGGGTGGATCTGCGGGACGGCCGGCTGGTCTTCGAGCGGGCTGCCGCGTGAGCGCCGCCCTACATGGGGCTCGAGCGGTGCGTGGAAGAAAGATGGGCCTGGCGGCCCAGGGGGATCCTCCGGGCGTGCCCTTCCGAAAAAGGCACGACCATGGGGTAGGGGCGCAGCGCCGTTGCGCCCCTACCTATTGCAGGGGCGGGACCCCCAAGGGCCTTAATGGAGTCTGTAGGAGGGGCTTCAGCCCCGAACCCCGGTCTTCGAAGACGCAGGGGTCGCGGCGGAAGCTCCTCAGTGCAAGGTCGCGGCGGAAGCCGCTCCTACGGTGTTGGGATGGGGGCTTCTGCGTATGACAGGTCTTCACGAAGGGAGGGGCGCTTCCCTGGCGGTGCTCCTGCACGGCTGGGGCGGTGATGAGACCTCAATGGCGGTCTTTGAGACGGCCTTCGGGCCCGGCTGGCGGACCGTCCGCCTCCGGGCCCCTTATCCGTTGCCGGGCGGCGGCTACGCCTGGTGGATCCCGCAGGCGGACGGCCGGCCGGATCCCCGGATGGTGCAGGAGAGCTTGAGGGCGCTGCGAGGCCGGATCGAGGAGCTGCTTCAACAGGAGGCGCGGGGCGCTCCCCATCGGGTGGTCGTGGGGTTCAGCCAGGGGGGCGCGATGGCGGCTCTCCTCACGTTGCAAACGCCGGACCTCGTGACCGGCCTGGCCATCTTCAGCGGGTTCCTCCCTGATGTCCCGGAGGCTGGGGTGGCGCCTTCGCTGGCCGGCAAGGCCGTCTTCATCGCCCACGGCCGGGCGGATTCCCTGGTGCCCATCGCCCAAGCGCGGGCCCTGTGCGCCCGATTGCAGGCCCTGGGCGCCCGGACCACCTGCGTGGAATACCCGGGAGGCCATAAAGCGAGCGCGGAGGCCTGGCGGGCCTTCCGCGAGTGGATCCGGGGGTTGGGATGAATTCTCGAGGGCTCAAGGGGCGCGGCACGCCGTCGATCCCCCCATCCTCCATCGGCCACGCCGGGCCCTGACGCCCGGCGGTTGGCATCCGGAGGGCAGCCGGGGAAGTCGCAGGGCCTTCGCCCCCGGCGGCCGCCCCTCTCTCCGTGCCGGCGCGCGCCCTCGAGCTATTTCACCTCCACCCGCACCGCCCGCACGATGCGGTAGGAGCGATAACGACCGGTGAGGGGATCATAGCCCTCACAGGTCAGAAGGGTGATCCAGTCCTCCTCCTCGTGTCGGAAGACCTCTCCGGCGGCGTCGGGTCCTTCGATCACCTTGTTCTCACGGACCTCATAGACATAGGTGCGACCGAAGGCGTGGATGTGAACGAGATGCCCGCGTCGGAGCTCCCGGAGCGAAGCGAACACCCCCGGGGTGTTATCGGCGTTCCACACGTGGCCGGCCAGCACGGTGTTGCCCGCCCAGGTCGGGAAGGCGCTGCCCTCCAGCCAGCCGACGGCGGCGCCCAGCCAGCGGACATCCCAGCTGGAGCCGGATTGAGGCACGCCGAGGATACGAGCCGCAATGTGGAGCGCGGGGATCTCCTGGATCAAGTCTACGGATGAGGCGGGGCGCTGAGAGAAGATCTTGGCCCTGGACCGAGCTGCGGATGCGGGCAGCATGACGTCCTTTTGCCCTATTATGGCAAGGGCCCTCGGTGAGGTTCGGGTCGATCCCCCGGGATGGCGCCGTGCTACGGCCCGTGAAGGTCGCGCAAAATGAACGGGAGAAAGATCCTAGATCCCACGACTTCGAGGGCGAGGTTCAGCGCGTGCATCCCCTCCTCGTAAGCCGTTCGGGTGGCCAGCCGGACGTGATAGCGGATGTCCTCTGGGACGTCGGGGTCGGAGATCTTCAGATAGAGATCGTAACGCCCCGCTTCGGTGGGAGCCGACACGGTGTAAGTGTAAACCGCTGGCCCTTCCTCCGGCGCCGGCCCGTAGAAGGCCTCCTCCAGGACCCGCTCCACCCGCGTGCCATCTTCTCCCCGGAACACCAGAGTGAGGGTCTTGGGGTTGTAGAGGCTTCCGAAGCCCAGGTTCTCCAGCTCGAGGGTCACCTGCAGGGCGGAGCCGGCGGGGGCTCGCTCCGGGAGGAGGGTGGCCCGGCGCAGATGCAGCCGGTAGCCCAGGTCCCGTTCCAGGGCTTCGAGGAGGGTGCCGTCGCCGAAGGGTTGAGCGGCCAGCCAGCCGATGAAGCCCGGATGATAGTGGAGGTTCAGGTTGTTGAAGCGGAAGCGCCGGAACTGCGCATACACATAGGCGGCGGGATCTTCCCCGGCGGGGATATAGGGGGCGGGCGTGCACGTCTCGCCGCCCATCACCGTGTAGCGGTTGTCCTGGCTCCAGTATTCCTTCTCCCGCTCCTGCTGCGGACCCGGCGTGTAGAAGTAAGTTCCGTTGTCGTCCGGCGAGGCCAGGAAGCAGTCATTGTGCCCCCCGAGGCGGGCCTTGAGGGTGTCCCGGTGTGCCTCCGCAGCGGTGAGGGGTTCGAAAAGGCTGGGGTAAGAGCCCTCCTCTCCGCCGGCGGCCAGCTCCAGCAGCTTGGCCTTGGCCATCGGATGGCGCACCGCCACCCGGCGCCCGGGGACCTCGTTCAAAAGGGCTTCCACGATCTGAAGGGTTTTGTAGTTGGGCAGCTTGCGGTCGTAGTTGGCCCGGCCGCATGGCGGCTGTGGCCCCTCCGAGTAGCCGGGCAAGGGATCCAGGAGGGCCGCCTCGGGGCTGGCGGAGTGCCACTCCCCCCATGGGCCGATCAGGCCCGCCTCCAGGTAGGCGATGGCCCCCCGCCCGGCCCGCAGGATCGGCCCCAGCTGGGCGAGGTGGCTCAGGACGCGCTCCAGGGGCGGATCGCAGTAGGCGACCGTCTCGCTGTTCTCCTCGGGCCGATAGGCGAAGCGGAGGATCAGCCGGACCCCCGCCTCGCGGGCGGCGGAGAGATCCTGGGCCACTGTGGCGAGCAGCGAGGGGGGCAGGGTCTCCTGGCTCGCATATGCGTGCAGGTAATAAGTGCGCCGGATCAAACGGATGTGGATCCCCTGGGCCTCTGCCTGGGCGATCTTGCCCCATGCGTCCAGGACGGGCTCGTCAGGATAGGAGCTGTCCGCCGCGAACCCGCGATCGGGGTTGGGGTGGGGGGTGGGATCCGGCTCGAAGGTGACCGTGGCGGCCGGCGATCCCGTCGTCGGCAGTGGCGCGGGGATCGCGCAGGCGGCGCATAGGCTGAGGAGGAAGACCCAGAGGGATCGGGTCAGGGCGCAGCAGCGCATGTGCTCCTCCCGATGAGCGGCGGATCAGGGGGATCTCAGGATCAGCGGAAGATAGAGGCAGGTGGGAGCCCCTCGAAACTGCCCAGCGAAAGCGGCGGCCAGATCCAGGACCCCGTAGCCGTTCCCCTTCATCGGCCCGTAGCGCATGAAGGCGAACAGCCGCAGGCCCTGGCCGCGTATCGTGTTCAGCCAGTCTGGATCCATCATGCGCAGCAGGTCCTCCTGCATCACGTCCAGCCGCTCGGCGTAAGGGAGGCCGGGGTTATAGTGGGCCAGCCCGATGGGTTTGCCGTAGCCTTGAAAGAACTCCACGTTCATCCGGATCTGATCGGGGTTGCCCAGTCCCTCGTTTTCATGGGCTCGCCGCCCGATCATGCTCTGGAAGAAGATCCAGTCCGAGGCGTGGATCACCGGGTCGAAGATCCGGATGAAGCTGCGCCCTGCCTTCTCCTCGGGCGTGTTCACATCGAAGGTGGCCAGCCAGCCGCCGAAGCCGAGGCCCACCTGGGCCCAGGGGCAGCGGCGCCGAACGACGGCGAAGGCCTCCAGGAGGTGGGGGATCAGGCGATCGTAGTATTCCCGGGTGATCGCGTTGTAGCGATCCGAGTAGGCCAGGGGGTTGCGGCAGGAAAGATCGTAACGGCAGGCGGGGTAGGTGGAGAACTCGGTGGCCAGGACGAAATACACGGTCTGGGGGTAGTCGGCGAGCATGACAGCCAGCTCCTCCAGGTCCCGGAGGAACTGTTCGGAGATGTGGTAGTTCCCGAAGGTGGGCGGGCCATAATAGGGGTTCTGGCCGTCGTAGTTTTCCTATGTGATGATCATCAGCTCGATGCCCTGCGCGCCCCATCGGGCGAAGCGTCCGGCGCGATGCCAGTGGCGGAAGTAAGAGAGATCCCCGCGGACGGCGGGGCCGTCCTGGTAGCCGTTGAGCCAAGCGCAGGCGATGTCGGGGCGGAGGGCGTTCCAGACCGGTGGGGCTTCGGGGTCGTCGCCGTCGAGCAGGCGCGCTGGGTCCTCCCCCAGGCCGATGCGGAAGGGGCTGCGGCAGGGGGGAGAGGGCCTATCGGCCCGGGACGCGGGGGCGATGGAGAAGGCGAGGGCGCCCGCGGCGAGCCCGAGGAAACGGCGTCGGGTGATCCTTGGTCTCATCGGCGTCCTCCCACGAAGTGGCTCCGTTCCGCAGCGATTCGACGTTTCCGAATCAAGGCGGTTAGACTGTGCAATTGTATAGCATAGGCGCCGCATGATGGCAAGAACGCTCTGACTCAGTGGAGGATCCAGTAGGCGATGCCAGTGATGAGGAGGGTCAAGAGGACGCTAAGGGCGAACGCGGTGCTATGGAAGAGAAGTCCGATGCCGATCCGCCGGAGCGGGTGGGTGGGGCGGGCGGTGGGATCGGCGGTCCACCAGGTGGGCGAGCCCACCGGGCGGCAGGAGGGATGAGAAGGGGCGTCCTCTAAGAGGGTCCAGTGGGGGCGGCGGAGCAGGGCGAAGGAGCGGCCGATGTCGTCGCAAGCGCTGGCGGCGGAGATGGCGGCGGCGAGCACAAGGAGGCGAAGGGGACTGGGGAGGGCACGGGCGAGGAGGAGGGCGATCCATCCGGCGGCGAAGATCGGGAAAGCTACGGCGGCGGGGGCGCAGAGGCCGAGGATGTAATGTTCTCGGCGAATCGGGCCGGGGACATAGACGCTGAGGGGGATCCGGAGCAGGAGGAGGAATTCGTCGAAGAATGCCTGATAGCCGAGGGCGCGGAAGGCGAAGAGGTGGGTGAGCTCGTGGAGAAGGATCCCGATGGGGAGCGCAAGGAAAGTTTCCAGGAGGGGACGGAGGTCCACTCGAGCGCGGAAGGTCTGGGGGGATTCCAGATCGGCCGGCGAGACCGGCAGAAGGATGAGCGTAAGGACGAGGCTCCCGCAAAGGGCGGAAGTGATCACCCCCCACATCCAGAGGACCATGGCCCCATTCGCAAGCAGGCGGACGGATGCAGGCGCCGTGTCACGCATCATATGGATAGGCTCAGAGCTTCTTAAGATTCAGATCTTTAGTCCACCCCTCGATTTGCTCCTTGCTCGGAATTGTTCTCCCGAGCAGGGCTTGCACGTAATCCGAGCGAAGGATGGCGAGGATAGCGGGTCCGACCTCCGGATCGAGTCGGATGGCATCCTCTTTGCCTTTTCGCTGGATGCCTCGCCCTTGCATAACGTGGAGGAAGTCCAAGAGAAAGGTTTTGTCATCCATCTTCAGAAAGTCCTGGACGCCTTTGCTCTTCAGCCGCCCGAGCAGATCTCGGCTCGTCAGCCACCGGGATGAATCCTCATCATAGACGGCTTTCAGCTCTTCGATGATATGTTGGTATCGTTCATCAGTAGATCTCTACATCCCCGATCTCTCGCTTAATGAACTCCGTCACAACCTCCACGATGTTCGGTTTTTCTCTCGCCCGGGTTGAGCGGACGTTCACACTCATGTAATCGTTATGCTCAGCATCACCGCGCTTCATTTTCACTTCTCCGTTGGCAACTTCGGTAGAGGTGAACAACACGACCTCTTCGATAATCTCCCCGTATATGTCCTTGTATTTTCGAGCGTATTCGTGCTTCAGGTATGATAATCCGGCTGTAACAGCGCCCGGTGATAATCCCAGCCCTGCGAAGTGGACGATGCCCATTGGACTCCTCCTGAGTTTTCTGGCGGTTCCCTTTATCCGATCCTTGGGATCCCTCGTTGCGGTGGTGCCGCAATGTCCAGGCTTCGACGGCTGAGGAAGCGGGCGAGGGCAGTTTCAATGCCACCACGGCGTTCCTGCTTCCCGATCGGTTGCTCGGGGGGTGGAGAGGACTCTATCCGGTTTCAATGCCACCACGGCGTTCCTGCTTCCAAGAAGCGGGCCCGGCGGCAAGCCCGCCTGGAGATTGTTTCAATGCCACCACGGCGTTCCTGCTTCCGGAGATCGCCTATGGGATGCACATCTACGCTCCCTGGTTTCAATGCCACCACGGCGTTCCTGCTTCCCGGGGTCCGGTGGGCCTTCCTGGCCCTCCATCACCCGTTTCAATGCCACCACGGCGTTCCTGCTTTCCGGCGACGAGATCCTCCTGGCTCGATTCCCCCTGGGAGTTTCAATGCCACCACGGCGTTCCTGCTTTCTTTCGTTCGCCCCGGACTCGGAGGCGAGCGAGGCGATGTTTCAATGCCACCACGGCGTTCCTGCTTTCCTGGACACCACCGCCTCGATGATGTCCAGACGCTGCGGTTTCAATGCCACCACGGCGTTCCTGCTTTCGCTCCGGAGGGGATAGCCATTCTGGTTTTGGCAAACACGTTTCAATGCCACCACGGCGTTCCTGCTTCGGAGCTATGGGAGAAGCTCCAAGCGAACGATTTGCTGTTTCAATGCCACCACGGCGTTCCTGCTTCGTGTTGCATGGCACGCGCGTTGCCTTGGTGAAGGAGTTTCAATGCCACCACGGCGTTCCTGCTTCCCCTTTACGGACATCTCTCGGAGATCCGGGTCTCCGTGTTTCAATGCCACCACGGCGTTCCTGCTTCCCCCCTTGGAGCGCTGGTCTGTTCGGCTTTTCCGTAGTTTCAATGCCACCACGGCGTTCCTGCTTCTGCCCACGGTGGATTCGGCCACGGTGGATCTGGATCCGTTTCAATGCCACCACGGCGTTCCTGCTTCTGGTGAGGAGTGGCTGCTCCAGCACTCCGATCTGGGTTTCAATGCCACCACGGCGTTCCTGCTTCCTGTCCCTGGTGGCCCGATCAATTTCCCGAGGCATTAGTTTCAATGCCACCACGGCGTTCCTGCTTGCCAGCCTGGACACAGGGCTCGCGGATAACGCCTCTGTTTCAATGCCACCACGGCGTTCCTGCTTTGAGATCCTCCGGGAGATCCCCCAAAAGGAGGAAAGCAGTTTCAATGCCACCACGGCGTTCCTGCTTTGCGGGCCGAGGGAGGACGCTTCTTCCATCCCGAGACGGTTTCAATGCCACCACGGCGTTCCTGCTTTCCGGAGGTGGCCATGCGGCAGAGCTATTTTTCCTTCTTGTTTCAATGCCACCACGGCGTTCCTGCTTCGTGCGCAACTTGATACACGTCTGCGCGTATCCAGAGTTTCAATGCCACCACGGCGTTCCTGCTTTCTTTTGTTTTGTCCGTGCGCACAACACCGAAATCGAGGTTTCAATGCCACCACGGCGTTCCTGCTTCTGGAGCGGATTTCCCGGGCCAGCGCGACGCAGCGCGGTTTCAATGCCACCACGGCGTTCCTGCTTCTCAATGCCGCGCGCCACGATGACCGACCTCATCGCCGTTTCAATGCCACCACGGCGTTCCTGCTTCGGGATCCGAGCGGGCAGCCCTATGCCCCCTTCGCCGCCGTTTCAATGCCACCACGGCGTTCCTGCTTCCACAAGAAGGAGGTGGACGATGGAGACCCCGGCGGCCGTTTCAATGCCACCACGGCGTTCCTGCTTCGTTGTGGAGAGCACAGCGGTCAGCGTGGTGGGGGAAGAGTTTCAATGCCACCAAGGCATTCCTGCTTCGTTCAATTCGCACATCCTGGCCAAAGGGGACTGAAGAGTTTCAATGCCACCACGGCGTTCCTGCTTCCTGGCTATCCTGTCCGCGCACAGCGATCTGCAGTCCAGTTTCAATGCCACCACGGCGTTCCTGCTTCTGGGCGCCGTCCGCCGTGAGCAGCCCGATGACCTCCGTTTCAATGCCACCACGGCGTTCCTGCTTCGGTCCCCGAGATCCCGGACGAGGAGCTCCGGTGGGCCCGTTTCAATGCCACCACGGCGTTCCTGCTTCGTTCAATTCCCGCCCGGGGGAGTGGCCCACCCTCCTGTTTCAATGCCACCACGGCGTTCCTGCTTCGAATCGTTGGGGCCGTTTTGTTCGGGCCCCCAGGAGTGTTTCAATGCCACCACGGCGTTCCTGCTTCGCGGCAGACCGGAGGCCGCCCCACGATCTCGTGCAATTGTTTCAATGCCACCACGGCGTTCCTGCTTCCCTGAAGAGGCCCGAAGGGGCCGAAATGGTCGGGCCGGGTTTCAATGCCACCACGGCGTTCCTGCTTCGATGAGTCCTCTGCCCCAGAGGGCCACGAGTATTACGTTTCAATGCCACCACGGCGTTCCTGCTTCGGTCGCGAAGGCCTCCCCGCTGATATGCGATCTGAGGTTTCAATGCCACCACGGCGTTCCTGCTTCTCAGTTCATGAGGCCCTGGCTCGTCCGGATCTTCTCCGCCGTTTCAATGCCACCACGGCGTTCCTGCTTCTCATCTTTAATCTCTACACCACCGTCGCCGCCGCCGCGAGTTTCAATGCCACCACGGCGTTCCTGCTTCGATCAATTTCCATCCTTTGGCCTGCCTCACGTGCACCGTTTCAATGCCACCACGGCGTTCCTGCTTCGCCTTTCCCCCGAGGGCATCTCTATTTTGATTCTCGGTTTCAATGCCACCACGGCGTTCCTGCTTCGGAGGTCCGGTCCCGCCTGCGGGCTGCCTGGATCGCGTTTCAATGCCACCACGGCGTTCCTGCTTCAGGTGCGGGAAAACACGATTTCCCGCCCCATCGTTGGCTTCAATGCCACCACGGCGTTCCTGCTTCGGATGAGGCTGCCATCGTGGTCCTCCGGAGCCCAATGTTTCAATGCCACCACGGCGTTCCTGCTTCGGAGCCGAGGAGGCGGAGGCATGATGGCCTCCATCCTTGTTTCAATGCCACCACGGCGTTCCTGCTTCTGGATTGAGCCCACCGCAACCTGGGGGAGAGTGGCATAGTTTCAATGCCACCACGGCGTTCCTGCTTCCCGTCCAGCCACAGGAAGCCCAAATGATGGACCTGGTGTTTCAATGCCACCACGGCGTTCCTGCTTCTTATGTCTCCAACTCCGAGGGGAGCATCGAGATCTGGTTTCAATGCCACCACGGCGTTCCTGCTTCGATCTTCAAGCCCAATGATGATGATTTCCAAGTTGTGTTTCAATGCCACCACGGCGTTCCTGCTTCGCGAGCATGGCGGATATGGCGCTCTACATCTACAACCGTTTCAATGCCACCACGGCGTTCCTGCTTCCTAGTGATCGAAAACAAAAAGATTTTGGTGATAAAAAGGTTTCAATGCCACCACGGCGTTCCTGCTTCTCGTTTCCATTTCCGCTTCCACCTCCTGAACAGGATAGTTTCAATGCCACCACGGCGTTCCTGCTTCGCATCCCGTGGGATGCGGTGGCTTTCCTGAGCTTTGGTTTCAATGCCACCACGGCGTTCCTGCTTCACTCAGGATGGGAGAAAGTCTCTGTCTTTAATCCTCCGTTTCAATGCCACCACGGCGTTCCTGCTTCCAGAGGGCCGCCTCCTCCGCCGCCATCAAGAGCGTGGTTTCAATGCCACCACGGCGTTCCTGCTTCCCACGTGTTGGCTACCAACCGGAGGTTTCTTCTATGGTTTCAATGCCACCACGGCGTTCCTGCTTCTTGTTCATATCGAGTGGGAACTCGACCCAGAAGACGTTTCAATGCCACCACGGCGTTCCTGCTTCAGGGAAGAGGAAGGGTGGGTTCGGGAGAACTTCTTGGTTTCAATGCCACCACGGCGTTCCTGCTTCCTTCAGCAGGCCGGCGACATTCTCCACCACGACCAGGTTTCAATGCCACCACGGCGTTCCTGCTTCCCCGCCAGCCGGATCCTGCGGCGGCTGCAGGATCTGTGTTTCAATGCCACCACGGCGTTCCTGCTTCCGCTATGGCGCCCCGCACGCATATTATTACATCTTCGAGTTTCAATGCCACCACGGCGTTCCTGCTTCGAGGCCGTCGTCTTCGGGATCCTGGCGGCCGCAGTTGTTTCAATGCCACCACGGCGTTCCTGCTTCGGTCGGAGTCGGCTGGGGTTGCGCTTTTCCAGAGTCGTTTCAATGCCACCACGGCGTTCCTGCTTCAGGAGCGCATCGAGATCGCGGGCGTGGAGATCCCCACGGTTTCAATGCCACCACGGCGTTCCTGCTTCCCCGGCCGGGGAGGCCGGGCAAAACCCAAAAAAGGAGGGTTTCAATGCCACCACGGCGTTCCTGCTTCGCCGCGCCAGCATACACCCTCCTTGAAAACGGAGGCGTTTCAATGCCACCACGGCGTTCCTGCTTCCTTGCGGAAGAATACGCCGCCGCGCTCCTGAAAAAATGTTTCAATGCCACCACGGCGTTCCTGCTTCCTGGACATCCACCCCGGACAGCGGTTGTGGATCGCGTTTCAATGCCACCACGGCGTTCCTGCTTCCTGGCTTGGGCTTCCTTTCCCTGCCAGGATCTCTCCCGTTTCAATGCCACCACGGCGTTCCTGCTTCGCGGGCCCACTACCCCCATAGCCCCATTCGAATCCACGTTTCAATGCCACCACGGCGTTCCTGCTTCCCACGTGGAGCTCTTATCTCTGGGGCTTGAGGAGCATGGTTTCAATGCCACCACGGCGTTCCTGCTTCCCTATTATACCACGGGATAGGGGACTTTTGTCAAGTCTGGGCGGGGACGTTGAAAGGGACGGGGATCGTTGGGTGCGAACATCGGTCGGTTTCGACGGCCACTTCACCCTTTCCAGTCTATCCCACCATCGGGGGTCCGCGGAAGTCTTGTCCGATCCCCCGCTGATTGGCACGTTCTACATCCCTAAAAGGCGATCTTCTTTGTATCGGATGGATCGAAGATCGAGGGTTCCATCGCCATGCTACGCGTCATTGGACGACCCTTCCGCAGACCCCCGATCGCCGGATTTCCCATGGGGGTCCGCGGACGATTTTTGAGCGGAGTGAACGAAAGGATCAGGCCGATCAGCATCGGTCAGGACTCCCGCTCCAGGCGGACCTCCACCCAGCCGAAGGGCCGAATGGGGCGATCCCGCTCGTCCACCACCACCCGTCGGCTCCGCGGGAACGGATCCCCGGGCTGGCGCCGGCCCTTCGGCCGGATATAGCGTCGCAACAGCTCCTCCAACTCCTCCGCGAAAGGCTCCCGCCCCAGGGTCTTGCTCTCCCAGCCGCCGCCCCACCCCACCCGAAGCAGAAAGGCGTCCGCCTTCTCCTCCCGCATCCGCCGCAGCCGCCGCTCCAGATCCCCGTAAAACGCCTCCAGGGCCGTCAGCCCGGCCGCCCGCGCCCACGCGGCCTCCTTCCGCACCCGATCCAGGGCGAAGTCCCGGGCCACGGCCGCCAGCCCTCGCACATACCGCTCCTTGCCCGCCCATCCCAGCTCCGCCGCCCCCATAGCCAGCAACCGCTCGTCCACCACCAGGGATCCCCTCAGCGTCACCCCAGGCCGCAGGGCCTCCAGGGCCATGGGAGCTGCCTGACGCGGGCCGACCTGGACGACCGCCCGCACGATCACCAGCGCCTCCTCCGGCGGCAAAGGCCCCGTGTCCCTCGGCCGCAACGTCCGCAGTAGATCGTGGTTGGGATCCGACCCCAGCCACCGCCGCTCCAGCGGCCGGGCCGCCCACTCCCGTTGCCGATCCAACTGCCGTAACCCAATGGGCTCCCTTCGCTCCCGCCACATCCGCCACAGGATCGCCGTCCGCAGCGCCCCCTTGAGGCTGCTCCCCGGTAGATACGGTCGGCCGTGCACGTCCTTGATGAAGGACCGCACGATCCCCACTTTCGGATCCCCCTCCAGCACATAGGGGAACCACTCCTTCCGGCGGAAGTCCTCGGGGCTCAGCCAGCGCCCCGGCGGCAGCCGCATCAAACGTTCCAGCAATTCCCGCGGAAGATCCGCTGCCGCGTAGCCCTCGAGCAGGCGCGACAGGCTCAGGCGATAGAACCGCCCCTCATGGATGGCGAAGTCGTATTCCCGCCGCAGCGTCTGCCCGTCCCCGATATGGACTTCGCTCAGGGTGTGGAGGATCATCCGGTATCGGATCATCCTATGCCTCCCATGCTGTGGCGTCCAGGGGGATGGGGAAGGCCAGGCCGTAACGCCACGAGGGGTGCGGGGCGCCCGGCGGCCGGACGTCGACCACCCGCCCCAGAGGGAGGCGGCCGCCCGCCCGGATCACCGCCCCCGCCTCCAGCAGCGTCACCGTCCGCCGCGGCCGATCCGGGCCGAGGCCGGGGGTCCGCATCCACCCGCCCACCTCCACCAGGGTGTAGGCCGCCGGATCCCCTTCTAAGGCCCCGGCCTGTAGCTCTTCTGGAGCGGGGAGGTATCGCGCCAGGGAAACCACCGCGGGCCCGCTCCCCACCGGGAGCTCCCCTCCCGGGTCCGGCTCGATCTGGAAGGCCCCTCCTCCCCTTGATCGCAAGCCCCCCAGGCCGCCCTCGCCCAGCTCCCGAAGGACCTCCTCCGCCCACTCCTGCCACCTCCGCCCGGACCCGGCGGGTCCGTCCGCTCCGGAATTCCAGGCGATGGCGATCCAGCCTCCCATCGGCAGGTCGGTCGGGAGGCGCACAGCGGAGATCCGATAAAGAGCCGACCCCCGCCCGTAACGGTCCACCGCCACCGCCGGGCGTCGCTCCACCTCCCAGAGGGGGCGATCTTCCGGGAGGAGCCGACGCAGGCGCTGGGGGAGCGCGCGCCACTCTTCCTTTAACATCCCCACGTGGCCCTCGTGGAGGCGGTGGAGATCCGCCTCTTGGGGCGCCCGGTTTTCCAGGGCCAGACGGAAGAGCCCCTCGGAGAGCCAGCGGAGCCCGCGCAGGCGCAGCCGGGCCTCGGCTTCCATCCGAAGACCCCAGCTCTCTGGACGGGGAAAGAAGCGGAGGGCTGGCCCGTCCGTTGGGACCAGGGCGGGGAAGACGCCGGTGAGCAGGAACGGCGGTCCCCCCGGCTCCGGTTCGGCGAAGGGCTGGACGAAGGCCCGGGCGGCGTCAGGCCCGCCCCGCTCGGCGATCAGGGCCACCATCGCCGCGAACAGGGTGTCGGAGGGGATGAACTCCCGGACGCTCTCCCCCCCGAAGGGATCACCGACCCGGAAGAAGCGGGAGAGCGGCCGCAGGCGATAGAACGTCACCTGACGGATCGCCATGGCCATCGGGCGTCCTCCCCGCCGCCGTCAGCCTGAGGAGAGAAGCGGCCGGATCTGACCCAGCAGCTCGGGCAGCTGTCGACGGAACTCCGTCAGGTCGGGGCTGGGATCCCCGAGCCAGGTGATGTCCTCGGGATAGGGCGTCCTCGGGGAGGCGATCTTGTGGCCCAGCCGCAGGCGGCGGAAGGCCACCTGGCCGCTGCCCCGGGATCCGTAGCCGCCCAGGTAATCGTCCTCCACCAGCCCCATCGCCTCCACCACGTGGTCAAACCACTCCAGGTCTTGGGGGAAGTAGATGTGGTAGACCATGAGGGCGCCGTGGGCTTCGTCTGAGGCATCCGACGCGCGGATGCGGGGGGCCCGGAACACGGCGCCGGCGGGCACGCGTTCGATCTGGCGGGGGACGGCGGCGGAGGTGACGCGGTCGATGGCCGCCTCCCATTTCACCTCTGTGAAGGGCAGGTCGGTGTCTGCGCGGCGCAGGACCTCCCGGCTCCCATCGGTGAGGAAGGCGTCGCGGACCACCAGACGGGTGGGGTAGGCGAAGGAGATCTCCCCGGGGACTCCGAAGATGTGGCATACCGGGCAGTTCCGGTAGCGCTCCTCGGTCTTGCAGACGTGGATGCGGGCCTGGCCGATGGCATGATTGGGCTCATATCCGCCCCAGCGCTCCAGCAGGCTGCGCATCTTGCCCTTGAGGGAGGAGCCGGGGAGGATGGGCTCGTCGGTGATCGGGTCGCGGATCACCGGGCTGTCGACGCCGCCGATGGCCACCTTGCCGCCGGCCCCGCCGATGTGCAACCCGGTGAGCACGTGGATCTCGGCGTCCAGGAACAGGCGCCCTCGCAACCGGAGTTCCGTAGGCATCTTCGCCTCCTGTTGGGAGAGGGTCCCGGGTTTCTCAGCGTTTCTCCTGATAGAAGCGGTGATAGGCCACGATGGCTTCGAAGAAGTCCACGAACCGTCGGAAGCGCTCCGGATCCTGCTCGATGCGGTCGATGGCGCGCTCCATGACCTCGATGAGCGGCTGCATGGCGTGGCCCCGATCCTGCAGGCGGGCGGCCTGATGGGCCATGCGGGGCTTCAGCAGCTGCAGGCGCCGCCAGGTCGTCGGGTCCAGTTTGTCGCCCTGGCCCTGCCGTTGTTGCCACTCCTTCTCGATGCGGCGGATCTCGCCGAAGAGGTTGCGGAGCTGGTGGGTGGTCAGTTTGCGTCGGGCCAGCTCCCGTCCGAGGGCCTGGCTGACCTTCACCAGCAGCTCTGCGGCATCCTCCTGGGTGATGATCCGGTCGATGTCCTGGAGGTTGAATTCCGCTGTCCCGGCCATCGCTTCCCTCCTCAAACGGAATCGGCGGATGGTTGGCGGGCGCATCCCTCCTCGTGGCGGGTCCGCAGCTCCGCCCAGCGGGCGGCGGGCGTCCAGATCTCCGTAAGGAGGCGGCTGAGGGCGATCGGCCCCCCCTGCTCGTCCCACCGGTCCCACTCCCGGCGCATCGCGTCCAGGATCTCCCGGAGCGGATCTTCGGCCGGGGTGAGGTCCTGCCAGCGGCGGATGAAGTAGGCGGCGTGCCAGATCCAAGGCACCAGGATGGGCTGCCCGGGTCCCTTTCGAAGCGCCGGGCGGGCCCGTTGCGGACGCGTGCCCCAGCGGATGAGGGCGAAGAGCAGGCCTCGGCCCCGGCCCGGCCGAGGGCGGGCGGCGGCGCGCTCCACCCCCTGGCGGAACCGTTCCGACCACTCGAGGACCGTCCAGAAGGCCTCTTCAGGGCCCCAGGGGAGGGTCCGCTCGAGGAAGCGCAGGGCGTCCTTGGCTTTCCCATCGGGGCGTTGATACGCTTTGGCGCCCTCCTCCAGGGCGCGGCCGGCCTCCTCAGCGAAGAGGTGAACGGCCTCCCGGCCGTCGTGGAGGGTGAGGGCGGCGCTGAGGGTGAGGCGGGGGTGATGGCCGGTGTATTCCGCCAGCTCCCTGCGCAGACGGGCGGCGAAATCGGCCACCACATCCCAGGCCCCCACGATGAAGAGGTCATCTCCCCCTGCGTAGACAGCGTAGAGCGTGTCCGGGCGCCCGGTCTCTCGCTCGACGGTCTCGCAGAGGGTTTCCACGTAGCCTTCGAAGAAGCGGGAGAGGGCGCTGCTGAGGGCCATCAGACGGGCCAGGCGCATGGCCTTCCCCAGGCCCCGGCTGAACAGCGCGCCGGCTCCGTCGAGATCGGCCCGCAGCACCCCCAGGCGCTGGATGCCCCGGGAGGAATGCTGCAGCATGGTGAAGTCCCGCACGTCGCCGACTTCGGGCATCTCGTCGGGATCGTCGTAGCAGCGGAGGAAGCGCTCCGGGTCTTCGGGCCGCACCCGAGGCGCGCGGCGCAGGAGGAAGTGGGGGAAGAAGGCGATGGGCCGCTCCCCGAGGGCCCGGCGGATGCGCCCTCGGAGATCGGGACTATCCTCTACCAGCCAGACCAGCGCCCAGCCTGCCTCCGGAGGCTCCGGGGAGGGCTTGGGCCCGGAGGCGCGGAACAGGGAGACGGCGAAGCCGAAGGCTTGCAACGCCTTCTCCCACGGGGCGGCCCGCTCCGGCCGGTCGGGCAGGGAGAGGGGCTCCCGCTCGATCCAGGCGATGGCCTGCAGATCCACGGCCGCACGCCCCAGGTCTTCGAGGGATCGACACCGCTTGCATTTGCTGCGGCCCTCCCTCTCGACCACGATCTCCTCGCCCTTGAACCCTCGGATCCCGCACACCATGCAATCCGTCCACTTCTCGGCGTGATCCGCCGGGTTTTCAGACCGCTGGGAGGAATCCGGCTGCTCCCCGACCAGGAAGGCCTCCCAATCCTCCGGGGGGAGGCTTTCCAGGCGGCGGGCTTTGGCCTGGGCGAGGCGGCGGTGGAGGGCCTCGAAGGCCTGTTGCAGGCCTTCGCCGTGCAGCTCGTGGGGGCGGATCGGGACAGCGGCCAGGACCAGGGCGAGGGAGGGGCCGTGGAAGGCGGCCAGGCGTCGGGTGACCTCCCGGCGGATCTCCGGCAATCTCGTCTCATCCGAGGGACGGGCCAGCAGGAGGAAATGTCCCCCTCCGCTGTACAGCAGGTTGGTGAGGGGCAGACGGAGCTGGCGCAGGACGAAGAGGGCCACCGCTTCGCTGAGCAGCTGCAGGTAGAGCGAGCGGCCCCGCAGCCCGCGGGCCGCGCCCTTCCCCGTCACCTGGTAGAGGAAGCGCTGAATGCCGGAGACATCTCCCTTCACCAGGAGGGCCACCGGCGGCGTGTCAACCGGTGCCTCGGATCCGGCCTGCAGGGCTGCTTCCCACGGCGCCAGGCCCTCCGGGGGGGCCTCGGCGAGCAGGGCCATAAAGGCCCCCACGGTGCGGCCGTGATCGTAGAGGGAGATATCCGGCGCGGGGCCGGGGAGGCACCACGCGAATCGGGCCAGAGCGCCCATGGCGCCGGCCACCCGGGCAGGCGGATGTTCCCGGGCGTCCCGGAGGGCTTCCTCTAAGCGCTTTTTGAGGTCGTCCTCCAGGTTGCGAAGGGCAAGCTCCGGAGGATCCTCCGGCGTTGCTTCTTTTGGGAAGAGGGTTTCGCGTTGGCGGTTCAGGGGGAGGAGCGGATACACACGCGGAGGGCCGCTGGCGCCCTCCACCGCGTGGAAGATCGAGATCAGGGCGGAGGGTCGGCGGTCGGCCGGCATCGGGGCTCCGGCGCTCAACGCCTCGGCCAGGCGGAGCCGGGAGGCGGTCTCCGGATCCGGTTCCAGATCCAGCCCGGCGATCAACCAGAGCCCTCGAAAGGCCGCGGAGAAGGGATCCGGCGCGCTCATTGGGAACGATGGCTCCTGGGAAGGGTTTGATCATGGTTTAGATTTTAGTATGCTGAACCAACCCAATAAGTCGGCCAAATTGTTTTTGAAATAGTCCATCATCCATATTTTCGATGATTTTGGCAGCTATATCGCCATTAGAACCATAATTGCCTGCCAGATTGCCGATCAGTCTGATCGCAAATTTGACTGTGGGGATTGGAAAGTTCTGACGGATCAGCAAATCTATAATTTCACCTCCAAAATGATCAGCACATAATCGCTGGGATCAGAGAGGACGTTCTGCACGGCCATCTCTCCTCCTCCGGAGCGACTCAACGATGCGGAAAGAGCTTCAGGATCTCTTGGAGGGCCTCATCGGAGATCCCGAGGCGCTCGGGGGTCTGACGGCCGAAGAGCAGCGTGCGAGGATCCCGGTCAGTTTGAAGCATAAGGTCCAGATCCTCCAGCGAGAAAGAGGGACTTTCCAGCTTGCCGGTTCGCTCGTCCCGGCGCAGGAAGACCATGGAGAAGACCTCTTGATCCGACCGCTCCATGAAGATGTCCCGCAGGGCCTTGAGGATTTCCAGGCTCTGGGTGGCCAGGACGATCTGAAGGCCATCGCGCTCGGCCAGCGTATCCACCATGGCCTGCATCAGCCGGGGGATCGCGTCCGCGTGCTGATGGGCCTCCGGCTCGTCCCAGAGGAACAGGCCCTCGGGGAGGATCGCCAGCATGCACAGCGCCCGGAACGCGGCTTGGATCCCATCTCCCATCCCGGGGATGGGGACGGCGGATCCGTGTTCAAAGATCGCCCACACCGTGGTTTCCCCTGGGCCTCCGCCTTTCCCACCGGAGAGCCGAAGGGGGTTCAGGGCGTAGATCTCCCTCAGCCGGTCGGCGATCCAGCGATCCCGCCCCGCTTCGAAGATCGGGGGCGCTCCATCTTCGCCGAACCAAAGGTGCTGTTCGACCTCCTCGCCGGTTTCCGGATCCATCAACGCAGCCCGGAGCATCTGCTCCCAGCGGCTACGGGTCATCTCTGTGTGGGGCGAGATCAGGCGGATCTCCGAAGAGTTCGCGGATCGGTAGTTCAACCAGCGCGGGCGGTTCAAGACCAGCTGCGCGATGTGGAAGATCCCCGTGGCCCCTTCCTCTTCCTTCTTTTCCTTTTGGGTAGTCAAATCCAGCCGACCCTCCAGATCGGCGGTTTCCAGAGCCGGATATCCGTGCCGCCGGAAGACGTGACGCAACGGAGAGCGACCGACGGGATCCTGATTCTCGACGATCAGTTCGCCTTCTCGAGGATTGGCGGCCAGATACAGGGCCTCCAGGACCGCTGTTTTGCCGCTGCCGTTCAGGCCGAGGAGCACGGTGAAGGGGGCCAGCGGGACGCTTCCGGATTCGATCCCCCGGAACCTGTGTAGTTCGATGCGCTGGACGACCGGTGGGCGCGCCATGCTTTCACCTCGTCTTCTCGCGAATCCTGTCCCATCTGAGGGCGGGCGCCGCCCGGCCCGGGCGAGCCGTCGGGCCCAGCCCGGGCCGGGCGGGACGAGGGCGAGGGCAGGGGAGGTCACATATTGCGGGCGTTGTAGCCCGGGCCCTCCTTGTAGAACTTGTAGTTGAAGGGGATGTCCTCCCGGAGGTTGACCACCTCGCCGCCCTGGGCCTCGTAGCGCTCGATGTCCCCCGGCGCGCGCATGATCATGCGCACCTGGCCCGGCTTCATCGTGTAGGCCTCCGGGACCTCGTCTTCGGGGAAGATGGCCTCGTAGGGGCACTCGGGGACGCAGGCGCCGCAGTCGATGCAGGTGTCGGGGTCGATGTAATACCAGGGCCACTGATCCTCCGGCTTGCCGGGGACGATGCACTCGACCGGGCAGACCTGCGCGCAGGCACCGTCGCGCAAACACAGGCTGGTGATGATGTGCGTCATCGCCTCCCTCCTGATGGTGGATTGATATGGAGGAGAGCGGAGGCCCCGGGGCCATGCGCGATGTTCGCCGGGGCCCGCCATCGTCGGAACGTTCGAGGCCATTCTATCCGATGGCGGAAGGCACTGTCAATAGCCTGCCCCCAGGAGCGTTCATCCTGCCCGCCACGGGCTTAAGGGCCAGGGCTCGGGGCTCAGGCTTTCCGCAGGGCCGGCTTTCGCCGCGAACATTTTGGGATCGAAGAGGAGAGGTCGGGCGAAAGCCCCTCCTACAAAGCCTGTCTTTTCGTAGGAACGGCTTTCGTCGCGACCCTTTGCGTCATCGAGAACCAGGGGTTGGGGGTTATCGGAGCGGTCTTCACTGCGAACCTTGTGCTATCGAAAACGGAGGTTCGGGGCTGAAGCCCCTCCTACAAAGACCAATGCTGGCAGGGGCGGCTTTCGCCGCGACCCTTTGCGTCATCGAGAACCGGAGGTTCGGAGTTATCGAGGCGGCTTTCGCTCTGTGCTATACTGAGGAAAAGAACTTCGCCGAGGCGACGCGGATGGCGATCATCCTGCTGATCCGGCACGCGGCCAACGACGCCATGGGCAAATGGCTGGCCGGGTGGACGCCGGGGGTGCATCTCAACGAGGCCGGGCGCCGGCAAGCGGAGGCGCTGGCGGAACGCCTGGCCCCGCTCCCCATCCGGGCGATCTACAGCAGCCCCCTGGAGCGCGCCCTGGAGACCGCCGAGCCCCTGGCCCGCCGCAAAGGCCTGGAGATCCAGATCGTCCCGGAGCTGGGGGAGGTGCGCTACGGGGACTGGACGGGCAAATCCCTCAAACGGCTGCGCCGTCAGAAGGCCTGGCAACGCCTGGTGGGCACGATCAGCCGGGCCTGCTTCCCGGGCGGGGAAGCGATGGTCGACCTCATCGCCCGGGCCGTCCGCGCCGTGGAGACCATCGCCGCCCGCCATCCCCGGGACGTGGTGGCCCTGTTCACCCACGCCGATCTCATCCGGGCCGTCACCGCCTACTACCTGGGCATGCCGCTGGATCTCTACCATCGGCTGATGATCGCCCCGGCCTCGGTGACCATCTTCTGGCTGGCCGAGGGGCCCCCGCTGCTCCTGCGATTGAACGACACGGGCCCCCTTCAGTGGCCGCTGGAGGATCTCGCCTATCTCTCGAAGGCGCGCAAGCGCTGATCCCAAGTCAGGCCCTCACCTTTCCCGGAAAACAGGGCGGAGATGCCACGGTTGATCTACGACCTGCGGCCGGTGGATCGAATCACCGCGGATGCGGTGGGCGAGCCTGGACGGCGGACGTTCTACATCCAGGCCCGCCAGGAGGACATCCTGGTCACCATCCTCTGCGAGAAGGAACAGGTGCGGGCCCTGGCCCATTCCCTGGAGGAGCTCCTGGAGGAGATCAACGAGAAATACCCCCGCCCCCTGGGGCCGGAGCCCGATGAGTCCGAGCTGCAGCTGGAGGAACCCCTGGAGCCCCTGTTCCGGGCCGGACGCATGGGGCTGGGCTACGAACCCCGCGGGGACTGGGTGGTCCTGGTGATCCAGGAGCTGGCAGAGGAGGATCAGGACCCGGACCGGTTGCGGGTGGTCCGTTTCTGGGCGACCCGGGAGCAGATGCATGCCCTCAGCCGCCACGGCGCCGACGTGGTCGCCCGGGGCCGTCCCCTCTGCCCGCTGTGCGGCCGCCCCATCGACCCTGAAGGACACATCTGCCCCCGCCGTAACGGCAAGGCGGTCGTGTTCTGAAGGCCTCTGATCGGAGGATGGAAGGACCGTTCCAGGAGCACGGAAGATGGCGACCCGTCGCCCTCGCCCCGGGACCGCGCGGCGGATCCCCGACCCCCTTCCCCCGGAGACCCCGAAGGAGATCGTCTTGCGATGGCTGCGGGAAGGGGAGATCCGGCTCCTCGGGCTGATCCCCTGGGGGTCCAACGCCACCTTCCTGGTCGCCTTGAGCGACGGGGAACGGACGGGCCTGGCGGTCTACAAGCCGCAGCGTGGCGAGGAGCCCCTCTGGGATTTCCCCCACGGCACCCTGTGTTATCGGGAAGTCGCCGCCTACGTGGTCAGCGAGGCCCTGGGCTGGGGGCTGGTGCCCCCCACCGTGCTGCGGGAGCAGGGCCCATATGGGCGGGGGGCCTTGCAGCTCTACATCGACGCGGACCCTGAGGAGAATTACTTCACCTTCCGGGAGGATCCCGCCCTGCAGCCCGTGCTGATGCGCCTGGCAGCCTTCGATCTGATCACCAACAACGCCGACCGGAAGGCGGGCCACTGCCTGCGGGACCGCCACGGGCGGATCTGGGCCATCGACCACGGGATCTGCTTCCACGTCGAGCCGAAGCTGCGGACGGTGATCTGGGATTACCGGGGACAACCCATCCCGGAGGACATCCTCGAGGAGATCCGGGCTTTCCATCGGCGCCTGCGGGAGGATGAGGGGCTGCGCGCGGAGCTGGCCGCCCTGTTGCATCCGGCGGAGATCGCCGCCCTGGAACGGCGGACGGCGGCCCTGCTGGAGCGTCCGATCTTCCCCCACCCGGGGCCCTGGCGCTCGGTGCCGTGGCCGATGGTGTAAGGAATCATCCGCCCCGTTGGATCACCACCCGGACCGCGTGTTGCTCGTCGGTGCCATCGGGGAAGGTGCCGCCTAACAGCCGGCCACGTCCCCGGGGTTGCGTCCGACCGTCGCGCTGCACCACCCGCGCCCGCAGGACGTGCTCCCCCTCCTCCGGGCGCTCCCAGCGATAGCGCCAGACCGTCCAGACGTAGGGGGTGGGCCCTCGGATGAGCTCGGCCTCCATCCAAGTTCGGCCGTCGTCCGTGCTGACCTCCACCCGCTCGATCCCCACCGGCCCGGAGAAGGCGATCCCATAGATCTCCACCGGTTGCGGCGGGAGCATCCCCGGCCGGGGCGCGTCGATGCGGGAGTTGGGCTGGATGATGGCCTCCTTCGACCAGCCCTGGGCCTCCCAGTAGCCGATGTGCTCCCCCCGGATCAGCTCGATGCGGGTGATCCACTTCGGCTGCTTCATGCCGTAACGGCCCGGCCACAGGGCCCGCAACGGGAACCCGTGCTCCAGAGGTAAGACCTCGCCGTTCATCATATAGGCCAGCAGGGAGTGGGGATCCCGGGCCAGCTCCACCGGGATGCTGGTGTGATAGCCGTCGGCGGCATGAAGGACCACCTCCTGGGCGGTGGCGCGGGCCCCGGCCATAGCCAGGAGATCCGCCATCCGGACCCCCTTCCACACCGCGTTGCCGATGAGGTCCCCGCCCACCGGGTTGCTGATGCACTCCAGGGTGCGCATCTCGATCACCGCCGGCATGGCCAGGAGCTCCGGGTAGGTCAGGCGGAGGGGGCGCTCCACCTCCCCGGTGATCTCCAGGGCCCAGGTCTCCACATCCACCCGGGGGATGGTGCTGTATTTCACCTCGAAGAACTCCCGAGTGGGTGTGATGGGCACCGGGGAGGCGATCTCCCAACGCTCCGGGCCCGGGAGCCAGACCGGGATGCGGGTGGGCGGGGGCGTGGCCTCGGGAGAGATCTCCGGCGAGGGGAGCCGCCGGGCGCAGGCCGCCGCGGCCGCCCCGATCGCCCCGCCCGCGAGCCATCGCAACACGTCCCGCCGACGCCACGGCATCGTGGAATCCTCCTCCATCACGCGAGCGCAGCGATTCGTTCCGCAAGCTCCTCCGGCGTGCGGGCCGGCGCCAGGCAGCGATCCCCAAGGCATACATAAGCGACCGGGAGCCCATCGGTGGAAAAGCCCTGGGCCTGGATGACCGGGGCATCGCGCTCCGGATCCATGGGGATCACCACCCGGGCGAAGGGATCCCCGCGCCAGGCGGCGGCCAGCAGCTGCCGGGTCGTTGGATCCTCCAGCGGGCCGATGACGTGGATCCGCACCGGCTCGGTGATGGCCCGGTAGACGGCCAGCCCGTAGGGGGCTGCCGCGAAGTCGTATTTCACGTAGTCCTGCTCGAAGGCCAGCAGCGCCCGCTCGGCGATCGCTCGCGCCTCCCGGTCGCCGGTGAGATCGTGAAGGGTGAGGTAGAACTCCGCGGCGACGGCGTTCTCCTCCAGGGGCTTCTGCCGGATCCGCAGGGCGCCGATGGCTCGGGGATCCTCGGGCCGGTCGAAGAAGCCGCCGCCCTCCCGGTCCGCCAGGGCGGACTCCAGATACGGGCGCAACTGAAGAGCCCGCTCCAGGAAGCGCCGCTCGCCCGTCCGCTGGAAGGCGGCGAGGGCCGCCCGGGCGTAGTGGACCTGATCCCCCAGCAGCGGAGGAACGCCCTTCGCGTCCGCCCGTTCCCCGTGGATGTCCACGTAATGCACGAGGGCGCCGGTGGAGGCGTCAAAAGTCCATTCCCATACGGCGTCGAGGTTCCGGATGGCCGTCTCCTGCAGCCGGTCTTCCTCCAGGATATCCGCGGCGATGAGCAGCGTCAGGGCCATCTGGCTGTTCCAGTTCGTGTAGACCGTCCGATCCACCGCCGGCGGGGGGCGCATCGCCCGCTCCCGTCGGGAGAGCGCATAGTATTCTTCGTCCGCGTCCTGGCTACCCCAGAAGACCCCGCGCTCCGGATCATAGAGCGTGCGCTCTACGTAGTCCAGGGCCTTCACCGCCGGCTCCCGGAGTCCTTCGTCCTCAAGGACCTCCGCGGCATACAGGTAAACCACGATCAGCCGGGCGTGGTCCTCCAGCATCTTCTCGAAGTGGGGGAGGCTCCAGTCGCGGGTGGTGGAGTAGCGGAACCATCCGCCTTCCACATGGTCATACATCCCGCCTTCGGCCATCCCGTGGAGGGTGCGGCGGACCATCTCGGCCAGCCGTTCATCGCGGCGGCCGCCGCGGACGTATTCCACCAGGAGGAGCAGACTGGCTTCGGGGTGGGGGAACTTGGGGGCCTCGCCAAAGCCGCCGTAGACCGGATCGTAGGCTCGAGCGATCAGCCCGATCAGGTGCAGCGGGACCGTCCACGACAGCTGGGCGCCGGGCCGGGCCATCGGGCGGGCGGCTTCCTGCCGTCGGCGGGCGATCTCCTGGATCCTGCGCTGGATCTCGGCGCGGTTGCTCCGATAATACTGGAGCACCTGGAGGAGGACCTGCCGCATCTGCATCGGAGGGATGTAGGTGGCCCCGGTGAGGATCTCTCCATCCGGGGTGAGGAAAGCGGTGGTGGGCCATCCGCCCATGTTGTAACGGGCGTTGATGTCCGGCCGGCGGTCCGTGTCCACCCGAATGGGGATGAAATAGGTGTTGATGAGCTCGGCGATCTCGGGGTCCGAATAGGTTCCGGTGTGGATGGGATCGCCGGGAATGCCCCGGTCCATCACGTGGCACCAGTGGCACCAGGTGGCCGAGATGCTGAGGAGGATGGGCTTGTCTTGCTCCCGCGCCTCCCGGAAGGCCTCCTCGCCCCACTCCCGCCACCGCACCCGTGTCTCCCCCATGACCCCTCCTGAAGCTCCGCTCGCGCCTTGCGATCTTTGGAGTCGAAACGCTTATCGATTTCATCATAAAAGCGCGGAGGAGGGAACGCAACTTTCCGGGAGGATCTCGGGGAGGCGCCCCGAGCTTATGCGTCTTCGATGGAAATCATGCAGAATCGGCTTGCAGGGGATCCGCAGTTCAAGCGGTTAAGTCCCCTCTGCTATAATGAGGGTCGAGTCGAAAGATGGGAGGTTGGGCGTGCCTTCCCCTTTCCCGGGCATGGACCCTTACCTGGAGCGGCCGGATCTGTGGCCGGATTTCCATAGTGATCTGGCTTCGGAGATCCGAGCCCGGTTGAACCAGCGGATCACGCCGCGTTACTTCGCGCGCCTGTCGGTCTCGATCACGTATGAGGTGGTGGAAATCGGGGAGACCCACATCGTCCGGCCGGATGTGTCGGTCCACCGGCTTTCTCCTTCCTCGGAGGCCGGGACCTCCGTGGCCATCCCGCCGGCTCCGGCGAAAAGCCGGATCCCTCTGGAGGTGCCGTTGCGCCTCTACAGCGTCGAGATCCGCAAGACGGACACCGGACAGCTGGTGACGGTGATCGAGATCCTCTCGCCGGTGAACAAGCGGGTCGGACACGAGGCCCATGCGGATTACCTGCGCAAGCGGCGGGATCTGCTGCGGTCCGCCGTTCATCTGATGGAGATCGATCTGCTGCGGGGCGGGGAGCGGCCCCCTCTGGAGGATCCGGTGCCGCCTGCTCCGTATTACGTCCTCCTCAGCCGGGCAGATCGCCGCCCGACGGTGGAGGTGTGGCCGATACGGTTGATGGATCCCCTGCCGGTGCTGCCGGTCCCCCTCCTTGAACCGGACCCGGATGTGCCGCTGGATCTGGGGGCGGCGGTGGCGACGGTCTACGAGCGCGGGGCGTATGGGGTGCAGATCGACTATCGCCAGCCCCCTCCGCCTCCTCCTCTCTCTGAGGAGGAGATGGCCTGGCTGGACGCTCGACTGCGGGAGCTGGGATATCGTTAATCCTCCGATCTCGACGGGTTCCGGAAGACCCCACAGCAGCTGCGGATTGACACAATTCCGGAAGGCCCTTATATTGCTAAAGCGCTTTACAAAAGCGCTTGACGCGTGAAAAGGACTGCATGACAGGCGGTCCGTGGGGCATATCACGACAGGAGGGGTGCGATGCGGATCCGGGGCTGGGGGATCTTTTTGCTGGCGCTGTGGGCGCTGGGGGTGGGGTGTCGGCCGACCCCGCGGCCGACGCCGACGTGGCCGCCGCCGTCGCCGACCCCGACGGAGGCCCTTGAGGAAGCCCCCCTTTACCTGGCGTTGATCTGGCATCAGCATCAACCCTTCTATCCGAAGGACCCCCAGACGGGCCTGTATACCCGGCCGTGGGCCCGGGTGCACGCCACCAAAGACTACTACGATATGGCCGCCATCCTGCGGGAATACCCCAACGTCCACGTGACCTTCAATCTCACCCCCGTCCTGATCCGCCAGCTGGAGGATCTGGCGGGGGGCGCGAAGGATGTCTACTGGGCCCTCTCAGAGAAGCCCGCGGAGGCGCTCACGGAGGACGAGAAGCGCTTCCTCCTGCGGCGTTTCTTCGACGCCAACTGGGAGCGGGTGATCCCGCGCTTCCCGCGCTATCGCGAGCTCCTCGAGAAGCGAGGGCGCTCAGCTGACCCGGCGGCCATCGAGCGGGCGCTGGAATCCTTCACCGTGCAGGACTTCCGGGATCTCCAAGTGCTCTTCAACCTGGCCTGGATGGATCCCGACTTCCTGGCCCGGCCGCCCCTCGCGGATCTGGTCCGCAAGGGCCGGGATTTCACCGAGGCCGACAAATCGGTGATCTTCGAGGAGACGCGGCGCATCCTGAAGGAGATCCTTCCCCTTCACAAGGCCCTTCAGGAAGCCGGGCAGATCGAGGTGATCACCACGCCGTATGCCCATCCTATCCTCCCCCTGCTGATCTACTCAGATCTCGCGCGGGTGGGGAACCCCGAGGCCCTGCTGCCGGACCCGCCGTTCATCGCCCCGGAGGACGCCCGGGAGCATCTGCGCCGGGCAGTGGCGCTCTATGAGGCCCATTTCGGCCGGCCGCCTCGGGGTCTGTGGCCGGCGGAAGGGGCGGTCGCCCAGCAGATCGTCCCCATGGTCGCCGATGCCGGCTTCCTCTGGATGGCTTCCGGGGAGCCGGTCCTCGCTCGCTCCCTGGGATTGAGTGGCTTCACCCGCGACGCCCGGGAGACCGTGGAGGAGGTGGATCTGCTCTATCGCCCCTACCGGCTCTCGGATCCTCAGGGCCGGCCGCTGTTCATCGTGTTCCGCGACGGCGTGCTCTCCGACAAGATCGGCTTCACCTATTCGGGGATGCCTGGGGAGGCTGCGGCGGAGGACTTCATCCGACGCCTGGAGAACATCCGGGAGAAGGCGCGGGAGAAAGGGGTGCAGGGCCCCCTGCTGGTCTCTGTGATCCTGGACGGCGAGAACGCCTGGGAATACTACGAGAACGACGGCAAGGCCTTCCTGCACGGACTTTACCGGCGGCTGAGCGAGAGCCGGACCATCCGCACGGTGACGCCTTCGGAGTTCCTGCGGATGTTCCCGGAGGCCGCGCGGCCGCTCCCGAAGCTCTTCCCCGGGGCGTGGTTCAGCCCGAACTATGACACCTGGATCGGCGAAGCGGAGGAACGGGAAGCATGGACCGCGCTCCGGCGCGCCCGGGAGGCCCTACGCGAGTATGAAGAAGGACGTAAGCCGGCCACTCCGGAGGTCTTGGAGCGGGCGCGGGAGGCGATGCTCCTGGCGGAGGGGTCCGACTGGTTCTGGTGGTATGGGACGGATCAGGACAGCGGGCAGGATGATTACTTCGACGACGCCTTCCGCATGTTGCTCCGGCAGGTCTATGAGGCGCTGGGGGAGCCGGTGCCGGATTCCCTCGCCGTCCCCATCGTCCCGCCGCCGGTGGCGGAGCCGGCGGCGCCCTTCACCGGGCCCTCCACACCCGCTCTGGACGGCCGGGCGACCCCGGGGGAGTGGGACGCGGCGGCCCGCTATACGGGCTCCGATCCCGCGCTGCGGGAGTTCTGGATCGGGGCCGATCGCACGCATCTCTACGCCCGGGTGGATGGGGCCTGGGAGGGAGATGTGGCGTTCGGCTTCTACATCGCTGCCCCCGGAGGAGCCGGGCGCTCCGGTTTCTCCGCCCATCCGGCCGGCCCGCGCATCCCGTTGGGGTTCGGGGCCACCCATGCCATTCAGGTGGTCCGCGCGGGTGAGAAGGTGACGGCGGAGCTCCTTCAGGCCACACCGGATGGAGGGTGGTCGCCAGCCCCCGGAGAGCTTTCGGTGCGGCTGGGGGAGGGGACGTTGGAGCTGGCGGTGCCGCAGAGGGCCCTGGGGAACCTACAAGCGGGCGATCCGTTGCTCTGGGCGGTGGTGGCCTCGGGGCCCCAGGGGGCCGTGCGGCTCCCGGCCTCCGGCGTGGCCCGCTTTCAGATCCCGGATTTCGGCCTCGCCCAGGTCATCCTGGACGTCGAGGATCCGGAGGGGGACGACCACGGGCCGGGGAGCTACACCTATCCCACGGATCCGGTCTTCCTCCCTCAGGTCTTTGATCTCAAGCGGTTCCAGGTTGGGGAGGAGGGGGAGGACTTGGTCTTCCGCTTTGAGTTCTATGGCCCCATCCCGAACCCCTGGGGTTCCCCGAACGGCCTGGCGCTGCAGACCCTCGACATCTATATCGACCGGGATCCGGGGAAGGGGACGGGCGCCCGGCTGTTGTTGCCTGGGCGGAACGCGGCCCTGGCGGAGGGATTCGGGTGGGACATCGCCCTGTGGGCGGAGGGGTGGACGCCCGGTGTCTATGCTCCGGATGAGCAAGGGAAGCCCAAGCCGGTCCCGGGGGCTTCTTTGCGCATCGCGGTCAACCCGAACCAACGGACGGTGCTCCTGCGGGCACCTCGGCGGATCTTCGGGGCGGGTTTCGATCCGCGGCAGGCGGCCTACCTGGCGGCGGTGCTGAGCCAGGAGGGGTTCCCCTCGCCGGGGGTGTGGCGGGTGCGGGACGTGCTGCCGCAGGCGGCCCAGTGGCGGCTGGGTGGGGGGCCTGCGGACACCAACCACACGCGCATCCTGGATCTGGCCTGGCCGGCGGGGCGGTCGCCGACCCAGGAAGCGTTGCTCTCCGCTTACCGGCCTTCCCAGGAGCCCAACCTGGATCGCCTGGGCCCCGACGACTTCGCCCAGCTCCCGATGCTCCGGCCGGAAGGCCGCTGAGAGCGGATCCGCTTCTCGGAAAGATTCTTCACCGGGATGCCCGTTGAGGGGGACTGCAGGAAGCGGTCCCCCTCCCGCTCTGTTCATCCCGGCTATTTCAGGTAGCGCTCAACCTTGGGGGCCTCTAAAAGCAACCCGCCGTCGTGATCCCACAGTTCCATGAACGCGCTAAAAGTGTGCCGATCGTAAGCATCTGGATGCCACGCTTCCATGCGGAGGTCGGAATCCTCATCGGCGTAGAAGCGGGCGAGGACCGCCTGGGCGTTTAGGGTGTTGATCATCTCGAGATATCCGCTTCGATCTCTCTTGGCTTCATCGGCGCACGTGAAAAAGGAGGCGATCAGGATCCCACCTCCCACCGGTTTCATGACGACGTTGAACTTACGGGGATGCTTGGCTAAGATCAGCTCACCCTCGCGAGCGATCTCGTAACCCAGGAATTGGAGATGCTCGGTCATCCGATCCAACGTGCCCGTGCTCATAGCTCACCTCCTCTGGGTTGATGGCGATCCGGGGGTGTCCGTCGTTTCGAGGCGGCTTCTGGCGAGGTTTCGTCAAGAGGTGTGGACTTTCGCATTAGGCGGCGACCTCCTGGGGAGCCTCGA